>DCGV01000027.1 GCA_002314725.1 Bacteroidales bacterium UBA1769
CGCCGTGCATTGTTTATTGACATACCTCAAAATGGCATTTATAGAATAACTCAGCGGGGACGCGAGTATCTTGACACACATACTGACTTGACCATCAATGATTTGATGGCCTATCCAGAGTATGCTCAATACAATACTACTCACAGGGTAAGGGAAACCACAACTGGAGGTCAACCTACCGTTCAAGAAGTCACTCTCACACCAACAGAGCAACTGGAGCAGGCGTATGAGAGTATTGAGAATGATTTGGCGGCAGACATCTTGGCTAAAGTCATGGAACAGTCTCCTGCATTCTTCGAACGATTGGTGGTTGATTTGATGATTAAGATGGGATATGGTGGCTCATTCGCAGACTCTGCTAAAGTTACAAGGCTCAGCAATGACGAAGGAATTGACGGAATCATATACGAGGACAAATTGGGCCTTGACAAGATATACATTCAAGCCAAAAGATGGAGTGGACAGGTTGGACGCCCCGTCATTCAGCAGTTCGCCGGTGCTTTGGTCGGCCAGAACGCCACAAAAGGAGTATTCATCACCACGAGCAATTACAGTAAAGAAGCAAGACAGTATGTCGTGGGATTGCAGCAGAAAATTGTGCTCATCGATGGGCAGGAGCTGGCAAGATTCATGATTGAATACAACGTCGGCGTATCATCAAAGAAAACCTACGAAATCAAGAGAATCGACACTGACTATTTCGAGGAATAGAACCTTTGGATAAGCATATCAACATTAATAATCAAATCAGTTTTACTTAGATAGAAACCATCACATACTCCAGTAATAATGGAAGATAATACCGTTAAACATTATATTGAACTTCTGACACATCTTCACACCATCAGCTCCGGCGGATTAAAAGCGCCTCACAAAGCTATTCTGATGTTGACGGTAACGGAGATGATTCGTGATGGACTCATTGGTTCGCCGGTGGTTCCGAACAATGATTTGCTGAAAAGATATTTCGTCAAGAACTGGCACAAATATATTCAGATTCAGACCTCATTTATCGGTGATGTCAATATGCCGGTCAACCATATAGGCTCAGAGAAGTTTGTCGTATCAAACAATTTCTCGCAATTTGAGATCGACAGGGACCTTTTTTTCCTGATGCAGGATCAGGAAGACTCCGCCGCCCTCATTGCCGCCCTTGTTGCGACATACCTATCACCTTTCGGTTATCAGCATCGAATCAACTTCAATGATTTGAATCCATATCGTGACAGGACTTTGAGAGACTACCAATCCGAAGGGAAGGCTAAAATATACCAAATGTGGACGCAAATGCGCAGCATTATGTTCCAAATGCCTACTGGCACGGGAAAGACGAAGCTGTTCGTGTCCATAGCAAGGGATCTTTTTGATTGGGGAGCACAAAGAAAAACTGCCGTCAAGATTTTATTCCTGGCGCACAGAATCGAATTACTGGACCAAATTGATGAAACACTGGGGATAAAATATAATCTTGCCCACGCAATGATTGCTGCCAATAATCGAGAGCAAAAGAATTATCCTCTTCAGATTGCATCAGTGCAGACACTCATCCGCAGACTCGATAGATGGACTGACAAGGATTTTGATGTTATCATCATTGACGAGGCCCACCACGTAAAAGCTGACAGCTACAAAAAAATACTTCGTTCATTCCCTCGTGCAAAAGTGTTAGGTGTAACAGCAACGCCATATAGAATGAGTCACGAGAGTTTCCGTCCGGAATTCGATGAATTGATCACATCCTATCCTGTGGCAAAGTTCATCAAAGATAAATGGCTGTGTGATTACGAATATTACTCAATCCGTCCGGAATCAAGAATTCAAATGGATATCAACAGTATCAGCAGATTTGCACTCGACGGAGACTATCTTGATGAGGCGGCTGCTGACATCATGGACAAGGACGAAATTCGTGCTGGAATCGTTACAACTTATGAGCGTTATGCCAAAGGTAAAAAAGGAATTATCTACACCATTACTAAAGCTCATAATGCCCACGTGTGTTCACAATTCATTGCAAAAGGATACAAGGCTGTTGCAATAGACGATAAAACACCGGCAGATACGCGAAAGAAATACGTTGAAGACTTCAGGCATGGCAAGATTGATATTATTTGTAACGTGAATATATTCAGCGAAGGCTTTGATTGTCCAGATCTGGAGTTTATTCAGCTTACGAGGCCTACAAAATCACTATCAATGTACCTACAGCAGGTTGGGCGTGGTTTGAGGCCTGCGGCAGGAAAGGACAAACTTATCATTCTTGACAATGTGGGTCTATACAATAGATTTGGCTTTCCTTCAGCAAAAAGGCAGTGGAGACGTCATTTTGAAGGTCTTCCTGTCGATTATACCGACCCCTACGGATGCAGATCAGCCGATGGTCGGGAGGTCTCATATATGGACGATTACGAAGAGGGAGATGAAGAGGTTGAAATGCTTCACACCACTACCGAAGAAGTCGTTGAAGATACTCCTGTTACCGAAGATACTGTTACCCAGAACTCAAATGAACCTGAATTCAGATTTTATCTCCGAAAGGTTGGAAAGGAAGATGCGGAGATTCGTCGCATAATTAGAGGAATCAAGGCAGATATTGATACTGTTATCCGCGGCAAATATGACTCAAAGCATGACAGTATCCTTAAAATGGACAATATTGGAGCGCTGGAATTATACTTATCTGATTTCCAGATCACTCCGGTAATGGCGGAACTGAATACTGCAAAAAAGAGCATAATGACGTATGCTCTTGAACTGTATATAAATTATCTCAAATGGAGAGATTCAGATGACTTCAACTCTGACGAGATACCGGAAGAAGACGCCGTCATAGAGAAACCGGAGGATGAGCATCCGCAAAGGACATTATCTGAAGTCGAACTTGAAATCAGCATTCTCAAGAAATGGAACAAGGACATTCCAGAAGAGCTATATCAAGAATATAAGAACCTCTTAAACAGTTAAGCAAATCAGGCCCATCTGCCATCTGCAGAAAAGTAATTTCTTAACATGCAGGAAATCTTCTCAGACCGTCCATTTGACGTGACGGCCAAGTACATTGAAGCACGGGATAGGCCGACATACAAATACTTGTTGATAAGACTTGAGGATTCAATATCATCAATGTCATAGAAAAACACGGCCTCGAACTCCATACCCTTAACCTGGTCGATTGGGAATATTCGCAGTGTTTTTTCGCCTTCCAAATTACTGTCAGAGCACACTTTCACATCAATTCCGGCAGGATTAAGGACATCACAGTCTTCAATGGCCTCTTTCAACTTATCTGCTTTTTCCTTACTGTCCGTGAAGACAGCAATTGTCGGCATTTTATTGTCGTATGCTTTGACTATTTCAAGGACTCTACGAGATATCCAATCCGCTTTCTCATCTTCATCATCCATCTCGAGCCAAAGTGGCTTTGGAGTCTGCCGACCCTTAAGAAAACACTCATATGGAGATTTAACACCGCGTTCTACTTGATAAATCTTGTCAGCAAGGGATAGCAGTTCTTCACTTTGTCTGTATGAGACATTAAGGTTATGTACCTCCAGCTGATTGAAGAGAAGTGGATTTCTGAGAATATTCCAGTCGGTGATTCCATCCTCTTTCATAAGCTGCATAGTATCACCACACAATGTATATGAACAAACTGCATAGTGTCCAAAAGATTTGATTCCGTAGAAATCTATGACACTGTAATCAGTTGCTTCGTCCACGCCTATTACAGGACGACAAAGGCTCTTGTATGCATCCAGATATTTATGGCTGGTGGATTTGAACTTGTCTTTCTTGACTTTATATAGCGAACTGGCAATATTGTTTATGAAACCGACCAATAAAGCCTGCTCTTGAGATAGAAGCCTTCCGTTCTTATAAGTTTCAAGCATTTCATTCAGAATATCCGCGTTCCAATTTCCTTTATCCTCTTCAGGCATAGTCTTCCTATATCGCTTATAATACTGAGGAATAGGAGTCAACATATATGAAGTAAATGCTTTCAGAGCAGGATTGATGTGCTTAACAAAGAACGCCGAATCCGAAAGTTTACCGACCTCTTCTTCATCAATATACTCTTTAACAAGCTCGTAGAGTTGTTTTTGCCCACCTATTATTTTGGTAGTAGAATCGGTCTTTTGAAGCGCTATCTTTCGCAACAGCTGGTTAAGTTTATTAAACAATGCTATGGAAAGATCCCCATAATCGGATTCTTCCTCTTCAACCTCATCATTTTCTTCTGTTTC
>DCGV01000077.1:0-7185 GCA_002314725.1 Bacteroidales bacterium UBA1769
CCTTGTTCATGGCATTGTAGATGCCCTTGTCCGACTCCGATACCCACCTTACTTTATATGGTGCTTTCTCGGCGTATGCCTTAATGATGTCGGCGGAACCATCGGAACTACCTCCATCAATAATGATGTGTTCAAAATCACCTGACGTTTGGGACAACACACTATTCAAGGTCTTTTCTATCCCTGACTTGTTGTTGTAGTTAATTGTAATAATTGATAAAATCATAATCACATCAATCCTCTCATATATTTTTTTACAAGCCAAGTAAAACCACGTTTTCGGAAAGAACTGGGAACAAATGGCAAATGCTTAACCCATTCCAGCTTCTTTTCAATCTTCTTTCTGCTATGTGTCAGCTCTCGTGCAAAGATTTCAGCATATTCCACATCCCACCGAAGTCTATCAGCATAGGAATGAACGTCTTCCGTGAAATAATTATGGTAACTCAACCATTTGTGGAACTCCTTGTATGGGAATCCCTTGTACTCCACATTAAAACACTGGCAAAATTCCTCATTGGCATAACAAAAGAAAGGACCTTCAGTAGGCAAAACGCTTCGAGTCAATACACTCAAATGACAATCAACATAGGTTACATCCAAATTCCTCATTTGCGAAATAGTCGCCTGATATTCATTGACTGCATTACATTTACGCAGGATTATCACATTCGTCCCATTTTGACAAAAAATCGCATTATGGGCCATACTGCTCTCCTCGACTACAATCTCTCGGGCTTTATGGTATATTGCGATTTGCTGAAGCAACGAATAATTCAGAGGATCAACGTATGAGTACCCTTTTGTTTTGAGTGCCTTAATTATCTCATTGCTGAAATACTGTCTGCTTTGGTTAGGCCTGAGCATGAAAATCTTCTCTGGAACATCGTTTGGCAAATTCGCTACTTGCTTGACAATATAGTCTATCAATTTAACATACTCCTGTGTGTATATACGAGTTCCACCATCTGTCTGATCAAAACAACTATCTGGAACAATAACCTTTTCAAAGTGAACCAACTTATCCAAATAGACTAGTTTGTCCATAGGAACACCGGCAAGGCGTATCATCTCCAAATAATTACCTTTCAATGGTTGAGGCGCCCAATAATATATCGGAAGTGCAGAATACTTGGTTTTATACTCCTCGGTATGGAACCACCAAAGATGAGATAGTGAATCTGTAATGGTATGCCCCCAGCAATAATTGCAAAGCATACCGATAAATACAACTTCCCCTTTAACAGGAATCGCTTCATTCTTATCAAATTCATATCCGCTTTGCCAGCCTGAAGTCAAAGATGTATTGGCGACAATTGTTCCATCTACGCAAAGCCCTCCTCCATCAACATAAACGCCATTGCAACTTTGCTCCTTGAATGGAAGTCCATAACAATCCTTGTAAACCTTTACCTGCAAAGGAGTATCAGAAACATGTTCCTTCTCTACTGATTGCCTAGTTTGTTCACACAAAAAACCATATGTGTATCGTAATTCCATCTTACTTTTTCTTTCCAATCCAACTACCTCGATGTCCAACTAACCTTTTCAACCGCTTATTCAGTCGATATGGAAGTCTCTTCATTCCACCCAGCCCATACTCTACTGGGTTAAAGTATATCTCTTGGAATCTTTGGTCAGACACGTGATTTATAATTTCAGAGGTGGGATGTTTCAGCGGTAATATTGGATAAGCCTTGCGATTTGCCCCAGAACTGTTTGAATCGGTCGTATGTGTTCCTGTCTCGTCGAAACCAATGTTGGTACACAGATTCACATTAGGCATAATGCCCTTCCCGTGATGCAGCCAAATAGACATCCAGAACTGCTGGTCCCAACTGCTTCCATTAAGTGCATCCTTCTGCACTTCTGCCAGTCGTTCACACCAATATTCGCGCATACGCAATCCGCAACCATAATCCTTCAAGACCTGATTGAACTGCTTACGGGTCACATCCCTATGGAATAAATCAAAATCCTTCCAAGCTCTCGCCCATGTAGCCCAAGCACAGAAAGTCCGGTTCATCATAGAGAAGTAGTAACTGCCATCGCCGTATGTCCGGTTATCAAGATGCATGCTGCCTATTGCCCGCACATCCTCATCATCTTTGTATCGCGTCAGCAATTCCTCACAATAGCCAAAGAAATCAGGATGAGGAACCGCATCATCCTCCAAGATGATTCCCATTTCATTTTCCGAAAAGAACCAGTCGAGAGCAGTCATCGGTCCTGGACCGCAACCAAGATTATGATCAGGAGTACAGTAGTGTAGTTTGATTTCAGTAGAGATAGATATGAATTTCTCAATCTCGGCTTTCACTTCTTCACATAATCTTTCCTCATCAGCACGACCTTCTCGCCAATGATCCTGAAAGATGTAGAGATTTCCTGGCCTCTGCTCCAGAATTCGTTCCAACACCTGTCTGATATGGTCAGGACGATTAAAGCATATCAATAATACTGAAGTATCCAACATAACTACCTATAGTAAAACTTTCCTCCGCGGCTTCTTTTATATCGAACATATAGGGTAGCCAGAACAGAGAATAACGGGAATGAGTGTGTCAACATCAAGGCTTGTACTGGTGCTACAGTTCTCGCAGTCTTACGATTCAGCGCTTTATATGACCTTCGTAAAATTGCTTGAGCTTTTTCTTGTTCGTCCTTTGAAAATTCATACTTGTGTATATGATAGTCAGCCGTCAAATATATCAGATTAAACAATCTCTGCCAAGCCAATGCCTTTATCTTATCATCTCGATCCGGGAAGTTTTCATACACAAACTGCTCCAACTGCATATCGACCAATGTTCGGTCGAACATACGGACGGAAACTTTTCGTGACGTGCCAATATTGTTGCGATACCGATACTCCGCATCTGAAAAAACCACTTTAGCCGCTTGGAACACGATTAAACGTTGTGAATACTCATCAGAATTCATATAGGGCCCGAAGTACTCATCTTTCGCGAGCTTCCTTCTGTATAACATTACATTTGCAGAGATTCCCCACCCACCCAATGTCATCAAGCATGCATCTTTTCCAGAGATGACCTGACTCTTGTCGAATGATTGTAGAGGAGTATAATATGAATTACCCTCCAATTCGTTAACGCAACCTATCAGTTGAGGGACAACCGCATCCGCGCCTGTCTCACTCTGCCTCCGAACGAGTTTCTCTAAATACAATGGCTCAACGTAATCGTCAGCATCTATGTTGATAACCCATTCGGTACTGACATGCTGCAGGGCATATCTCCTCGTAAAATCAACAGTTTTTTCATTTTCCTTTTGCAGTCCTCTAAATCTAATATCTATTTTACAATATTCCTCAATAATGTTTTGGCTATAGTCCGTACTTCCGTCATTAACCAACAGACAGACCCAATCGTGATAAGTCTGCGCCAAAATACTATCCAGCGTCTCTGCCAGATATTTCTCTGCATTGTATATCGGTACGATAATAGTAACATTAGCCATGTTTCATCCCCTTTTTCCATTTATATAAAAAAGATGCGCTCTCTACCAAAAGAGGTCCCAATACTGGAATCAGCAAATATTTGCCTAACCCTGTTATTTCTTTCCCCGTTTGATGAACAACTTCTCCATTCTTATTTATCTCCTCATAAAAAAGCTTTCGTTCCATCTTTGTGGTTCGCAATAAAAACAAAACAAACTTATTCTTCAAATATGTTTTCCTCGTAAAGTTCATCAACCCATGACTTAATTCATCATCTTTTATCGAACGTGCATAACAAAGCAAGTCAATACCAGCATGGAATACATAATCATATATCAGTTTACCCGGATAATGTTTTTCCATCACTCTGCACACGGAAGACTGATGAAAATAGTATTGATACCCCACCAAGGATGAGGACATTATACGGCTTGCCTCTATCATAGACTTAGGGGTGTAAACAGTATCTTCCCAACAAGTACCTTCAGGAAAGAACAACTCTTTTTCTTTCAAATAGTCTAAACGGTATATGAATCTCCACACATACCCGATGTTCTGATAAAACTTCTCTCCCATTATGTTTTTGACAAACGAGACTCCATCCATGACAATTGATTCTGGAAACACTCTACAATGGGATAATAATTGTTGTTTTTCATCCATTTTGTCAAAATTGAACGCCAAGACATCCAAATTATTCTCCTCTGCTTTTGTTAGCAATTCCAATACATTAACCGTTACTACAGCATCATCAGAATCAACAAACCATACATATTTTCCTCTCGCCGCCCTTATGGCCAGATTTCTCCCCCCCCCAAAACCTACATTATGTTCTAAATCTATCACACGAATATTATGATGACTAATAGCCATACTGTGCAGTATCTCAGGCGTCGTGTCCCGCGAATCGTCATTCACGCATATTATTTCATACTCATCTTGGGACAAACCGCAAAATAGAATACTGCGGAGGCAGTACTCCACATACTTCTCAACATTGTAACAAGGAACAATAAAAGAAAGGCGAATCATTAATAGTACACTCTTTTGAGTATAGGAATTTTTGAAACTAAATATTTCTCTCTGCCACCATATTATTTGCTTATATCTTTTTCCGTAACTAGTACTCTCGGTATCATCAGCGGAGAGGTCTTTCTGCCACGTACTTCTCCACCCCATGCCATGGCACACTGTCTAATGCCCATCATTTTCAAAATTTCTATAGTGTCTTGATTGAATGAGCCAAAAGGATATGAAAAGTCAACAATGGGATGATTAAGCAATGTTTCCAGCCATTTATGGCAAGTCGTAATCTCCCGATATTGGTCTTCGTTATTTAATTCCGCCAACCGTGGGTGACTATATGTATGACATCCGAGAGTGCAAAGTGGTTCCTTGTCTAATTCCTTAATCTGCTCATATGTCAGCATTGGATAATTTCCTTGTACAACACCGGACACCTCATTTTGAAGCAAATAAACACAAAACGGTATTTGATATTTTTTAAAAATTGGATACGCAACTTCATAATTATCTCTATACCCATCATCGAGAGTAATCGCAACAAATTTATGTGCCAACTTTTCTTCTCCACAGATTACTTTACGAACTTGATTCATAGAAATAAAAATATACCCTTTCTCAAGATATTCTGTAATAAGAAATCGAAGGCGAGCAGGTGTGATTTCATAGGTTCGTTGAAGTGCTGTGTCGGCATGATTCTCAGTCACCCGATGCAACTCCCATACCTCCCCGATAACAGGGTGAAAAAAATTGTAAATGTATCTTTTAATCTTCTTCAACATATCACAACCAAGACGATTTGACCTGACGGTTCTGAATGCGGCTATTAAGAATCAAAGGCCTCATTTTGCGAACAAAACACCAGTCTCTATGCCAACTTCTGAACTCTTTGAAATTCCCCACACAAATAGACTTTATTGCTTTCCGTAAATAATAGCGGAGCTCTTTCCTTATTGGGTTCTTTGTGTTGAGATTCGTCAATTTAACCAATATTTGCTGTTGATGATGATACAACCAACGTTTATCCGAAAAAGGGAGGTCAGATTCATGATGATCATGCACCATTCTTACTTCTGGACATATCCCGACTTTCAAGCCATGGAAAAACACACGGTTCAAATAGTCATCATCTTCCTCGTAATGCTGATATATCGGGTCAAATCCACCAACAGTTTCCAATGTTTTACGAGGGAGCAACCAACCAGCTGCATTCACATAATTTGTTTCATATACCTCCCTCATTTCTCCTTTATACAAATCTGACAGCAAAGCCAAACTACAACGATTATTGCCATCTTCCAGCAACATGCCTATCGTCTTGCCATCCGCTTGTACATGCATCGGGCTTACTATTCCATATTCAGGATGAGATTCTGAGATGCCAACCAATCTTTCAAACAAGCCATCATCAATCATCCATGTGTCTTGATTGAGCAAAAACACATAATCAGCATCATGTTCACGTGCATACTTCATTCCCAAGTTGTTACCCTTGCCAAACCCTAAGTTCTTTTCCGGTTTAATGACAACAATCTCCGGATAACGTTCCCGAATATAGTTCGCATCATCCTCCCCAGGCGTATTATCCACCACAATGGTCTGCACTGGCAAGATGCTCTCCCTCAATGATGAGAAACACTTGTCGTACCACCGCATTCCCTTGTAGGTAACGACTATCACATATATTTTCGGTTGCTTGTCCATTAGCGATTCCCCATGTTTCTATACCATTGGTATAATCTTGTTCCCATTTTTCCCCATCCTAATCCTCTTGAAATCGGCAGCTTGTCACCCCATTTGTTGATAAATCTGCCCATCTGTCCATAATACTCATCACCGGCATTTCCACCTGACTTATGCTCAATCTTGACATCCCGAAGCACACGCACTTGAAAACCGGCATCGATTACCTGCATACACGTGTCAACATCGTAACAATGGAAATTGTCGAATGTCTTGTCGTCGAACCGAATTGTTTTGAACAGTTCACGCTTGATGCAAAACCATAGCCCATCCACAGCAACGCCCTCTTTCGATTCTTCTTGAAGAGCTTCGCCATCTTGCAATGTCCGGTATTCTCCATTCACGAAATGACCTTGCGTAATACATCCCAAATGATGCCCTAAATGCCACCAAGGCTGGACCTTATTGCTTAAGAACTGACAACCAATCACACCTACCAATCCACATCTCTTGTTTTCGAATGCCCGATAAACAACCTTTCCCCAATCGGCCGAACGAAAGAGAACATCATCGTGCATAAAGCAGAATACGTCTCCTTTAGCAAGACGAACACCTTCGTTATATGCTTCGAAAATGGTATGTTCGTTATTCGCATTGTTGATTGTCACGAGTTCGTAGTCCGTGCCAATGGTATCTGTTATATTCTGCTGTAGCCCTGCCGAGAGTTCCGGTGCCCGACTACAGGTAATAATACTTATCATTAGGCTGTTAAGTGATGAAAAATGGTCGGAAAATCCTCATTCGGTTATTTCAAGGTACGGAAATCCGACATCACCCGAATGAAATGCCAAATTTCAAGGAAAATCCAATGGTCAGGTCTATCTTTACATGAATTACCGTAAATTGAGTCGTAAATTTTCGTAAATAATAACAACAAACCGGAAACAAAAAACCGAATGAAGAATATCAAGGAAAATCCAATGATCAGGTCTGACGACCTTTGCAGCTCTCATTGTGTG
>DCGV01000077.1:7283-7419 GCA_002314725.1 Bacteroidales bacterium UBA1769
ATGGAAAATCTGCCTACGGCTAAAACTGCTACGCATAAAATGGCGAATGCCATCAACATCATCATTCACTACGTACACTCATTATCATAACATAATACCATTATGATAAACAATATTTTATGCGTAAGCAATTTTA
>DCGV01000015.1 GCA_002314725.1 Bacteroidales bacterium UBA1769
ATATGAATAGTGATGGGGCGGAGAGATTTACGGAGATGGTGGTGGGGGAGATACTGGGGATATGGGATATGAGGAGTATGTGAGGTTGTATGAGATGAGATGAGATGTATGATTGAATATAAGAGATTGATGAGGTATCGTAGCAAAATATCGGGACAATGCAAGAATTTGGCCGAAAAAGCCTAATATGTGAAAAATTGAGTAATTTTGCAACGCGAAATTGTATGTTGGGTGTTTTGTCTTCGGGCGGCAGGCAGTGAAATGAATAACAATGAGTCAGGAAATAGAATATATCGCTGTTAAGGATTTGGTTCTTTGGACGGAGAATCCAAGGGATCCTATTGATGAATCGGCTACAGATCAAGATGTCGTTGATAGGGCTATCTCTGACCCATCAAATAAGTGGGAGCTAGGTAAATTCGCCAAACAGATGGGCGAATACTACGATTACAGCGAGCTCCCGATAGTGGTATATAAAAACAAAAAGCCTATTGTTTACGACGGCAACAGACGAATTGTGCTGGCCAAAGTTAAACTTGGATATTGCAGGGTGGAGAATTTGGCAGGGGATCTTCCCGAGGTTGATGAGAAAATACCTTGTAATGTTTGTTCGGAAGATATCGCTCTTAAGAGTATCTATAGGAAACACTATTTGGTTGGTAATACGTGGGGACAATTGGAGCGGGATATTTTTGCTAATAAATTTTTGAACGAGCCAAAAAGCAAGTTCCAAATCTTTGATGAGTGTACTGGTGGGTATGTGTCGAATAATGCTGCAATTAATCAGCGGTTTGTCAGGGAGGAGGTTCTTACTGATACGATTCTTTCTGACATGGGCTTTCTGTTTGATGATGAGCGTTTGCTTACGCGCCATTCAGACGAGGAGGTTCATGTGCTGTTGAATGATTTATTGTCCAAAATTACTAACAAGGAAATAACTACCCGTAAAAATCGAGGGAAACCATTATTGACCTTGGATCAAAGAAGCAAAGATATTATCTCCAGTAATAAGGATAAGGAGGCTCATCCATATTTGAAAGAGCCGGATGTGGAGAGAAAGATTGAGAAGTCGCCAGAGTCCAAGCCCACTTCTATGCGGAAGACTCCAGTAACTAGGAAATCAGGAATAGTACTGTTTGGGTATAAATTAATCTTAAAGCAAGGCTCTGTTAATAATCTGTATAGGGATTTGTCAGCTCTATATAGTATTGTTGACGGAGACAGGCAATTCTCGGGTGATATATATGCGCTATTCCGTATGGGCTTGCGTTTGTTATGTGAGACGGCTAGCAAGGAGGATGGCTTTTCTGATATAGCTGACTATCTGAAGAAGTACTTTGCAAAGGCAAAGAAAACATTGTCGCAAGACATAAAGACATTCTTGGCGGCAAATAATGTGAAAGAAGAAACTTTACCACAATTACTTCATACAGGGGCGCACAATTATCTATCATCAATATCGAAAGACCAGGCGCTGGCAATTTCAATAATGCTCGGTGCTATTTTAACACAGTCTCATGGAAAATAAGGGAGGACAGATATTCAGATCACCTCTTAGGTATCCTGGAGGTAAATCCTGCATTTATAAGTTTATGACTCATTTCTTGCGGGAAAATGACCTTGTGGGTACCAATTATGCTGAACCATACGCTGGAGGAGCTGGATTGGCACTTCGCTTGATGATGGATGAGTATGTGAATGAAATTTATATCAATGACCTTGATCCTTCCATCTATGCTTTCTGGCGTGCTATTTTAAATCAACCTGAAGAGATGTGCCGGTGGTTGAGTTCTGTTGAGGTATCAGTGGAGAAATGGAAGTATTATAAAGAAGTTCAACATCAGTATAAGACAGTTGATACTTTGGAATTGGCTAAATCGACGTTCTTCTTGAATAGGACAAATGTTTCTGGTGTCATCTCAGGTGGATTGATAGGTGGTATTAACCAAACAGGTAAGTACAAGATTGACGCTCGTTTCAGAAAGCAGGAGTTATTAAAAAGGATAGAAGATATCTGCGGGTTTTCTCATAGAATTCATCTGTCGAATAGAGACGGAATTGATTTTATCAAGCATATTGATGCTAAGAAAGAGAGCATTTTTGTTTATTTGGATCCTCCATATTATCAGAAAGGTGCGGATTTGTATTTAAACGCTTTTAAAGATGCCGACCATAAAGCTCTGTCTGACTTTGTGAAGCAGATGAAGAAAAATTGGCTTGTGTCATATGATAATCATGATTTTATCATACATCTTTATGAGCGGGAGAACAAAGTGTTGTACCAGTTATCTCAATGTGCATCAAATAGGATTGGGGATGAGGTGCTGATCTTTGATGGTCGAATGACGTATAATAATTCTATTGGATACTTAACTTCACCTGTTGTAATATAGTAAATATATGGCAAATAATATTGTTTATCTGGGAGCGGCAGAGCTTCATTTTGACTATTCGAACCCCAGAATGGTCGAATATAATTTTAATCCTGAAACGACAGAAAAAGATATAATCAACACATTCTGGATCGAAATGGCGACGGAAGAGTTGGTGATGTCTATTCTTGCACACGGTTTTTTTCAGCATGAACCTCTGTATATTATTAGGGAAAATGGTGATATTGTTGTGGTTGAAGGGAATCGGAGATTGGCTGCCATTAAATCGATACTGAATCCAGATGTTATTGAGAATAACAAGATGGATAAGTATAAAGGAAAGATTACACCTGAGATTGTCCAACAGTTAAAAAATCAAATTCCGGTTTTGGAATTGAAAGATAGGGAAGATGCTTGGAGATACATAGGTTTCAAACATGTTAATGGAGCTGCAAAATGGGGCTCGTATGCAAAGGCTCAGTATATTGCCACTGTCAAGAATAAATTTGGTAAATCTCTCAGAGAGATAGCAGAACAGATAGGCGATTCTAATAACATTGTAAAAAAACTCTACCAAGGTTTACTTGTTTTGGATCAAGCAGATGCGATGACAGATTTTAAGAGGGATGACACATTCGCAAAGCGTATATATTTCTCCCATTTATATACAGCAATTACATATGACAACTTCAGGTCTTTTTTAGGACTTAAAGCAGATTTTGAAAACGAAAACCCTGTTGCCAAAGAGAATTTGAAAAAGCTGGAGCAAGTGATGTTCTGGTTATATGGTTCTTCATCTAAAAAGATTACACCTATCATAGAATCTCAAAATCCTGATTTAAGGCATCTGAATGATGTTCTCGGCAACAAAGAGGCTACCGAATATCTTAAGGTGAATTTAAACTTGAATCTTGCTTACGATGTTTGTAAGGGTGGTAATACGGTCTTGTATGAAGCCCTCATAAAGGCTAAAATCGCTTTGGAAAAAGCAGGGTCAAAAATTGGGGAATATGATGGCTCTATTGATTCTCTTCGCATCTCTGCGGATGTGGTCAAGATTGCCAATGATATTTTTGACAGGATGGATGCTATCCGTAACCCGCAAAATAACGATCAAAAAGAACGAGTTGCAAAATAGTAGCGGAGAATATGTTTGACATCGATAATATACATCATTCCATATTTGAACTAGCCGATTTTGTTGAATATAACGCTCTATCTGATTCTGAAGGATCGCAATCGATAGAGGCATTAAGGTCAAGGTTGTCTGCACCAGAGGATGAATTAGTTATTAGCGGGACTGAAGAGGGTGATGACAAAGTGTTGACAAAACTAAAAGAGGCATTAACATATTGTTCGTCAAGATCAAATAGCTTTACTATTTACCCATTTGATGTCAATGTAAATTCCTTGAATGCAAAGAATACCGAGGGTTTAAAATCATATTGCTACCTTTTCCTTCTTCTTGCAAATAGGCTCGATATGCGAAAAGAAAATGTTCAGGGTGGAAAAGATGCTACTGAGTTGTTTGAACGCCTCTGCGGATGTGTTGCATCTGAGTATTTTGGTTCGCATAGTAAGTGTGAAGTCTTTGGGACTTCAGTGGAAGGGCCATTCAAGGACAAGGTTAACGATATCCTGAAAAAGATGCATATATCAGGTGAGTATAAAGAACCATTTGGTGGAACAGGACATCATCGGGATGGAGGGGTTGACTTGGTCGCTTGGATACCATTTAGTGATAATAAGGATTCGTGTTTGATAGCAATAGGGCAGTGTAAGACGGGTGATACTTGGGAGGGTTATTTGAAAAAAGTTGATTTCTTTTTGAATTATTCAACAGCTATACCGTTGGTGGATCCATTGTATATGTTTTTTGTTACTGAAGATTTTGGTTCATACAAATGGGAGGAGCGTAGCAGGAATGCGGGACTATTGTTCGACAGAAAACGTATTTTGGAATATCTTCCAGCAGAAATTGGTAAATATGACAATAATCTTGAGGCAGATATCATTGCGTGGGTAACAGCAGCAAAAGAATATATCCAGAAGATATAGTATTTAGTCCAATGGCATGATGTGATTCACTGACTCTTGAGGTGCTGAGAGGCCTTTCGCGACAGATATTTGTTGAAAGTGTCGCGAAAAAATTCACTGCTGGACCTTTTGGACCGGTTCGCGACAAATTGTCGGGAAAAGTGTCGGGAAAGGAGCAGGCAAAGCGTCCGGTGGGGAAGAAGTGAACCTGGATTCAGTTGGAGGAGATAATAGAAAAGTATAAGAAACAATAAGTCTATGACGCGACAAGAACTTTTCAATGCTGCATACAACAAGGCAGGTGTGATAGCCAATAGCGTTATCAGACGACACCATGGAAATATCCCCAAATACAAGGATTATCCTGCTGCTGTGATTTCGTGTTCTGCAAAGCATTCAAATATTCACAAAGAGGAGCATTCAAGAAGTTGCCAGCATTATAAGTTTGATTTTCGAATTTTGAATCTCCTGAAAGTCATTGGTAATGTTGATGGACCTAGTAATGTAAAGGATTGCAATAACAAGGTCGGACATTGTGCTGAGCCGCATGCTGCCAACGAGATGATAAAAACAAGTATGAGATTGACGGTAGGAGATCTTGAGTTCAGTCCGGCAATCCGTCCTCGGACAAGGCAGATTATTCAGTATTGCGGGAATTGTAAAGCGACATTTGGATTATGAAAGGATACCCGTATCGCGAAGATTATATGCTAACGCATGACATTGATTGGTTTTTCTGCCATAATGGGCATGCTTTCCATGCTGCTTCTAATGGCGGAGTCATTCCCAAGGAGATACTATCTGGGATGAATTCAAAGATTCAGGAAACTGTGTATGGTATGAAGGAACCAGAAGGAGTTGAGGTCGAGATTAACGAGTATTATATCCGAAATAATGTACTGATTGGTCAGCAAAACAACGCCAAAGATATTGAAAAACAATTCACTGATTACATAGTAAGTTTTTCGGCTATGGCAAAGAAAGGATTTATTTCTTTGGACAGGAAAGAGGGCAATGAGTATTTTTGGGTGGCACGGCCGAAAGAATTAGGGAAGGTTAGGGTAGATATGTTTGACAAGATTCCGAAGTTTGAGAAGATGCCGGTTGAAGTTGAGATACTTTTGGATTAACCCACTGGTCTACAATATACTATCATTTGAGGTCACATAGTATGGCATACGAATATAAAAAACACGCTATGGTTGACGACAAGAAGTATGATCCTACAGATATGGGGCGTTACTATAATTCTGCTGGCTATCATGCAAAGATAAAGAAGGAAATTCCTACTAAAGATGAC
This sequence comes from Bacteroidales bacterium UBA1769, assembly GCA_002314725.1. Taxonomy (GTDB): domain Bacteria; phylum Bacteroidota; class Bacteroidia; order Bacteroidales; family UBA932; genus Cacconaster. The sequence goes on from DCGV01000015.1 coordinate 5,710, forward strand.
CAGAGAAGAAATTGCAGGAATAATGAAATACTGCAAGGAGAATGGGGTCTCCTACAAGTCCAGGCTCGCAGAGTTGGGCGTCCCCGAATGGAAGTTCTATGACAACAAAGCGCGTTATGCAAAACAGCAGGTTGAATCTCCCGCCGACTGTGGAGAGTTCCTTCAGTTGACATCCGGCGGAGAGTTTGTACCGATGCCTTCGTTTGCGGCAACGACCGGTCGCGGATTCTCCAAAAAGAAGGATCAGCAGAGCGCCAAGATGTTGAGCATAGAGCTCATGACTCCGAACGGGACGATGATGAACAGATCCTTAAGCTTCAGGGAGAACTTGCATATCTGCGTAACAAGGTCTTTGGTCATACTTCTGAAAAGCACCTTCCTCTCGACCCTAACCAACTCACATTGTTCGATCAGCGCGAGATGACCGATGAAGAAAGAGAACAGTTGGATGCCGACGTTGCCAAGGCAGAAGAAACCATCACCTTTTCTGTAACCAGAAAGGCAATCCGTCACAAGGTCATCTTGAAATCCGATGTCGCAACAAAGCTTCCGGAAGACAGAATGATACTTACTCCGGCGCTTCTGCTCGAACCGATAGAATTACTTGATACGGACAAGAAACATGCT
>DCGV01000127.1:0-369 GCA_002314725.1 Bacteroidales bacterium UBA1769
AGTACACTTCATTCTTTTTAGGAATAGCCTTACAGAAGATTGTCAGGTAATCTCGGACAAAATCTTCCATGCCTAAATTAGTATTCTGTTCTATTGGTAGCCAATAGTTATTATAGTATTTTTCCTGAGTTGCAGCATCAAGACCCATCAGAACGAAATTGCGAATCTTGTCAGACTCAGAAAGACGCACACCAGTCGAGTTGATACTCTCAAAGATTTGCTGAGCATTATCACCATGTTCTGGTTCAAGTGTAATTCTGACAAAAACCAATCTTTTGATAGCGTTCAGAATATCTCGTGGGTTGATATTCGACTCTACTAGACGATTGTAGAAATACAGGTAATTTTCTGTAATCTTAGATTCGTGAA
>DCGV01000127.1:532-665 GCA_002314725.1 Bacteroidales bacterium UBA1769
TTACCGTCACGTACAGCATTTCGAATAGCAAGAAGCAGAATGGACAATGTGGTAATACGCTGCTGGCCATCTATGATGATGTTTCCATCTGAATGTTTTACGTGTACGACACTACCGATGAAGTGCGTTTTCT
>DCGV01000127.1:757-4472 GCA_002314725.1 Bacteroidales bacterium UBA1769
TTGATACACGGGGATTATGATAGGCTCAGTTCCATAAAAGAACTCGAGAAGTGTTGATTCTTTACCAGTCATGATTATGGTCTAACTACGTTATTATATGCAGTATTGAACACTCTTTGGTTAATGAAGTTCATGAAATTTGGATTGTCAAGATAAGCACGACAGAATTCTGTATTCTCACCAAGCATTTGTGCAACAATGCCGAGAAGAGACATTCCAGATTGGCGCATTGCGGTTTCTCGATCGCTATTCTTGGCCGCATTGACAAATGCTGGGTCTGCTTCCAAACGAGTAGGAAGTTCGTTTAACTGCTGCTGTGCTTTCTCAATATTTGTAATGTTTACATTGTTGAACTGTTCAAGAATCTCAGAAAGCTTCAACATTTCAGGTGTAGATGTACCACCTCCAGGAGATACTGGAATCGGATCTATTTCTGCATTGGCATTTTCCAGTTCGATTCGAACTTCTTCGTTCTTCACAATTCTATACTGATCAAAATCGATAGACTCAATCAATCCTTCTGTTAGATCCTCTCCTTTAAGGACTGGCAGCTTGTGTACGAGGAGCATATAATATGTATTAAGCATCTCCCATTCTGTACTCTTGAATGGAATAACAGCTGCAATAAATGGATATGTACGCAGGAATGATTTTATGCAACTCTTGCAAAGAATCTGTACCGTTGTTTCAAGTTGACAGAACCTAGCAACAGAGACATTGATAATAGGTTCAATGTCTTCACGAGGAGCTCCAGACCAATAGAGCTCATTTAAGAGCTTAACATCTTCTTCGGTGTAAATATTAGCTGATTCAATTTTAGTGATAAGTTCACTCAATTTATTTGGATCAGATTCTTTTGAGAGTATGGTTGCTTTATAGAATCTCTGGAATGATTCACGAATGCTATCTACATCGTTGCAGAAGTCGAGGATGAATGTGTCTCGCTTCTTTGGATGACAGCGGTTTGGACGATTGAGTGTCTGTACCGCTTTCACATCTGTAAGTATTTTGTCCACGTACATTGTGTGGAGAAGAGGTTGGTCGTAGCCAGTTTGGAACTTGTCGGCAACTACTAAGATACGATATGGATCAATTCCCATATTTGATTCAATCTTTGCAGAAGGGAATCCGTTGATGTCCGCTTCAGTTACTTCCTTACCTCCATACAATTTCTTTCCAGAGAAGGCGACAATCGCCTTATAGGGGCTATGGCGCTTCTCCAAGAGTTCAGTTATTTTGTAATAAAACTCTATTGCACGGATGATAGAGCTTGTAACCACCATGGCACGAGCTTGGCCTCCAACCTTTCCTTTGTCAATTACTTGAGAATGGAAATGATCGACAATAATTGCTGCTTTCTGCTCAATAGTCTCAGGTTGAGACTCTACAAAAGCACGAAGCTTTTTATTGGCTTGCTTTTTCTCGAATTCTGGATCATCGGAACAAGCCTTGATTATTTTGTAATAACTATTGTAAGTTGTGTAATGCTTTAATACATCCATGATAAAGCCTTCCTCTATGGCTTGCTTCATAGTGTATTCATGGAATGGTCTATGGCCTGTTTCACCATTTGCTGAAGCGAATGGTGTGCCGAACATTTCCAAGGTTTTGTTCTTTGGTGTTGCAGTAAATGCGTAATAATTCGCATTTTTCACCATCTTACGACCTTCGATGATTTTGTTTAATTTATCTTCAAGATCTTCTTCGTCTTCATCATTTGAACCGTTACCAGACAAGGCAATATTCATTTTTGCAGACAGAGAGCCGTTTTGAGAAGAATGAGCTTCGTCTATGATGATGCCAAAACGCTTATTTTTAAGGTCGGTACCTATTGCTTCAAGGATATATGGAAACTTGTGGACGATGGTGATGATGATCTTCTTGCCACTCTGCAGGTGAGTGCGCAACTCATCGGCAGACTCAGCCCAAGCCACAAGGTTTTGCAGACGTTTGAATGCAGCAATATTATCCCTGATTTGTTTGTCGAGGTTTACTCGGTCAGTAACCACAATTACAGAATCAAGCAATGCGGTAGTTCCGTCAAGAAGACCAACGAGCTGATATGCAAGCCAGGTGATTGAATTTGACTTGCCTGATCCTGCAGAGTGTTGAATTAGGAAACGCTGACCAACACCACCTACCTTTGTCTCGTTAAGAAGTGAACGAACACAATCCAACTGATGGTAACGAGGCCAGATTACAGATTCTTTTTCCTTACCATTGTCATCTGTTTTCTTTATTACCTGGGCATAGTTCTCGATGATGTCGGAAAGAGACTCCTTTTGGAGAATCTCTTCCCAAAGGTAATGTGTCTTCAGCCCATTAGGATTGATAGGATTGCCGGCTCCACCATCAACGCCCATATTGAATGGTAAGAACCAGGACGACTTGCCAGAGAGGGCGGTGCACATCATTATTTCGTCGTCGTCAACTGCAAAATGAACGGCACAGCGTTTTGGTGCAAGTAGAAGTTCCTTAGGGTCGCGGTCTGTTTGATACTGATGAATAGCGTTCTGTACAGTCTGGCCTGTATAGTGATTCTTCAGCTCCATGGTCATAACAGGAAGACCATTGAGCGATACCATCAAATCAATACGGTTGTCATTCTGCTTACTGTAGAGCAGTTCCTCTGTAATGCAGAATATGTTCTTCTGATAAAGCTCCTGAGCCGTAGGATTAAGTTCTGAAGGCAAAGGATAATACATATCGAAGAGCTCCAAGAAGCGGAAGCCCTTGCGCAGGACATCAGTGACGCCACGTATTGCTAGCTGCTGAGAGAGAGCCGTGAAGAACTTGCGTTCCGTAACAGGAGAGGCAAAGCAAGCCGTGTTTTCGACCTTTTGCTTCTGGGTGGCAAGTAAGAAACGTTTTACACGTTCTGTATCGAGAGCGTAATCCTTTATGAAATCATCACTAGTACCCACTTCGTAGCCTTTATGGTCGCGAAGATGGTTGAGAATGATTTTCTGTAGACCTTTTTCAGAAGTATCGGTAGGCATGATTAATCTTCGGATTTAGCGTTAATTCAATTCTGAAATAAATGAGATTCTTTGAGCGCCATATACTGCACCAGTTTCGTAATAGAAACATATTACATCAGGAATGAGTTTGCAGAAAGAATCCTTCTTGTAATGCAAAATCTCTTTATTGTTAGGATTGTACCAATTATTGACCACATAACAAGAAGACTGAGGTTTGTGGAAACTTGTCTTGTTTAGCATCACGTCTGGAGCTTTAACCAAATACTGGTACATAAAAGATATAAAGAGATTCTCGACAACATTAAGCATCTTTTTAGACGGCTTGATATCATGAAATTTCGCAACATAGATACAAAGGTGGTCTGCTTGTGTGGCGACCTCTTCTATATGATGATGCTTATTTCCCATACGCTTACCTGCAGACTGCATAAATGCTTGTCCAACGTAAAACGCGCGACATTTTTTTGCGTTTTTCTTTTTGCCTCTAATCAGGTAAAGATAGGTATCATTACCTTCTTTACTTTCCCAATCTTTCAGATCCTGAAGATTTGAGAATGGACCGAACCAATTTAACCCACAAGCAACAGTTTCCATAATTAAGAGACTTTGATTTGACCGGTTACTACATCAGAGATAAGGCTTTGCTTATACTCTTTGAGGTTATCAATCTCAGATTGTATTTCCGAAATCATGGTGTTGATTTTGGAAAGTTTGGTTTCAATGTATTCGACGAT
>DCGV01000127.1:4488-8502 GCA_002314725.1 Bacteroidales bacterium UBA1769
CTGCTGTTCGGAGATTGGAGGGACGGGAATTACTTGTTTTTTAAGTTCGTCAAACGAAAGAGTCAAACGAATTCCCTTTCCCATGCTGTGAAACATCTTTTTATTATCCATTGTTTTGAATAGGTAATTAAAGAATGCCGAGAAGGTTGACTCTTTAGGCCTCATGGCCAAATATGCGGATGTAATAATTCCATCTTCAGAGGCAATAGCAACACGCTGAGATACGAAGTCATAATTCAGATTCAGACCATTTATTAAGATGTCGTTTTTCTTTATGACAGAGTACTTTACATAAGTATCACGGTATTCTTCCTCTGGACCAACCTCATTCTTAAACACAAGAGTTCCATAATTAAATTTGAAAGCATGCTTGTATTTGAAATTAGAATTTGCTTCGATCCCGTCATGAAACAAGCTTGCGATTCGCTTGCATTCCCAATGCTCCGGAATCTGACCGAGCCAAGAGATACCACTATCTTTGAGAGGAGCATCTGGGTTTAGGCCTCTGGTGACGGCAGAAGCGATTTCAGATTGTTTCAGTTCATCAAGAAGCGAAAGCTGCTTTTCTTTCTCAGCAATAAGAGTGTCGATCTTCTCTGTTTTCTCGTCGAGGAATGAGACGATGGCTTGCTGCTCGTGAAGAGGAGGTTCTATAAATGGTATCGTTTTAGCTGCAATAGGCGACAAATCCCATTGTCCGACTCTAATACCTTTTGAATATTGAGCAAAGAAAGAAACATATACTTTACTTCTTACCGCTTTGCTAAAGAACTCATTATTAACATGGTCGAGATTATAAACGAAATAGGCTGGGCTGACAATTCCATCGTAATCTGAAACTGCATATGATCCTTGCCAAGCCTTCATTTTGTTTACAACAAATTGACCTTTGCGAATATACTTATATTTGCTTAGATCCTCTGATATAGCATTGTGGTTTTCTTCTTTGGATTCAATATCTCGCACAATTACCCCTTGCTCTCTCGTGACAGAAAGAAGTTGCGCATCAGGATGATTTTTTTCGGAAACCATCTCAAGATATTTTCTTAGTTGTGTAAGATTCCAATGAGCCGGAATTTGTGGCAACCAATCAATACCTGTTTTCTTATATTCTGAATACTTCTCCATATTATAAGCCTAAGATTTCGTTCAACAAACCGTCGGTGCGTGACTCAACGCCACGAATATCTGCAGCAATGTCTGCGATAGAGCGGAGCTGTTTTGGCTTGTAGAAGTATTTGGTGAAAGAAAGTTCATAGCCCTCGATGATGCTGTCTTTATCAATCCAAGCATCAGGAGTATAAGGACGGATTTCTTTCTCAAAGAATCCATCGATTCCATTCTCATAGCGGAATGGAATGATCTCGTTGTCTTCGAGGGCCTTGTTCGGAACTGGATTGCCGTTGTCATCAAGAACAATGGCTGCATCTGGATTGACTACAGTGTAGTATTTCTGCAGTAGGTCTGTGTGCTTCTTCTTAGGCTTCGAACCAGCAGCTTTGATGGAAGCCTGCATGAGCTGAACGAGGCGGTTGAAGTCGAGGTCAGCACTATGGTCGTAAGACTTGATGAAGGCGATGACCTCTTGGCAAGACTTTGCATCTTTCTCCATCTTTAGCATCGTGGTCTCATAGCTCTCATGGTAGTCGAAAGCTAAACGGAGAGGTCGGCAAACCTTGACACTCCAATATCCGAATTCATTGTTAGGGAATATCTTGCTCTGAGGAGTCTCTACAAAGTTCATGAAGAGGTCGAGAATCTGCTTGCGGTCGGACTCCGATGTCTCACAGTTCTTCTCGCCCAGGTTCTTGCGGAGTGGTGTTTTGATCTCGGTTGCGTCGATCAGCTGAACCATACCACGGCGTCGTGCCTCCTTACGGTTGCTAATAACCCATATAAATGTGCCAATGCCGGTATTGTAGAAGTCTTTTTCTGGCATAGCGACTATGGCTTCAAGTAGATCATTTTCAATAATATATTTGCGAAGATTAGAAGGACCACTGCCAGCGTCACCCGTAAAGAGAGACGACCCGTTGTGAACTTCCACGATACGAGTACCCAAAACGGTTGTTTCCTTCATGCGCGAGAGGTTATTGGCAAGGAACATCATCTGACAGTCGCCAATATCTGGAATGAAAGAGAGTTCGGTATTATCATCGGTCATCAAACGGAAACGAGAGTCGATGAACTTATCCTTCTCCTTCTCGCCCAAGCCGCGTTTCTTAAGATCCTCCTTCCATGGAGTACCGAAAGGAGGGTTGGAGATACAAAAGTCGAATGTCTCACCGGGATGACCGTCGCGCGAAATTGTAGAATCGAAAGTGATATACTCGCGTTGTTCTGTACCGAAAGGATATTGGAAAGACTTGATGTTTCCAGAAATCATTAGGTCAGCCTTACAGGTAGCGAAGGTTTCTGGAGTGAGCTCCTGACCGAAAATCTCAGTTTGTACTGATTTGCCATGTTCTTGAGCCACCTGCTCGATACGTTCCTGAGCTATGGTAAGAATGCCGCCAGTACCGCAAGCACCGTCATAGATGCTGTAGGTAGAGTTTTGAATCTGGTCGGCAATAGGCATGATGGCAAGGTCGGCAAGCAGTTTCACATAGTCGCGTGGAGTGAAATGTTCACCGGCTTCGGTCACGTTGTTTTCCTCATTGAATTTGCGCAGTAGCTCCTCGAACAAAGTGCCCATTGTATGATTGTCGAGACCAGGAAGAAGGATAGTGCCTTTATCGTTAAGAACTGGCTTTATTGAGAGATTTATCTTGTCATCGGTGAACTTCTCGATGATACTGCCCAGACGCTCGGCCTCGGTCAGGTTGTCCACCTTCTGTCGGATATGGAACTTATCAAGAATATCCTGAACATCCTTGGAAAATCCGTTTAGATAGTCGGTAAAGTTCAGCTTCAGACGGAGCGGATCTGTCTCGCTCTTCAACGTCTTCATGGTGAACTTCGACGTATTGTAGAATGGGAAACCAGTAGTCATGAAGAGGATTGGGTCCTGATTGTCGATATGGTTGTTATCGAGCAATTCCTTCTGCTTTAAGAGCGCCTCTTTGGTAGGTTCCAGAAGTACGTCGATACGACGAAGCACCATCATCGGCATGATGATGTTCTTATACTCGCCCTTCTCGAAGGCATAGACCAGGACATCTGTTGCGATGTTCCAGATGTGGGAGAAAAGTTGATTATATTGAGATTGTTCCATTGCCATATTGGATTTGGAGGATCGATTATTCGGTTATGCTGTTCAATAGATCTTTGACATCAACTTCGAGTAGTCTTGCAATTTGAGTCAAAGTATGCAGGTCTGGCTGTGCAGAGTTTCTGCACCACTTAGATACCGTACAGGTGCTCTTGCCCATTTGATCTGCCAACCACTTGCCAGTTTTCTTTTTTTCGACTAAAACAACTTTTATGCGATTAAGATCTGCCATAATATCAATTATTAAATTTCGACGCAAATATATGTGATTTCATCAATAATTCCAAATTATTGAAATCCTATCTTTAAAAACATGTTTTTAAACATATAATTTAGGTTGCTTTTGTTTTATTGTTCAAAATGGAAGTTGCAATATAGTCTGATTTATCTTTTCAGATCTGCTGTATTTTTTATAAAAAATAAACCTATGAAAATTTGGAAATATCAGAAAAAATGACTATATTTGCATACTGAATTTAGTCACCTTAAACTGATAAAAAATGGGAATGATCGTTTACTTTGTACTGGGTTATCTGGCTCTGTGTGTAGCCGTAGTGTTCTTCAGAAAGGCTATGCCTCTGGTATTGCTTGCAGGCTATCTGTATGCTGCTGTGTTGATCTTTGACTCTCACGAATGGTTGTGGGGGATTGCGGTCATTATGGCGTTGTCCTTTGTCCTGGTATTGATGCGTATCGCCGATGGTGATATGCAGAAGTCTTCAGGTGCTAAGTCAACCCATCGAGGAGGATCATCTTCCATGCGCTGGCTGTATTACGCTATCCCTCTGTTCTGGCCTTTCCTG
>DCGV01000064.1 GCA_002314725.1 Bacteroidales bacterium UBA1769
CGTTCTATTTTCGGCTGGTCCATAGCTGATATGTATTATTCGGAAAATTTGCTTTCGTATGCCCAAAGCTTTTTGAGTGATTCATTTGCCCATTCGGAAACTTCGTCTTCATCGAATTCCTCCCAATTCTTTGAGCCAAACGTATTGGCTACTTTCCATTCCCACTTATCACTCTTAATTTTGTATGATTCTTTCTCAATCAGCTCATTCATAGTTGAAATAACGTTTTCAGAATGAACCTTACCCTTTAATTGGTGGAAAATTAGTTGCAATGCAGCATAGACTTTCCCATTAGACATTGTGATGGAGAAATGATAGTAGTAGAATTCTTTGCTCATTTTCTCGAATTTATTATCCAGTAATGGCGTTGAAAACTTGATGTATGATTTGGAGCTTGATGGATCAATCTCAATGCGCTTTTCATCTTTTATGGATTCAACAATATTCCTGCATACATCTGAAATTTGCTTTGATATGTCATTCCTGAAATCATAAATCAAATCCAAAGCGGCTTTGTGTTTACGGTATATTTCTTTGCAGATTGCAGATAATTCATGGTCCATAATAACTTCGTTTTTTACAATGCTGATATAATTTTCGATAAGTATACGCTGTGCTTCTTCTATCGTTCCCTTGTTGTCTTCGAATACAGGCGCTAATACGTCAATGATGTTTTGGTAGGTTAATACAATCCAATTGTTTTGTGTTGCTTCTGTCCCGCCCGGAGTAAGGAATACTTCAACTAATTGATAATCCAGGAATTTTTCCAGAAGTTTTTTGTGATATTTTTCGAGCTGAGAAATATTTGAATTCCCAGCATTATGCTCTTGTGAACCGATTTTGTTCTCAATTGCTATAGCAACCTTTAGTTCCTGCGAGGTCAAAAGAAGATCTATATGGTTCCATTCACGGAATACAACAAATGAACTTAAATCGGAAGATAACAGCTTTAAAAACAAATCCGGGCTGGTGCCGGATACACCGGAAAGTTTAGCCAGCACTCCATATAAGAATTTGTCTCCAAGACTGTGGTTCTCGTTCGGATCCATAAGCCACGCAAGCACATTGCTATGACGTATCTCTGTCCTTGAAATCTTAAGTACATCAAAGATATTGAATCTACTAGTCCACTTGTTAAGCTTCTCAAAAGACTCAGAGTCTTGAAGCAGTGCCAAAAGTGCTTGTTTCTGTTCTTCTTCAGTCATAAATACTCCTTATTCGTATTTCGTGAAATAATATAAAAACTTACCTCTTATTATTCCGATTTATTTTTGATTGAGGTTGTCAATACCGGTTATGGCTCTCGACTTGAAACCTCTATCATATCCCTAAAATCTGCAATTTTAACTTCTGCTCGTTCTGTCGGGAACAACGTAGCGTCAGCAAGGTTTGTTTTTCGTTGTAATAGGTCATCCAAAGTTTGATCAAATGACTTAAACTTATGGTCATCGGAAAGAACTGCAATAGGATAATAAACAGTCACCGGCTTTTGCTGACCAATACGGTAAGCTCTATCCGTCGCTTGCGATTCTTTTGCTGGATTCCAATGACGCCCGAAATGGATGACATGATTGGCGGCTGTAACATTCAGACCCATACCGGCAGCTATCGGAGACATAATGATTACATTGAAGCCATCTTGTGCTTCAAATTTATCAATAGCCTGTTGACGGCTATAGTTAGACTCAATGTCTCGCGTTTTCGACGAACTGATTACTTTGGTATCGCCATTGATAATCTTTGGCGTCAATCCGAAACGATTGGCTATGATTCTCTGTAACATTCGTTGACTTTCCTTATATACGCAGAAAATGATAACCTTTTCGCCTTTCATATGAATGGAATGCAATATGTCGATAGTAGCTTGAACTTTGGCAGAGGAATCTATTAGGTCATTAATAGGAACAGATTCAATGTCTGCCATTTCGTCGGCCACGTATGGACTTTCTGAAATTCTGCGAAGCTTGTAGAGAAGTTCAAGCATAGCGGAGCCATTCCCTTCATCCAGAACATTCTGTGCTAACTTTATAGCTTTTATGTATCGTTCCTCTTGGATTGAAGCCATCACAACTTCTTGTTTCTTCTCTGTCTTCTCTGGCAGGTCCTTTAGCACGTCAGTTTTGCATCGTCTCATAAAGAAGACTCCCATTCGCCCTCTAAGCTCTTTCCCGAGTCCGACAACATCGGTATCACCTTTCTTTAATGGGTGTTGGTAACTTGCCGCAAAATCCTTTGCATTCCCAAGAAGACCAGGAATAGCAAAATCCATTATGCACCATAAATCCACGAATGTGTTTTCGACAGGTGTGCCAGTCATCGCTATTTTGAAATCCGCTTTTAGTGCTTTGCTGGCACAGGTCACATAAGTACCAGGTGTTTTAATTTTCTGAGCTTCATCGAGAATGACTACAGCATAATCGACAGCGCAAATGTTAAATTGGCAACTTCTTACTGTCTCGTAGTTTGTCAATATGATATCCCTGGTTTTAAGCCAATCAATATCGTTGTCATTCCTCTTCTTACTGATTATATCTCCGTGAAGGATAACTGGTTCTATTGATGAATCCTTCAGGAATTTTTTAATTTCGTTATTCCAGTTGTCAAGAAGTGATACAGGGGCTACAATTAAGTAAGGTTTTTTGCTTTTATTGTGAAATTTCTTGTGCCATTGAATGAAGTACAATACCTGAAGGGTCTTTCCAAGTCCCATATCATCAGCCAACAAACAACCTTTGTCTTTGCTCTTTACGAGGTATTGTAGCCAAGCGACACCTTCTCGCTGGTGGTTCTTAAGCGCTATTCCATCCTTCAGTACATCAACATCATGAAAATCATACGAGGTGGGAGCATCAGTGTCAAGGCTATCTACCCTATATCCTAAACTCTCTGCATTCTCCTCAATTATTAGAACCTTCTTGCTGTTTTCATCTAGTTCAACCTTCTGTCTGGGGTTTGCATTTTGCTTTTTTGCGACCTTAAGTATACCCTTAGCTTCTTCGTAATCAAGTTTATATCCTCGAAAATCAATTTCAGGAGACTTCTTCCTCTCAGCTTCTTTTATTGCATCTTCGAACTCCTGTATATCTTTTTCTTCTTTGAGAATTACATTTGTGTTGCCATTATATTTATCCTCTATAGTAAAGCCTGGAATCCATTCTGACTTATACGGGCAAATAAATCCATAGAATTTTGGTTTGTAAAGGCCTATTTCAATTACGCGGTCACTATAAAACTCTTTAAGGTCAAATAGGTCCTCATCAAAATAAGTCTGGGGATTATCAATGACTGCTCGAACTTCCTCAGGATTTCTGATAGTCTTGAAAGATTTCTTGACTTCAGATAACTTTGGCACAGAATGTTCAGGAATTACTACTTTGTGTTCTTGCCCTCCGTCTTCATCCCTTAAAGTGTATACCGGAATAACCTGATTCCTTTGTTCGAATTTTTTTGAGAATTCGCCTGCTGCTATTTGATTGTCTTTTCGAATATCCTCTGGGATATCTGGAGTAATTGTCAATTGATCATCTTTATAATCAATGTGTAAGTGTAACTGCTCCAAAGGGACAACATTATAATCTTGAAGCGACTCGGTAAAGATAATATATGAATCATTTTCCGCTAAATTCTTGATTTTGGCAAGCGAATGATAACTAGTGGTCGAATCAATGAAATCCTGGTTATTTACGTTCTCAATCTCTTTGAGTACAGCGCATTGCACTTCTGGTAAAATATATTCAAGACATTCTCCGTTCGCAGAAACCAAGTTGACAATTGGCAGATGCATTGATTTTGTACGTAAACGCCCGTGTCCCTTGGTCATATAAAACTGTGGCAAATATTTGAATCCGGGCCTGTTTATTAATCCATCTGAATCAATCTTCAAATAGTACGGACATTCCCTTGGCAAATCCAATAATGCCCGTTGCCCAGAAGATAATTGGTAAATGGATTCACCTGGAATAGAAAATACATTTCCGTTTTGACATCCAATGCCATTATCTGTCAAAGCACAAAGAACAGCTTGAAGTTCATCGCCATCAGGCCCTTCTGGAAGGGTAAAGACAAAATCGTTATTTAGGAAATCCCAACTTATCATTTCAAAGCAATTCTATTTAACCAATTTTCCATTCTTCTTTCCCAGCTTCCTCTATGGACCATTTTCCCTTCAGGATAATAATGGAAATATCCAGCGGAATCATCAACTAGTTTTCCAATTTCAGGAATCTTTAAATCATCCATCTTGTCAACCCGGCACCGGTCCTCCATAATTGATTTGTACATGTTGTTTGTATTCTTGTAAACATACAATGCGCCAACATCTGTAAATTCAATAATTGCATATTCTCTGATAACCATAACAAGGGCGCAGGTGTCCTGATTGTTGGTCGTTGTCGAATAATGCTTATTCAGAATACTAACATCTACTTTCCCGCTCATTATACTACGGGAGTATGAGGAACCAAAGACTCTAAAGTCGGATATGTATTTTGTCCTATTAAGCCAGAAATCAAGGCGTCTAGGATCATATGTCAACGTCTTGAAGAATACATTTATGAATTCAGCTGAAATTACACTGACAAGAATTTGCCTGGCTTTTTGAAGGTTTTGTTCTTCTTCTCTATTTGCACCTTTGAATGGAGCCCATTTTGACTGGATAAAGGGGTCGCCAATCATGTCAATAGCGAGTCTTACAAGTTCCTTTGAGACTTGTTTCTTCCTATCGTATGTGATGATTACGAGAGGTAAAACCTTCTTGGTCGCAGCAATATTATTATGATTTTTTAGAACCTTTTTCAGTTCTTCAAAATTAACGGATGGATTATCCCCGTAGTACCCAGCAATTACATCTGAGAAATAGCTATATACGAATCTGTTCCTTGGTAAGAAAAATACTTGACAACATTCATATATACTTTTCTCTTGCTTCTTGATGCTATGACCAAGTTTATAAGCCCCATTGTCGGAAAGGTACGGCAGTGCATTCTTGATTACATCCGATGTATGTGATTTATAGGACTTGATCTGATCTGTTAGAAAATCAACAAGCAGTTTCCTCTCTTCTTCATCATATTCTATCCAGCTATTAAGAATGCTGTGAATCAGGCCGTTGATAAATGATGCCGACCAATTTGATTTAAATATAGCTAAAACATATTTGTTATATGCATAGCTGCCAGGAACTATGTTGTAACTGTATCCACGCAATGAACGGCCATCAATCAATACCTTCTCTGGGCTGACATTATCTCTAAAAGCTTTTTCAAGAAAGTCTCTTGTTGTTTGCAAATCAAAGGCGCAAGCTCTGGATTGAAGATCTACCAAATCCTCTGTTGCCTGTTCAAGTTTTTGAATATTGCGGGCAACGGTTTTCCCGTCAAGAAGATTTACACCTTTCTCCTTGAAATACTTTGCTTTGAACCTAAAGTTCAACAACTCTTGTATTCTACCGTTGCCCATTTTTACGTCAGTGTCTTATTTTCGCAATTTCTTCCAGTTGTTTTTCCGCGTTCGTCCTTACCTTAAACTCCACTCTACGTGACAATCCTTTATTTTCGGAACCATCAGAGTTGAGAATCGGGTGACTGTATGAGAGACCATTGGCTGTAATCTTGAACTTGGCCCAATCTGCTGCTGTTTTCAATTCCGGGTCCGAATCTGCAATCTTTAGACAATAATCAAGAACTTCACGAGCACGATCCTGTGACAACTTGATATTGAACAAATACTCGCCATCGCTGTCCGTATGCCCCTCTATTCTTATTTCCTCAATCGACTCCCTGTATTTGGGATTTGTTACAACTTGCAGGAATCTGGGGAAGAAATCATCAAGAATTTGCTTGTATGTCTCGCTTGGACGGGGGCTTCCCGATTCAAAATACGAAACTTTCGTGTTTAACTCCTCATTTGTAGAAAATCTTACTGACAGATCCGTAGAATCAACGACGGCATTCCATGCAGCTAAATCATCACGAAATTCTTTAGCTATATCGAAATAAATATTCGTTTTGATGTTGTTGTACATGCTCGTTATCTCTGCGTCCGCTTCTGCTTTTTTCTGAATCTCAAGCATAGTACAGGCCAGCAACAAAACGAAGATGAAAAGGATACCTGCCATCAGGTCTCCAATCGACAGTGAAAAAGGATTCTCGGAATCGTCAGTATATATATTGCGTTTCCTCATTTATTCTATGCGTGCTTTTCTGTTTCCTGTGAAGCTTCTTCTGAAGCCTTCTTTTTGATTTCCGTAAGCTGTTTCAATACGGCCTCGACGGGTTTAAAAGATGTTTCCACATCACTAAGCACCACTCGGACCTTATCGCTGAATCCGCCAAGATCCGTAACGGCATCATTAAGTGGAGCAATAGCATTAGCAACCTTTGATGTAGCATCTGTAACTGATGACGTAAACGGTTCAAGCATACCCTGAAGAGAGGTTTTAACAGAATCCGAATATTGGTTGAGGCCGGTATTGATTTCTCCAAATATATCTGACAGGCCATTTTGAATTTCCTTAATGTTGCCAGTGTATTCTTCAACGACTTTCTTGGTCGCTTCATTTACATCTTTAATTCCTTCGACCGCATCGGTGACTCCTTTCTGTGATTCCTTGATTTCTCCAGCTGCCAGTGCAATAGCTGTCGTAGCTTCAGAAACGGAATTTGGTAATGATTCGAGTTTTTCGTGCAGTTCAGTGATGTTCGCAGAAACACCTTTTAGATTCTCAAGAGCATTGCCAAATGAGTCGACCAAATCGTTAAGTCGAAGTATTTGATTGTCGAGAGCCTCGGATACAGCCTGTGTGGCAAGCACGGTGTCTTTTGTCGACGCACTGAGAGACTTGTTAATAGTATCAACTGTATCAGGGAGTGTACTTATTGAGTTTGAGGCATCAATGAACCGCTCAAGAAGTTCATCCATCTTGTCATTAACGCCTTGCGTAACATTGTTGCTAAATTCGTCACATACATTTTTGAGCTCTTGAATCAATCCATCTGTAACTGCTTGTGCAGGATTTTCAAGTTTCTTTGAAAGATCATTAATGATAGGGACAAGTTTCTCCTGGAACGAAGTGTCCATAGCATTCCCAATGTTGTCACATATGTCAGTTCCGAATGTCTCAAGTTGCTTTCGCATATTTTTAACATCCTCGCGAACGAATTGTAGTGTTTCTGCCGGCTGATACAATTGTCCTTCCTCATCTTCATAGCTGAAAGCGCGAATCACAGCATTGTCAATGGAACAATGATATTTCATGTCCAATTCCGTGCAAAACTCATTAACTTGGCTACCAAGTCTATTAATGTTCCCTCTTTCTATTAATAGAAAAATCATCGAGAAGAACATTCCAACAACTGATGTAATAAACGCAGTACTCATGCCGGACAAAAGAGTCTGAATACTGTCTTTTATTCCTTCAGATGTCTCGGAGTCAAAACCGATAACCGCAATTGAAAGGCCAAGGAATGTACCGAGAATACCAAGACTGGTGAGAATGTTGGGCACAACATTCATCCTCTTGAGATTCAATTTATATGCGTCAGCAACGGACTCTACGTTGATGTAGTCTGATGCATATTCACTTGTAAAGATATTTCCTTTAAGAACAAAGAGGTAATTCTCATAAATGCCTTTAATAAGGTTATTATCCTTGTCCTTGCCACTCTGAATAGCATCGATGTCAATTTTGATTCGACCTTTTTTTGATAATAACTTGATTGTGGCTACGGCAAAAAGCAAAACGCATAATCCGCAGATGGTCCATGTAATGATTGACAGCGTAAGGCTTGTATTCATAATATATTTCTTAGCAATGATGGTTCAGAATTAAATTGCAAATTCATCAAATAAATGATCAAGTTCTTCATTAGTCCTGGCAGCAAGCACTTTCTCCTGTACTAGACTTCTTGACATGTCAAGTCGGATAAACCTATCCCTCCCAACAGCATCTTTCTTGAGCCTGATTAACTGCAGACGGCCAATTTCCTGATTGTTCCTAGCGTAGGAAGCAAAACCTTGTGCCTTTCCAAGATTGTCTGTCCTCGTGGGGTCGTGAGGCTCCAAAATATCAAGAACATACCCTGTGTCTGGGTCCTTTCTGATAATGATGAAATCAGGATAGAATGGTCTTTTCTCTCTATCCATTTCATATGGAATGCACAATGCCCAAGGTTTACGTGGTGGATTACGCAACCAGCTGACAAAATCTTCTCGGCCCTGTTCTTCTTTGAGAACACCACGTTCCCAAGTATTGAGATTGTATTTGGCTATTCCGTCTTTATTGACAAAGAGATGATCGGTGTATACCTGTCCGTCTGATTCAACTGTTGCATTAATCGCTTCCGGAAGACGGAAATTGTGTTCACTGACAATGTCGGCACTTGAAACAATATCGTTGTACTGCTTTTGGTACCGTTCGTCTAGGCGTACCATTTGACGTCTGTTCTGATCAACCAGGCTATGGAACTTTCTCTTGGCATAAGCGTTCAACTGATCAAGACAATCCTCATCGCCGGCAAAGAGTATAACGTCAATCTTATACGAGTTAGGATCATCGTCATTATAGTATAAGTTGCCGTAGGCATTGCTGACGCCTTCTTTCCCCAATTTTGACTCTGCAGCTCTTAATTGACGGTCAACATCCGTGTCAGTAGTTGAAAACAGAGTGCCATTCAAGTGATCGTGGATGGATTCACCATATACATCAATGACCTGACTCCTCATTCGGAATTCAAGCACTTTTTTTACCATCTCATCGTAAACATTCTCCTCCTTCAGCCTTTCAATATAGAGGTGGATCATGCCCACGATTTCATCGACAATATTGCGTGAAGCGTATAGGTCTCTACCAGTCTGACTGAGAAGCCTGGCTATCTTGAAAAGAGATGTCAGATAATTACTGGTCCTGACACGTCTTACATCATACGAGAGTATTGCGGATGTGTTGATGAAATCCATAATTTCGTCACGAGGCAACCCATCCGGGAATGTTTCAGATGCAGTCTCAGGGGCAGTCTGAACTTGTAAAGATTCCGGTTCTGGTTCAATTGCGACCGGGCCTTGTTGCTGCGTTAATACTGATTCTGGACAAGGAGATGACTCAGTACTTTCAGTATTATTGCTATGCTGTGCAAAGAGCCCAATTTCTGGCGCGTCTTGTGATGAGTGGGATGCTATATCTTGCAATACCTTTGTTGTTTCTACAGTTACAGGATAACTGGGACTTGGTGCTGGTCGATGTGAAGGTAAAGGCCTTTGAGGACGAATCGTCAGCATCTCAGAGCCTTCGTTTCCAATCTCTTCACCTGCAATGTCTGTAGGAATATCACCGCCTTCAGCCTTGCTCAGATACTCGACAACCTCATTGACTGTATCGGAATTGAAAAAAGGAAGATAAAGGTGAACATCATTCAGTGAGTCATCCACCAGAATGTGCATTTGCATAGGAGTTCGTACCATCCGCCCAAGTAATTGAGCTATATAGGTAGAATCGCTCGCGTGTCTGAATGACATCATTGTTTCTGCTCTAGGGCAATCCCATCCAGTAGACAGATTCTCCTTAAAGAATACAATCTTTATATGCTTGTCTTCTGAAATATTCGATGGTTCCACATAAGGAACATCAATGCCATTTACCTGAAGAGATGTCGTTGTTTGACCGAAAGTGTGGACAATTTCGCCGTCATTGAAAGAGAATCCTGTACGTTCTTCGATTTTTCGTACACATTCATCCAAATCTGTTTCTGAAATATGGCTTCCGGTTCCGTTCTCTACCTGAATTACAAACACAGGATTCACATAAGCATAATGCTGTTCTTGACAATATTGATACCAGTGATCCCATTTATTTTTCCACTCATCAGCGGCAGCCTGTAAAACGGCCATAGCGTGATTTCCGCTTTGGCTTTCAGGATAACGAATGACTATCTTATCCTTGAGGAGTCCAGATGATCGAACTTCTTCTGGAGTAACCGGCACTTTATGAATTGTACTGGTTGTATTGCCTACAAGTTTATTAAAACGGTCAATGGTTGCAGACATTCCAATTACAACAGGCATTGGAGGTAATGTTGCATACTCTTCCCGGCTTCCGAGAATGAACTTCTGCATTATAGTTGTAGCACGACCGGCAGCATTACCTTGCATTCCTCGATGTGCTTCATCGATAATGAAGTATAAGTGGTCTGATTTCTCTTGTACCGTGTTGGCAATGGTCTCCCAAATCGTATTTTGACGGGAGTCTGAACGCTTTGTGAGGTTGCTATTGACTCCAAGCTTCTGCGTGTTGAGAAAGTAGATGTGGCCATCTTCAAGCATTTCCCTGTCAAAGCTCTCATCTTCTATTGTTACGCACTGGTCTAGGCGGATTTTATCAGCTTTGAAATCTATTTTCTTTCTTGACTGTGCATTGAGTTCCGGAGAATCAGAGAGCCAAACGAAGATGGCATCTGGTTCCTCGGGATAACTCATTGTACCTGAATAGTTAATATTTTCAACATAGAATTCCTCGCCAAAAAAGATGCTCTCAATGAGGGATGCCATTATGATGGTCTTTCCGGCGCCTGTAGGTGCCGTGAAGGAAATTACTTGAGGAGCGTGCCTGCGTTCATAACTCCTGCAAGCTTCATCACATTTTTCGCGGAGAGATGCAAGTGCTCTTTGCTGAAAGGGGAAAAGTTCAACTTTCATAATCTGAATTATCTTCCGTTGTTAATCCTGAAGTTGTCAAGATAGTCTCTGTATATCTGGTAAGTATCCAATTCTTTGAATG
Organism: Bacteroidales bacterium UBA1769; assembly: GCA_002314725.1. Lineage (GTDB taxonomy): Bacteria > Bacteroidota > Bacteroidia > Bacteroidales > UBA932 > Cacconaster. The sequence goes on from DCGV01000064.1 coordinate 10,769, forward strand.
GTGAAATCATTTCTTTATATCCATTATCGGAATCGGTGACTATGAATATCGTTTTAAGGTTTGTAATGGCACGGCAAACTTGTTCAAAGGATGCATATTTGTTTGCATCGATAAGAATGGCCATACGATTTTCTGGTAAGATCATCATATCAGGGACATCTTCCGAATTCAATTGAGGACATGGGCCAATTGCGCCACCCTTCATCCATAGGAGAGGGAGAAGTTCTTTGAATTGACGGCCCAAAGCAACAGCGTTTTTGTCAAGGAAACCTATTTTAAAATACACAGTATTTGACAAAAAACCATCACTCATTTGAATGTCTGTACCAAGATAATTCCCTTGAAGAATCTGACCGTTAGTATCTTTACCCAAAATACTTGTAGTTGTTCTTGGCCAAGTGACATTTCTTGCTATTCCATGTTTTTCCCACTCCTCATCACCAGGCTTAAACCCTCTCTGCGTTAACGAGTTACTCTCTTCGTTAGAGAGTTCGTTATTAGTAACGATTATACATCTACGCCGCCCGTTATCTTCTGTGTTTAATAAATTTACGGCATGTAGGGTAGTACCTGAACCAGCAAAGAAATCTAAGATAAGCGCATTGGGCTTATTGTCCACAAAGAAACGCAACACGTCATGAACGGCGTACAAAGACTTTGGATATGAGAAATTGTGGCCTGGCATCAATGCCTTTATCAAATTCGTTCCGCCAATCAAAGCATTATGAGAGTTTATCCGCCATTGCGTTCCTGGTATATATTTCCTTGTAAATCCAGATTCATCAGTAATTATTGAACCGTCCGCTCTATATCCGATTACATTAATTCCGTTTTCTTCAACCTTTTCAATTTCTTTTCGGTTAAGGTAATTGATAGCCATTCTTCCATCCGAAGAAAAACTACCGAGCCGGACATAACCTTTTGACATAGACTCTGAAAGTTTTGACGGTGAAAGCTGCCAACATCCTTCTGTTCCATCAGTATGCATGGGCCAAACGGCAACACATCCTTCTGGAACAATTATGGAATTGCGATCAACACCAATGGGAACAGGATCTCCAATGCTGACAACATGTGAGCCGTCATCCGCAACAAAAATAGGGTAAAAACAGCCTGGAGAATGTTGGCGAGATGAGTTTGACCCCGCTCTTGACATATTTCGCCATGAAAGTCTGTTTGTTCTAGCATCAACTTTTATTGCCCATTCGTCTGGCAAAGGTAATTGAGATGGTGCAGCAGAGCCGAGTTCTATGATAAATATATATTCATCAGTTCTCGAGAATTGCATATCGCGAGCTGCGCCACCAGGATTGATTACACTGCTAATCATCTGGATACGAGCTTCTGGGAATAACTCCTCAAGAAGACACCCTAAATGAAGATATTCCTTCTCATCGATAGTAACGATAAGAACTGAATCATTCGGATTAAGCAGACGTTTGGCGAGTTTTAAACGCTTTTGCATCATGCTGAGCCACTTGCTATGTCTGTACGTATCAGCAGTGTCTACATAGTCATTATTGTATTTCCAATCTCGTGCTCCGGTATTGTAAGGTGGATCGATGTATATGCAATCTACTTTACCAGCATAAAGATATTCGAGGAGTTGTAGCGCATGGTAATTATCCGCCTCGATAAGGGTATGCCACAAATCGCTGTCAGGAGCATTGCAAATGGAATCAATAGGCTTTAAGTATGGGTATATTGGCTCGCCGAACTGGGCAACAGTCACAAGATCTTCAATGGAAATCTCGCTCAGTTCGTGATTATCCATTTTCTCACATAACGCCTTTCCATCACTAATCTTGAGCACCTTGAAGTTGTCGTTCACCTTTCCTGTCTTCAATGCAACAGTAGCTCCACGCTTTACAGGAATATCATAGAGTGGAGTGCATTCCGGGAGATGTTCTTCGAATACTAAGCCGAATTTCTTCTGCTTACTCATTCGGTCGACTTCCTTCTGAATGCGTTGGCGCAAATCGACATTTTCTATTTGACTTATGAGTTCATTGATGGCGGACATATGTTAATTTCTTGCTGTGAACATCAAAGATAATAAATCTTTCTTAT
>DCGV01000117.1 GCA_002314725.1 Bacteroidales bacterium UBA1769
GAGCGTCCACTGGTGATGACGATAGCATCACTGCGCTTAAGGCGTAGAGATTTCTCATATCATCCCTGACGTGGGCTAGCTGCGTTGCTTATCCTTCTGGTAGGCTCGCCAAGGCCCGCACTCAGGATGGGCAAGAGTAAAACTCCCACGTCTTTTTATGTTGTTTATTGATACTTTTTGATAAGATGAAATGATTGCCAAGTTTTAGCAAACAGACACAATAACTTTGTAAATATAAAATAATCAATTCATACAATGAAAGTGTTTAAAGTTACCCCAAAACGCATAAAACGCGCGAATGGGACAGTCCTCACCCCGGACATGACAGTTACAGTAACAATGCAGATGCATTCCTGCACTCCATTTGCTAATGGCGCAAAGGAAGTCGCAGAAGCCTATATGAGAATATATGGCTATGATTATAAGAAGGCTTGCTGTAATGCAGGTGATTTTGATTATCAAGCGTTAGGTTAGTATCAATTTAATATTTTCTGTTATGGATATTAGAAATCAATTTATTACCAATATCAATGATGCCTATCAGATAGCATTATCTGCTGTAACAAATGATTCTGCTATTGAAAGGATTTCAAATACGAAGGAATCAATTCTCAATAGGATTCAGAATGACGCGTTTGTTAAAGTTCCGTTTGTTGGGGATTTCAGTGCAGGGAAAAGTTCTCTCCTCAATGCCATTCTCGGTCGAAAAGAACTTTTGCCTACCGACATCACGCCGGAAACTGCTGTGTCTTATGAATTGTGGTATGCGGAATCTGAATCATTGGAATTGTGGAAAAGCGGAAAGTTAACAGGAACATACCGAATCGATGACATTAAACAGTTGAATGTTTCACCTGGAGATATAGTCAAGGTTTATCTGAATAATGAAAAAATCAAGAATCTTATTCAGAGGGGAATCGTACTTGTGGATATGCCCGGTGTGGATTCTGGAATAGAGGCTCATACAAGTGCAATTCTCAATTATATCCATCAAGGTACTTTCTTTGTTATTGTTGTTGATGTTGAACAAGGGACACTTAGGGGAACCACATTATCATTTATAGAAGAGTTGAAAAAGTATGGAATATCTGCGTCAATATTCCTTTCCAAATGTGACAAAAAGCCCACTTCAGAGGTCGATAGAATAAAGGATTCAGTGTCCGCAGTTGCTGCAAGAATATTATCGCAAGGCACATTTGTAGGTGTCACGTCTGCTCATCAAGAGAAATTTGATGATCTTGATGATTGCCTTTCCAATCTGGATGCAGAAACGATGATTCGTCAGAAATATGAAGTAGCTGTCAAGAAATTTATTGCATCTATTGCAGATGAAATACAACTGAGGAAGCAGCTAATCCAGAATGAAGGCAGAGATTTCTCAAAAGAGATTGAACTTATTCAAGAGAAGAAAGATGCCGCGATTAGGGGACTCCGCAGTAAAAGCAGCAATGCTCAGTCCATCGATGGGTCAGCATCGGATATAATGAATGATTTGGAATACGCTTTGAAGGCTGCTTCTTCAAAGTTAGCTCTTCTTCTTTATGGAAACAAAGACAACTCCATTGATGTCAATGCGGAAATAATGGGCATCATTCGGCCTGTATTAATTAATTCGTTCCAGCGTGAACTTACTGAATACCAGGATATACTTGACGATGGTATCCAGAATTTTTCCGTCAATATGGACGATATTTTTTTAGCACTTGATGATGAGAATGAAAGGCTTAGCGGGTTCGGCGATTTAGTCAAAGATATTCTTTCAGAGGCGCTAGTATTGTTTAAGATTCCGCCTGTCGTAGCAGACCTGATAGCAAATAATATCGCAAAATACGTTCCAGACTTCTTAAGATCAGCGTTCGGCAAAAGTGATGCCCAGGTGATTGATGAAATCAAAACAAAACTTCAAAATGAAGTGTTCCCACAATTGATTTCTTCTATTCGTCCAAAAGTGACCGAAATCTTGAGGCAGGAAAGAGAAAAATTGCTATCTCAGGCTGAAACGGAGATTCAGCAGGAATCACAAAAATTCGATGAGGCCATTGCTCAACTTCAGCAAGAAAAAGAAGATGCCACTCTTGACCTAACTACTACCGTTCAAGAATTGGACGAACTATTGGGAAATTTATCAAATTTGTTGAAGGAATAAAATGGGACTGAGCAACATAAAGAAGAAAAGCGAAGCTCTTGGAAAGAAATCAGCATCATCTTTCCTTAAAATAAACATGTATGAGAATCCACAAATGTCTTTGGATCTCATAGCGCATATCTGTACGGCATCGAAGGATATTGATGTTTCTGATTGTATCATGCCGTATATTGATTTAGTAGTGGAAATGGGAGATAAACTTGCCGGCCAAACATTTAAAAATGATAATTTTCTTTCTGACTGTATTGATGCAGGCTTTGATCTTCAAAATAAATTGCTTGATGATGTGTCGGCAAATCTCAAGGTCGCAGTTGCCGGGGGATATAGTGCTGGAAAATCTTCTCTTCTCAATGCATTAACAGGTATTGGAAATATGTTGCCGACAGGCATTGACCCTGTATCAATGGTTAATACTTATCTAAATTGTTCGTCTAGTAATCAACGTCTTGTTGTACGTGGTGAGAATATTAGAAAGGATATTGTTCTTCTAAACAAGGATGTTTTGGCCTGTGTGCAACATTCGTCTAAATCAAAGGTATATGTAGCTTCGGTTTTAAACAAAATCCTTCTGGACGTGCCGGTATCTGAGGATTTGAATGGGATAACTTTTATAGATACTCCTGGCTATAATAACTCCAGTGCTGTAACAAAAGGCAATTCCGAAACTGATGCAGATAAAGCGCTTAATGCAATCAGGCAAGCCGATGCGGTTTTCTGGTGTATCGATTCTGAAGCGGGAACTATTCCATCTACTGATATTGATATGCTTAAACGTATTGAAGAAGCTTTGGAAGATGCTCCTGTTGTTATTTTCTTCACCAAAATGGACAAAAAACGTCCAGAGATGGATAAGATTATGGAATTGGCAAAGAAAACTTGTGAAAAAGAATTACCCAGAATGCCATTAGATATATATGGAGTATCTTGTGCTGATGGTAATGTTGAGGTGATATCTTTGTCCAAATCATCTAATTGGGGCAGTCTGTTTAAGCGAATCCGTCAAGATGTTGGCCCAACTGATTATCTTAAGTTAAAATCTCTTGATTTGCGTGCTCTAATTGATACTGAAGCTAGATATTCGGATGAATGGCATCAGACATACGAAGAACGCAGACTACAGAGTATCAAGGATAAGGGCGAAAACCAAAAAATGTATCAAGACGAAAAAGAGTATACTGAAAATACAAAAAAATGGCTACGCGAGGTTATTAAGGATAATTATAATGAGTTGATGGAATGTGCAAATAACCGTCTTGCTTGCTTTACCGATGCTCTGGATATGTGGGGCGAAGCGATAGATAGAGAATTGGAATGGAATAGTGCTAGTGGTATATTCTCAAATACCGAATATTTGATGTCTCAACGAGAAGCATCATACAAGAAACACGAAAAGTATTGTCGCAAAGATTTAAGTTATACTTATTGGAGTGAAGAAGATAGAGACAATATTTGTAATAGAGTTGACGAGGCACTTGATAGAATGTTGGAAGAGGTAAAGCGATTAAAAGAAAGTGAAGAAGATAATTATAAGAACCTAGTAGCAAATAAGAAAACTGAAGAGAATCTAGTTGCAGTTCTCAAAGAATATAAGCCTAAGCTTCTTCAAGAATTGAAAATATGTTATGAAAACTGCAAAAGAATAATTCAGGAACATAATTCAAAGCTTCAGGGCATTGAATCAGATGAGGATGTGGATATATTCTCTGCTATATATGGAGACAATTGGAAACGTTTCCTCGTATGTTTCTCGAATGGTGTTGACCTTGAAAAAACAAATCTTGAAGGATATACGCCATTGACTCTTGCGTGCAAAACCGGAAACAATGAGATGGTTAAGTTCTTCATTCAGCATGAAGTCGATTTGTCTCGCCGTGATGCAAATGGAAATAACGCGCTTGAAACAGCTGTCATTAATCATTACAAAGATATATGCGAACTTCTCATAAAGGCAGATAATACATTGGCATCTGTTTCTAGGCCTTTAGTTGATTTGGCTCAGCAAAACACTTTCGTAGATTGGGTTTCAAAAATTTAGACAATTATGAAAATCTCTCTTGAAAACTATAAGTCCATATTCGAAGACTTTTCATCTGCCCTTGATCTGTCGCAATATGAAGAAGAAAAAACAATAAAGACAATAGTTCAATGTCTCAAATCCAAACTTGAAGAAATATATTCCGGAGGAAATCAATTGGAAGCTCAAAATGACGTTCTCAAGATTGGTGTTGTAGGGCAAGTAAAAGCAGGTAAATCGTCATTCTTGAATTCTCTATTTTTTGATGGTGAGTCTGTCCTTCCTAGGGCATCCACCCCTATGACAGCGGGGTTGACAGTACTCCGTTATGGAGAGGAAAACAAGTTCCAAATAGAGTTCTACAATACAAATGAGTGGAAACTGTTTGCCGACAAGGATGCTGAATATAATTCCTTAATGAATGATTTGAGACAGTCTGACACTTCGGCTACTGATACTGAATTAATCCAGCAATACAAGATACCCGATGATATTGTGTCCGCCCACGAACTGATATCAAAATGTAGTCGTCGAGCTTTGGACAAAATTAAACCTGAAGCTCTTATTGAAAGTAACACTTTCTCTGGGGTCAAGGATCTTCAGAGTACTCTTGATTCTTATGTTGGCGCAGATGGCACTTATACTCCGATAACAAAATGCCTTACCATCACTCTCAATGATAAACGACTAAAAGGAATTGAAGTTGTTGACACCCCAGGCGTAAACGACCCCGTTCTTTCTCGAGAACTTCGAACAAGGGAATTCTTGAGAGGGTGCCACGGAGTATTTTTTTTAAGTTATTCGGGAAGATTTTTTGACAGCACCGATGTTGGCTTCCTCACGAATAGAATTGGTAGCCAAGGAATCGGTAGCGTTGTACTTATTGCTAGCAAATTTGACTCTGTCCTGCAAGATGTTGGGATGCATTTCCGTGATGATCTCGGCAATGCAATTGAAGATTGCCAGAAAAAAATGAAAGGTCAGTACTTCAATAACATCAGTTCATCAAATTTCCAAGGGAATGATCCTATTCTTGATTTTAGTTCAGGTATTGGTTACTCTATTTTCAAGAAGGATTCTCAGTCATGGGATGAAATGGAAGCGCATGTTGTTTCTCAAATGAAGTCTTTTTATCCAAGCTTCTTCTCTTCAGAGGAAGAAGTGAAAAGTACTTTTTACGATTTATCTCAAATAGATTCAATCCGTGAATCATATCTTGAAGGAGTCTTCAAGAAAAATAAAGTTAATATAATAAAGGAAAAGGTTAATAAATATTTTGATAATGCATCTTCAAATATTCGGGATGCTATCTCAAGAGAGTTGAAGAAGCTTGCTGAAATGATAGACTTGATTGAGAACTCGGATATAAAAGATATTGAGAAGCAAAAAGTACTCTCTGCCAAGGTAATAAAAGAGTTGTCGAGTGACATCAATTCCATATCTCACCGTTCTTCTGATATAGCCGAAAGATGCATGAAGGAATGTCTAAATGGGTTCACGTTCCGTTGGAATGGCAAAGTACCAACTAACCAAGAAATGAAATCATTGGTTAGGACATCCACTTTCCTCGGCAAGGATAGGACCTTCACCTGTTCATACGATAAAGTTGATTTGTGCCGGCTTGAGGAAGATATTAACCGACAGTTGTGTAGCGCTTTGGATTCTCTTTCAAATGAATGGACTACCAAGAACAAAGAGATTTACGACAGTATTTTCAAGTGTATTATGAATGTTATTGCCAAGAATGAGGCTGAAGATACGACTGATAGTTTCAATGGCAATATTCTTCGGAATGAGTTAGATGAAATCATAGAAAGGATGCGTAATAATTCAACCCTCGATACAGCCGGACTAAAAAATCGCTTTCATAGTTCTTTGGTGAGTGCTTTGACAGGAGTTGACAGAATTGATTATCGGCAGGAACAATGTGAGGAAAGTGTGGCAATCAGTAATGTCAATCAGGCTGCCCAACAATGTGCTGACAATGTCAGAATAATTGTGAATGGCCAAGTATCCAACATTCAAGAAGAGGTTACTCAGTTATTGAAAAATGCAAAGGATCAAAGTATGTCCATATTAAGAGACAGGAAGGATCTATTTATTAATGAAATTTCCGAAAAGGTTAATATTACTCTTGATGAACTGGAGCAAGCATTATCAAATAAAAATCGCACTCTTTTGTGTGCGAAGAATGCTCAAGAAACGATACACTTATTGGAGTCAAAAATATGAATACTGAATTTCTTAACAATTATTCTAAAGAGCTATTATCCAAAAGAGATGAGCTCTTACACTTATTAAGTAATCAGATTGCAAGAATCGAATTGCCATCACAAGATTCGTCAAATCTTCCGACTCCGGTTGAGCGGACAAATCATCTTCCACCTTATGTTTCTGCAGCAGGAGCCGTTTTGTTTGTTGTAGGATTGTGTTCTAAAAGCACCTTCGTATCAGTTCTTGGCGTTCTCGCTGTCGGTACTGGTGCCTTATTATGGTATAAAGACAAGAACATAAATGCCTCAAAAACGGTTCAAAAACCTAACTACACTGTTTTGAGTTCACAAATCAACGATGTAATCAGAAACATCCATTCAATGATATCATCTGATTGGGATTCCTTTCTGTCAAAGCAGGTTTCTGGTATTAAGTCTAATATTTCATCATTAAACCTTTCAGAAGATCAAAACAATAGGGTTAATGACTTGCTAATGACTCACTCACTGATATCATATCCCATTATGGATGTACTGCCGAGGCTAATGGCCATTGCCCGTACTGGTAATGTTAACGAATACTCAAATCATATTTACTCATTTAAAGAACAGTATTCTAAAGAAATCAGCACTGCATATTTGCAACAGGAAATATGCTACAAGAATATTGCTAATATTTTGAATAATTAACATTACAATTCTATGGGACTCATTTTCGATATTATTGATTCTGTTTTAAGTTCCAACCATGAACCGGCAAATATCGGGTTTAATCAAGAAGCATGGGACATCTTTAACGAAGAGTTTGCTCGTGCTTTAGATGCTGACAATTTTGAAAAAGCTGAAGCATTGATAACACTTTATTACAAAAACAACGAAACAGAAAAAGATTTTTATTTCTATTGGTATCGTGCTATTACCTATGTTAGGTGGCTTGAATCATTCGCACCCTCATTAGAAAAAGAAGCTGTAACAAAACTTCAACAAAAAGCAGCAAAAGCTCTACGACAAGCTGCAAAACTTGCTAATGATGGGAATCCTTATGATGGGTGTGTATCTGACGTAGAAGAATTACAAGAGAGATTCGAAAAAGTCGCAAATGAATGGAATGACTTATTGTCTGAAACATACAAAAATCAGCATCAAACTGAACTTGATAAACTAATAGAGCAACATGATTTTATTCAAGCCAATTCAGTATTGGAAGAATATTACAATAGGCCATCAAACGAAATAAATGTGGATTATTATTACTATAAAACATTTATTCAATTTAAATTATTTTGTGAGATTCCTGTTGATTCGGATAATTTGTCATCCTCTAAGCAAGCACTTGATGAAATATTGAAACAATATGGTATTGTGTGTAAGGAACAAAACGATATTAATACTTTCTTATTCGTAAAACAACGAGTCCATTCCGAAGAAGCAGATAAGGAAATTGGGAGGCTCTTGCGCGATGGTAAATATAAAAAAGCGTTAGATGTTGCCCAAGACTATAAAAAAAATGAGCCTGAAGATGAATATGAGTATTATTCTAAGATACGTTGGATTTATCAATGGCAATGGGAAGGTACGCCTGTTTATTGGAAGAATTACACACATATTGAAAATCAAGTCATTGAGTCCTACAATGACTGGCAGAATTACTGCACGACAGATGATGAACTAGACTATTATAATCATTGTTACAATGAAGACTTCTTGAGAGTTAAGAATGAAAAAGAAAAGGAAAAAAAAGAATGGTCAAAATCAGCGAGTGAATACAGACAAGATACAACAGAAGAAGGATCACTTGTAATAGGCAATGATGGGACATCAGATAATATGATAGACGATTCAAGCTTTCCTTCAGAGAGCCTATATAAACAGGAAGTTCTTCTAATTCTACAGGATGGTAGTATTGGTGATGTTGAGAGGAAATTCCTTGAAAGGAAACGCACAAAACTTGGTTTAACGAAGGAACAAGCTCAAAAAATAGAAGCATCTTGTACGGTGTCCCTTACTGATGACGAACAGGAGTATGTTTCAATATATCGGGATTTGGTAGAGGATGGTGAACCCACCGGAAGGCTTCGCAAAATGCTCGATAGGGAAGCTGAAGCTCTGGGGCTTTCTCCTGAGAGAGTTTCCGAGATTGAAAGGATTTTATAAGTAAAACCTATTTTTACACGAAAACCAGATGAAACAATTGTATTATAGCCAATCAATCATTGATGACACTTCACCAGTAAATGGTAAGTCTGTCTCTGAATATTTTGCTCAATATTCAAAGGTTTATAAAGATTTTGAGCGAAAGTATACTGGGGTTTATTGCTATCTCAATGGCAGTAACACACACTACGCTAGTGTAATACAAAAATATTTCTCAAATAAAATAAAAGGAGACATCATATATTCCGTTGAGCAAGAATATGAAAGAAGATACAGTTCCTATGATAGTGCCGCAGAAGATTGGTTAACTGAAACTGAAAACGTGAAGGAATGTATTGTGATAAGTACAAAAGGGGTTTTCTTAAGGAAAACGAGTCCGACTATAGATTATTTGGGATCGTTTATTTGGGGGAAATTTGCTATTGATGCCAGTGATTGTACCCTTAGAGTTTGGGGACAAGAGACGACCTGCTTTAGCTGTTTTCCTGGCTTGTGGACAATCGTTTCCTTAATTCAAATGCTTATCTTACAATATACGAGCAACTATAAAACTCGTCCTCATGAGCAACCGAGCTATAAGACCACAAATTTTCATTATTCCGAAACGTCATCAGTGCAATCCGATGGAAAACAGGTAATCGCCTCACAAAACACATCTGACGTTACTTTATCAGATAAGCAATATTCTGAAGCAATAAGTAACCAGATATCTATAGATGATGTTGGTGGAGAGGCAAGGTATCGTGAAGAGGTTTTATTCATATTGGAAGATGGTTCGATAGGTGAAGTGGAAAGAAGACTGTTAGATAGGAAACGCCAAAAATTCGGTGTTTCCGAAAAAAGAGCTAGAGAAATTGAAGAAAGTTGTATTCCAAAATACAACGATAATGAATTGGAATATATTTCAGTATATAAGGAATTGGTTGAAGATTGTATTCCTTCTGGAAGAGTTAGAAAACTATTAGATAGAGAGGCTGAATCTCTTGGTATTTCAGAACAAAGAAAGCTGGAACTCGAGAAAAATATTAAATAATCTGTTAATAGCACTTTAATATTTAATGATGCTATGGTATTATATTCCAATGTTTTTTTTAATCCTTGGGTCGGCCCTGACTATTTATCCGGAGGCATCTTTGGGAAGCGGATTATGGTACTTGGTGATAGCCACTACTGCGGTGAAGATTGTAAAGAGTGTGGCATGAATGGACGACCTAATTGCAATCAGTTCACCACTGATATTGTCAAAGCATATTTGAATCAAAATAATGAGCGCGAAGGTTGGATGTCAACCTATTTGAAGTTCGAGCGCTCTTTGGTGAACCACGAGACGACACCCGACGAAAGTGTCAGGATTTGGAATTCGCTTCTGTTCTACAATTTTCTGCAGGTTGCGATGCAGGGGCCGCGCCAAGCTGGAACTCCTGAACAGTATCGTGCTGCTGCTGGACCGTTCTTTTCCGTATTAGATCACTATCAACCTGACCTTCTTGTTGTCTGGGGCGTGCGACTATGGAATAATTTGCCGTCCTACTGTTGGATTGACGGCGGAGATATGCAGGTTGACGGATATGCAATCAATAACGGTTATTATCAGTTATCCAATAGAAAGAATCTTCGTGCAGTTTGCGTTTATCATCCATCTGTGGGATATAGTTGGGATTATTGGTATAATGTAATTAATCAATTTCTTCATGAATAATACATTTTTTGAAACAGGAGATTTTCTTTACATAGAAGAGCCTAAGGATATTATTATCTATCAGCCGAAACAACTTTTTATTGTTACAAACAATATTTTGGAAGTTAGTCGTATTCCTTTCATGACATATCCTATTCCGATTAATGATGAAATCTTGATTGCCTGCGGATTCAAGAAGGATGGATATGATTTTATAGAATTACAGTCGAATACAAGAGTGTCTTTTTCTCGGAATGGTTATGTCATAGGTGGTACTAATGTGAATTCCATTCACGAAATACAGCAGTATCTTAGAACTAATCATCAGATTGAGTTGATACCTGATTTTGAAAGGATTAAGTCAATACTTAAAAATCAATAATGTCGCTATACTTAGTCCGGACCAAATACCGCAAATGCTGTAACGGCGTAAACATTGAGGCCGGGATGGAGGTTCAGGTGGTTACGCCCCTGAACAATACTATTCAGGTCAACAATTGGCAGTATGTCGAGGATGCCTTTATGAGAGTTTTCGGCATATCGCTAAGGAAAGCGAATTGTCTGAATCTGAGCAATCTGGAGGTAACGAAGCTGAAGTAATGCAATGGGCAATGGGCGACCGATTGGCCGCCCATTTTGCTAGAGTTTTTTCCTGAAATCCACATCGCACCCGGTAGGTGCCCAGTCGTGGTGCTTCATCCAGATGAAGCCCCTGTCGCGGGTCAGGACAGCGACGTCCACAGGGCCGCCGACACTTTCTTCGGAAGATGTGATGTGACGTTGGAGATTTGTGATCTCAATGAGACTCTCCGCCATATTGGCCATATCTTCTATGCCGAATGCTTCAACAGTGTCAACGAGCCCGTTGATGTATTCGCTTTGCTGAAATTCCTGAATCTGCTGACTGTATTGGTCATTGATTTCTTTTGTCTCAATCTCCTGGACTTTTGCAATAGTGGCTTCATCGATACCAGCCTCTTTCATTGCTTCAATCATCTTGGATTTTGTCTGCTGGACAGCTTCCTGCTCCCATTCATCCACTTTTTCACGTAGTGCGGGAGACATGCCTTTCATCACTGTCATCATCACATCGGTCTGAGCAAACGGAACAATTGCTGATTCGTTCTCATTGCTGATAATTTCATTCTCATTCTTGGAGTAACAGAATCGGAAATTGCCGTCAAAAATCCCGGAGACATATATCGGAAGAAGTGACGGATATATTTCTTCAGTGCCATATCCTACGAAGATCAAGCCTGTTCCATTGTAAAAGAAACTGGAGCACAAATATTCATATACGGCTTTCTCCCATTCATCTCGCATCTCTTCTGGTGCTCCTTCCTCTTTGCAGAGTTCCATAAGCGCGTCCAGATCATCCTTTGCATATTTCTGGAACTTCGAAAGGGAATACCGTTCAAAACGGGGACTTTTTCCGCTCTCTTTGAAAAGATTATGTATAGCCTCTATTCCTTCGCGGAAATGCTTCTTGACGATGGCATTGGCTTCCTCATCTGTGATTTCGTGATCTTTCACTTTGGCTGCTTCTGCGCGAATATCCTCATCGGCAAATGCCTTGACTTTCTCATAATAAGTAAGGATTTCGCTGCGTAGGTAGCCGTGTTGGCTTTGCTTATCGTGGAGACAGCCTTCCTT
>DCGV01000114.1:0-124 GCA_002314725.1 Bacteroidales bacterium UBA1769
TCGAACTTCACCTTCCCGAAATGTTTCTTGATAGCGCGCATATACAGGTATTCCAGCGATACCTGTCCCAGGCCCTTCTCAATCACGTTCGTCTTCTGTACGTTCAGTGTCCGCACACCCAGTA
>DCGV01000114.1:241-5262 GCA_002314725.1 Bacteroidales bacterium UBA1769
TATATATCCCGTGTTCGGAGCCGTCACCGAAGCGGGTCATGGTTAGGAAAAGAATCTTCATTGTTCTCTTGTTATTAATCCCTAATTAATAGGTTTTGTGAAATACGCCTTCAAATAATCAATGAGACTATTGAAATCCATGTCAAATACTTTTTGAGGAACTAAAACTTCATAAGAACCGACTGCGTGAATATCATCTTCGTTCGAGACAAAAGCAGCTGATAACCTTCTTTCTAAATCATTTTCCAATATGCCTATCTTGTTGCACACCTTAATCAAAGGATTGAATTCGGACAGTTCTACCTTTTCATTCCTTTCCGCACGCGTCCTATCAAAGTTCCACATTCTCGCAGAAATCAAAGAAAATCTGTTAGGATTGGCAACCGCATTTTGAAATTGAGTTGAAGACATTATGGCAGAAGCCTTTTCTTCCCACCTCGACTTAACCTCTATAAAATAATCGTCATAACCCTCTTTGCTCAAAATGAAATCTTGCCCACACTGTTCATTTCTCACATCAATACCATCAGATGACAAGGCCTCTGTCAGGAAGATCTGAATATGTTCCTCCACAAATGCACCAAGCATTTTTTTGTATGCATCATTCTGAATTTCATTTATTGCGTTGTTCAATGCATCCAACACGGTATCAGCATCTTCACGTTCAGAGACCTCTGCCATTCTCTCGATTAAATCAGGTTTCTTTCGTTTCAACATTCTATTGATAGCCTGTCTCTCCTTATCTGACCCAAGTTTGTACCGTATGGATTCCCTTTGATCATATATATCTTTGAAAAGAATACGCCATTGCAATCCTTCGGCTGATTCTTTTTCCGTGTAATCAATTATATCCAGTAGAACAACATCTTGATAATTATCTGCGCTCAGTTTGTTCTGTATCTCTTTGGCAACTGATTGTGGTGAATATTGGTATGTATCTTCCGAATATTTATCATAAAATGATTCAAAACGTGAATCAACACACTTGCGTTCCAAGTCTTCGCCCAAAACCTGTTTGTATAGTTCAAACAATTCGCTGCTGACATCATGATTTTTCTTCAAAGAGTCTGGGGTATGCAATACGCCTTTTTTGTCCGGATATATCGCATATTGTGTACAGAAATTCTTATAGTCATCTCCTCTGGCAGTTTCTACGAATGTTACTAAATCATCTTTATGTGCTATTACCCAATCACTATCATGGCTCTGAATCTTCATCATTTGATTCTCAATCAATGACAAAAATACTTGCCGATACAAATCTAAACCTGTCGGGTCATCAATCCAAGCAGGGATATGTTTTTCAGAGTATTCGATATTTTCGAATCGGCAGATAATTGGCATAAGTTTATTTCTCTTCGAATCTCCATTTATCGTTGTATATGACGAGCATAATGCGATAAGGCTTTTTTCAAAATCCCCACAATATGGAATCTGCCCTTGCGAATTTCGCCAATATTCATCCTCCATCCTTTTTACGGAAGAGTTTAACTCTTCTCTAAGATTCGTCCTACTGTAAGGTGTGAGTTCAATAATATCAGCATACTCTTTTGCCACCATTTTTGAACAGATTTTTGAGTCTATAGATTTTACCAACTCATACAAATCTGCTGTTATTGGCTTGGCGTCCCGTAGTTCCCCTCGCTTCATTGGCATACCTTCTCTGTTAGGAAGAAGTGCATATTTTTCAAAGAACTCTGTATGGCCAGAATCAACTATCATTTTTAAGAAATCATGAAGATGTTCACCCTGGTTCTTGCTCACATATTCAACTACCGATTCTAACGAGAAGAAATTTCGTTCCTTGGTACAATCCCATTCTGCAACTATCCTTGACCACTGTACAAGTTCTTCTTTGCAAGGAATAATGGTGGTTTCTGCGGCATAAGGATAAATGGTAGATAGATAATCTATTTCGTTATTGTTCGAAATAAATTGTTCCAAAGAAGGATCCATCATCAGTGGGTGGCCCTCTTGATTCATATTATACCGATTGGTTCCAATCTGAATCATGTCAAGCTTTGAATATTCATCTACCCAATTAGCCTTCAACTCTTTGTAATATGCCTCTGTTTTGCTTTCACTATACCCCTTGTCTTTTATGTATACAGCGGCCATATTGATAGTATTGGTCCAGGTATGAATATTCTCTTCAAGATAACCCCACAGTGTTGACGTCATTTCATTGAGAACATACTGGTTGGCCAATGCCGCACTGTCAGTGGCGTCATTATCTCTCGGTACTATTATATTATCACGGGATTCTTCGGGTGTGAATTTATGGGAATGGAATAGGAAATTTACGCCAAAATAGTTTGGTCCTATTAAAGGGAAATGCACATACAACCTTGGTATATCGCCAAATGAAACAACTTCAGTTTCTGATGACAAAGGAAGTATGATTCGACTTTCTCCTCCATGTAACTCCAGGTAGTAACAATCAAAATCCCTACTAACACCTGAATCCTCTATGATTTTTACTCGCTTACAATATAGCGAGTTTGTTGAACATTTCTTGTCTTCTTTGGTGAAAGTAATAGTTTTGTTTCGCGTCTTGTCATTAATTGTGCAACTTCCGATATTATCATTAAATGTAAGCACATAGGGCATTAGTTTCTCAGCCTCATCAAAAGCCGTCTGCACTATTACTTTCCTGTTTTCATTTAGTTCATAACACAACTCCGTCCATTCTCTTGCTTCAGACTTCTGTTCCGCATCAAGCAACGATTCAACATTTTTGATTTGGCGGAACATATCATCAATAAATGATGGAATATCGTCAAAGTTTTCCCTATCGATTACAAAGCCATCAATATCAGCATAAGCAGCTGGTGACTCACTGATACATATGCTACCATTGACAGTAATCTTTCTTCCAAACTTATGAGTAGTCAGAAAACCTGTTCCATATTGCCCGACAGTCTCATCATTTTCTTTTTCTTGTGAACTTACCTGCTTAACAAGAGAACAAAGTGAGTCGAATGTGAATGGTTTACCTTTATGTGCAAATACAAACGAGTCATCCGTAAGTGTCATCCGAATTTCCGCACTTCCAGATAATGATAGGTCACCAGCATTCTGGAACAGCTCCCAAATAGCACGATTGCCACTTGTCGAGCCGTTCTTTCTTATCCCCTCGCGAATCTTTGTACAGTGGCTCTTAATATTCTGCCGAAGATCGTTGTCATGAGCCGTGTCTTTTAATTTCTTTAACTGTTCTTCTGATAGTATTGACATATGAAACTACGATTTTGGAGAAGCATTAACAGTTAGTTTAGTTTACCTTGAAATAGAATAATTGGGATTACTGGCTGATAGTTGTCTTCTGCCGTCAATAAAAATCACGTCTGGAATATATTCTCCTTTCTTATTCATATCATCTTGAACCGCTCTCAATTTTTCTTTGAGTTGTTGTTCTGAATCATCTTCTAGTATTACGATAAAGATGCCATGATCTGCATTCTCGGCTTTCATATATGCCGCGAGTTGTTGTCTATAGCCGTGAAGTAAGTCTTTATTCGTTGATCGTTTTATCTCAATACAGGTATTGGCTTTTGAACCTCTAGTGAGTTGAAAATCTATTTCTCCAACGCCAGGATTAGCTTCACGGGATACATGGATATCAAAGTTCCCGCCTTTTTGATATGATTCTGCGACTATTAGCAGCAGCATCTGCCAGTCAGTTTCATCTGGTTGCCTGTGTTGCCTATAGAAAATTTCCGACGCTCTTCTATCCTCAACCACATGCCTATACTGATCACATATTGCTTTTGAAAATTCATAAATCTCATCAGCAGGATTATTGTGCTTTCCAAATAAGAAATTTAAAGGAAATCTTTTCGTGCACTCCTGAATCTTGAGATTGTAGAAAACACCACTTTCATCCTTATTGAAATCATATCCCGAACTTGATATTTTATCATACAACTCTATTGCGGTATGATAACATTCTGGGTTTTCAATAATGATTTGCTTCCACTGTTTCTTACTATACTTCCTATATTCTTGCCAATAAACTCCAATAATTTGGCCTATTCGGTGCTTTAGTCGATTATTATAGTCACAAGCATCCTCCACATCATCATAAGTATGTGCAACAGGCAAATTTGTCAACAGTTGCATCGGGACAAAATGCACAGGTTTATTTTGATAGTATGGAACATTGTAAGTATTATCGTCTTTATCTACATATTCCTTCGTATCAATACCACACTCAAAGGAAACTCTCTCGGTATATCTCAAGAAGAAAGGTTGGAGGATAGCTAATGTCATATCGCTTATTCTATCTGCCCCAATATTATCCTCTATAAGTTGCATCCATCCAAAGATTTTTGGATTCGTAATTCCTTCTTTTATTATCGAATATGCGCTATTTGCCAACTGTATTGATAAGGTACCGCTAATTCCTCTTCCTTTACATGTCTTCTCCGAGTATCCCAATCCCGTATTAGGTATTTCACTAAGCGTAAAGAACTCAACCATTTTCTTAAAAAATGGATCAGACAGTTTTGGTTCTTTTACTGCAGGTGTGAGATCAACAAATCTGTTGAAGAAATCAAAGAATGCATCATACGCCCCTTTGAATTCAGGTACATTGCACTGTTTGAGGAGCATTGGGTCAACGTGAAGTTTACTATCAGCATCCAAGCATCCATCAAAAACCCCTTTATCAAAAAGAGTTTGATGCTCCACTTTGAAATATGTACTATAATAAGTGCCCAAAACAAACAAGATATTATAACATTAACCTTTCTAAACAGACATTCTATTCATTATTTTATATCTTCCTCCCCCAACGCCTCATACCTTCCATCCTTGCACTCCAGTATCACCGTCCCACTCTCCAGACATTCCGAGTTATGCCATCGTCCGACTTCTACACTGAATCCTACACACTCAGTCCCAGGTTCTATCACCAGAGTTTCCACAAGTTTTCCGTTTTCGTCATAGAAGTTCTGCCTAAGCTTCCCTCTGAGGATAACTACCGTCTCAGTTGATCCTCTATGTCTATGTATCGGCAG
>DCGV01000114.1:5390-6006 GCA_002314725.1 Bacteroidales bacterium UBA1769
TTTAGAATCTATTTTCATTTTCCAAAAATATTATCCCAATCAATCTTCCCCGCATACCACTGTGCACCTTCCTTTGTCAGATGCCTGCAGTCCTGGCTGATAAACTTACCGTCCTCTGTAAACACCCTGACTTTTCCATCTTTCACAGAAGCTATCTCAACAAAATTAATGTATTTCTCTCCCCACTGTTTTGACCACTCGTCATTTCGTTCCCTTATACCATCCTCCATCTCAACAGTGGTATTCAAATACCCTTCCCTACCTCTCCTTGCATAGACAATTCCGTTACTCTCGCCAAAGCTCTTGGTTCCAATTCCCCACACCTCAGCATCATCTTTCACATTATCCCACACATATAACGGCACTTCCAACTTCTGACCCAAGCAGAACACATAATCCGCCTGCTTCACCCTATCTACATACTTCTCGTTCCAAGAATAAACGTATGAAACTTCCACACTATCTGCATACTGGGATTCCAGCAAACAATTCACGAAATCCCTTGTAAAACTATTGCCGATCGCCAGCACCTTTATCTTATCGTTTCTCTCAAAATCCTTATCCATTTTGTAAACCCTATCGCAATACTCTCCATGCATTCCTCTGTGAACATTAT
>DCGV01000058.1:0-3108 GCA_002314725.1 Bacteroidales bacterium UBA1769
GTTCGGTAGGCGCCATTTGCCGTCTTCCGTTGCAATAAAATTTTCGTCGAGTAGTGTTGAAAGCTCGGGTAAAATATCTCCCTTTCTAAGTCCATTTATGGCTTGCATCCAATCAGGATGAATTTCCTGATAGGTTCTCGGCGTTTTTTCTAATTTATTTTTCAGCCATTGAACACCTTCCGCTTCACTACTTACAATAAGACCCATCGGAATAAACTCTGATGTGTGCTTTTTCTTTTCTTCGTACTCAACAGCTTGTGAAGCGGTGAAAAACATACCATCTATTTCAATATATCGTTCTTTTAAACCGTATTGAAATTGAGTGGCATCAAGTGGAACTGGATATCCATGTTGAACATAATATGAAATAAGCCGGTCGAATAAAATCTTCGGATTACGTTCAATGACAGTTGTTGTAGCGCGCCCTTTTTCTATGTGAATAGGAAGATGCTCGAGGTATTCATCAACAAAATCCCAGACATTATCAGTGAAGCTATTTGAAGTTTTAAACTTTTCAATAAGAAAATTAGAAGGCTTGAAACATGTTATTACCAAATCCTGCTTTACGGCCGTTGTTGATGTTACAGCATTAAACGAGCCTTGCTTCTTATCAAGACCAGCGACGTTTGCGACAATGAATCCTACACCTTGAAGCGCATTCTGAATTGAATTCCAGACCGATGCAGAGGTATTGCTAAACTCAATAGTAATCCATTTGCCTGGCTTTAGTACTCGATAATATTCTTTGAAGGAAGCATTCATGAGTTGTTGGTACTCAAAAATTGATTTATGCTGAACGCTATTTACAATTGCTTCTTCTTTGTTATTTGTCTTAACTTTCAACCATGCCTCAGGAATATAATTGAGCTCTGAATACATGATATTTGCGCCAAAGGGTGGATCTGTAAATATGTAATCAATTGAATTGTCTTTTATCGAAACGGAAGTGGCACTGGCAACATTTATCACATTGCCATATTGCTTCGGTAAATATGGAATAAGGTTTTCATAATTCTTTGACTTGTTTTCCAATTGCTCAATCACTGAAACCTCCATAGGTAGTGCGGGAACGTATAAGGTCCCACTTAATCCTGTTAAACACCATCCTCCTCCTCCGTAAAAGAAATTACGTGGGCTAAATCTGTTCATCTTTGTGGACCTATTTATCATTCCAGTGAAGATGAACTTAAGTTTATTACTTAGGTTACTTTTATTTATTTTATCCAAAAAGCATGACAGGACATACAAATTCCGCTTTGTATAAAATAAATGAGTGTGTGTTAAGTTATGCGAGCTTATTGGATCGCCAGTCTTACAACCTTGTGGTAATTCATCCGTCGGGTAAAAATAAGGAATATCAATAGCATCGATTTTTTTTGCAAGGTCGACATCAAACTGTTTCGCCTCATATTGCTCTCTATTAGTTGTAACAATATATGCGGGAATATCTTTTACGATGTTAAATACTTTATCTTTATCAATGATTGTTTCATGCAGCCGATTTGTAGAATCTTTTGTAACGACACTACCACAATGTGGGCATTTGGGATTATCCTCTAAACACTTTTCTTTTTTATTGACAGCGATGTCCCAGAACAGAAGATTTTGACCACAATTTGGGCAAATCAACACATCACTCCAAACTGCGAAATTAATATCTCTTTCTTTCCCAGCATTGTCTTGAGTTTTATACATCCAGCCACATTCTTCGTTGATCTCATTAATTATTCTCTTTATCTCTTTCTTGAATACGGATTTTTCACTAGGAGTGTTAAAGTTGTATGCAATCATTGATGCATATGGAGATAGGTCTCCACAGATTGAATGACGCAATCCCCAATTAGGCTTGTGGCCAAATGATTTCTGCCAATCTTGTTCAATTATTTGTTGGATCTCACTATTATCCTTCTGACAAGAATATGCAGCTACCCCAGTCATTCCAGTGCCTGCAAAACCATCAAAGATGATATCACCTGGCTCTGTATAATGAAGAATATATCGCATTATTGCAGGGTGTGGAACTTTGGTATGATATCCATGAGCCATATAAATGGTGTTATTCTTCCCCTCGCTCACGTCAGCTGCGTAAGGCTCTGATACCGATTTATTAGGAATTCTTTCTCCTATTGAAACTAGAGCTTTCTTTTCTTCTTCCCATTCATCAATAAGTTCATTTAACCATGGATTGGGGCAGGCTGTAAAATATGGCGGATCAGAAAGATTGATTATATCTTCATCTTCACCGATTGGAAAGCCTTCAACGGATTTTAGGCTAGGAAGTTTTTTTCTTAATTCTTCACGAAAATAGGCTCTTCGTTCTTCATCATTTGAAAAAGTAATCCCTAGCACGGTCACCGGGCCCTGGTTGTCTTGGGTAAATAAAGACTCACCCGCAAGTTCATCAAGGATTTCATCAGAGAAAAGGGAATTATTATCAGCCATATTATTGAATGCTTACTTCAAAATGATTCTTGTAATATCAGTATTTGCGCCAAAGGATTTGCTTCGAATAAGCGCAGTAAGTGCCTTGATTGCATCTTCAGGTGTCATTGGACGGTTGAGGACATCGCGGATATCCTGCTCGGTAATCTCAATCTTATTGATGCCCTTGTGAAGTTTTTGGATAATAGAGATAATCTTGTTCACGTTCTGTCCAGTGGTGGTGTCATTTTTATACTTTTCAACGAGTTTCTTTTCACTGTCATCGAGAGCGTCAGCTGCGTTATTCAAGAGGTTCTGATCGCTGAGGATTTCATGAAGCGATTTGTCAACAGCGGTGTAAATCTCGTCAAGCTCGTTCTTTAATTCTTCAAGATTCGGTAATGTCTTACCAATAAAGTTCAAAGGATTGAAGTTCTGATATGGAACGTTCAAGACGCTTTGCTTATTGACATAAGATTGCTTGAGTGTAAGCATTGACATCTTCTCCTCCCAGGCAATGTACTGTGATTTAATAGTGATGAAGTCCTCTCCATAGGCAGCGTTGCATACAGTATTTGCATCACTCCTAAGAATAAGGTTCTTTTTGTTGAGCTCAAACTCATTGATATGAAGTCTTTCATATTCTGAAACATACCAGTCGGCATATTGCTCAGCAAGTTTATCAAG
>DCGV01000058.1:3277-6889 GCA_002314725.1 Bacteroidales bacterium UBA1769
AGCATTTTCAGCATCAGCCATCAATGGAATGGCGGTAAAGACGCCCTGCAACTGCTCAGCTGACCACGGCAGGTTTCTCATTCTTGCCGGGGTATTGTATGCCTGAACCTTGTCGCACAATCCAGCGAGTGCCGTGAATTTGGCGCTCATTGAGTTGGCAGTGAGCGGTGCAAGGACTTCCTGGTCGTCAATCATCAAACCATTCTTAATCTTGTTGTCAAGTGTAATGACCTTTGAAGCCAATACTTTTGCATCAGAAACGAGTTGCGCATAAGCATCAGGATTCTGTAGCTGGCTACTCATATCTTTCCCGGTAATACCCAAGAATAGAGCCTTCACAGCCGGGACGTTCATCCCTCTAGGTTTCTTTACGTGAGAGAATGAATAAGCATATTCTGGTGTAATGTCAACGATATCCTTGATATTTGTCGCATTAATGTTCTTCCCACCAGGATAATCTATTTCAATTTCGCCAAGAGATACCATCGCAGCGAGGACAAGGAATTCGAACGCTGCGTCAATATCAAAATCTTTGCTTCTATAATCAGACTCCCAGAACTGATAGATTATTTCATCCCTGTTCAAGACCTGCCCCTCTCCCTTTGCCTCGAGTTGTGATTTTATGCTATTTGCATAGATAGATGAAGCAACAGAAAGTTGATTCTCTGAGAGCAGACCAAGGCCAGCGAGTATGGCCTCACTGTTTCGGTTAGCAACAAGCGGATTTGCTATCTTTTGCCTTGCACCCTTGAGCATATTTGCAATATTGTCAGATGTCAAAGGTTGTTGTAGGAGAGTGAACTTCGGATAGTTCGGCAATTTGTTGCAGAAATAATCTTCTAAAAGAGTGGATGATATATTGCTAATAATCTGCTCTTTCGAGCCGCCGACCATCATACTCGGTGTAATGTTCTGAATCTGCCCTTGGTAAACAATTTCTGTTTTTTCGCGGAACTCCTTTTCGAAAATAGGTTTGAGTTTGTCAGCGTATGATTTCTTAAGTTGTTCGTAGAATCCCTTTTGGGAAGAATCAACACCTTTGATAAGAGCTTCGGATGCAGCCCACAGGCTGAGAAGATCTTTCATCTCATCACTTACTTTGTCAAGCTGAACATAGATACTATCTGCCTCATCTCCGTGAGTCATAGAATCCTTGTTGAAGATTGGCATAAAGTAGATATAGAAGTTCTGCTCAGGATGAGTTGTTGACCTTTCTGCCGGGTTGCCCATAAAGATGTAGCCATCAAGCATCGTCTTATGGGATTTCCAGTCAATCTTATGCTTGAAAATCTTAAACTCTCGCCTATACTGTTCAACTTCAATAGGCAAATACTCAACAAGGAAGTTAAAGAAATGTGCATCCTTTACAGAGTCATTCATTTGAGCGGCAAAGTCCTTAACCTTCTGCTCATAGTTCACGCCGCCTTCAATGCGAAGATGGAATTCCTGGTTCGTTTCGCTTTTCTCAAAATACTGGCCTTGTGTAGCAGTGATGATTTGTTTTGCAGTAGTGCCGATAACGTCGAGGAGCATATCTCTATCAATGCAGGTAGCATCAAGATAGCAAAGATCGTCTACGAGGTTTTCAGCTGAGATACCGTTTTGTTTCTGTAGAGAATCCTGCAATATTTTTATTGCACATGCATTTGCAATACGCTTTGCTAATGTTACCTTCTTGGCTCTGATACCGGTAAAATTTTCATCAATCTTCTGATGGACAGTGGACATCACTTCGGTAATCTTTCTGATATCAGGGTCAGTCTGCATATCGCTTGACTTCAAATCATCCCAATAACTATCATAGCAGATGAGACCAGGAGCTGCTGTTGGAACTTCATCATCAAGAATTGTTTGGAATTTCTGTGTAAGAGTTTTCAACACTTCACGCTGAGCTTTCCCAATCTTAATCTGCGAGAAGTTGTCGAAATAGGTTGGATTGACAGGAAATAGCTCTACATATTCCTCGAAATTTGCGTGAAGGTCAGTGAAATACTCTGTGAACTTATTCAAGTGTTCACGAATCATATTCTTCTGGTCATCCGTTTTCTTGAGAAGACGATGTTGGACGACAAACTGAACATCTTGCTTTGTAATTGTGATGTCGATGTATCTATCATTGACTTTCTGCAACATTTCAGCAGCGAACTGGAATTCCGGGGCATTGTAAATCATCTCCTGAACGCCAAACATCATTCTGAATTTGCTGTGATCAGAATATTGACCCAAAGCCTGCAGCACAGCAAGATCTCTGTTAAGCTTTCCTGGTTCACTTCTTCCCTTTAGGTACGACAGCATCTCATCAATGATGATGATAAGGCCCTTGTCAGGATACTTTTCATCAAAACGAGCCATCATATTGGAGAGCTTGACTGAGTATTGATCCAAACTAGTATCTGCCGATATCGAATAATCCACTCCAAACTCCTTCAATTTCTTATCTATCTGATAGCAGATGATGTCCCACAATTCTTGATTATTGCCAAGTTCAAAGCGAACAATCTTATATTTCCCGGCAATAGCCTGCAATGCAGACTTTGCATTATCATTGGAAACAAGAGACAAGTAATCAGCATTCTCAGCAATTAATGATACCAACGACATCAAGTGGGATTTACCAGTACCGTAGTTACCAACAATCTGAAGACCGAAAGTATCAAAACCACTGAATAGGTCTTTCTGGAAAGGCCTATATGTTTGAGTATAATCGAGATTTTCGCAGATTCTTGGAATTATTGTCTTCTCATAATCATTTGAGAATACGAAATTCCTAACCAGGGATTTTCGGTAATCTTCTTCATCAAGTCGTGAGAACTTAACAACCTCGTTGATTGGCTCA
Source organism: Bacteroidales bacterium UBA1769 (assembly GCA_002314725.1). Lineage (GTDB taxonomy): Bacteria > Bacteroidota > Bacteroidia > Bacteroidales > UBA932 > Cacconaster. Next base: position 6,114 of record DCGV01000058.1, read on the forward strand.
AATTGGATAAGATCTTTGTATTTCATAATCAGATTATTTTTCAACTGGGTAACCTATTTGGCGCAATGGCCTATTTGTCAAATCGATGTAGTAGTTTTTATTGTCAGGGAAAGGGAAATAAGCATTGTTCTCAGCCTTGTGGTCTGATTTAATGAACAAACAAACACCCTTTGAGGCCTTGTCAATGAAAGAATCCATATTTACACCGAAATCTGGCTCAAACAAAATAGCAATATTCTCAAGGGCTAAGTACTTAAGTCCGTCAGCATTCGTAAAGGTGAAATCGGTGATAATTTCAGATAGGAATTCTTCTACCATACACGGGAGCATGTTTTTGTTGGCAAAGAAATCTTGCATCCTTAAGGATAGTTCTTTTCCAAGGTTGCAAAACTCAATTCCCGGGATATCATTCTTAGCAAAGACAATCCCTGTAAAAGCTTCGTTAATCATCAATTTTGTGGCTGCTTGCTTTAATTTTTACTTATTTACGGTAAATATAGTAAAAAATAGTCTATCTTGGTCTAAAACTATGTCAAAAACTCCATTTTTCGCTTTCGCCCATAGGAATCTTAATGTAAGAAACGGCTCTATCCTGTAAAATAGAGCCGGGAAATATGCAGCAGAGAGCTGCGAGCAAGGCCGGGAGAACCCCGGATCGATGAGAGAATTACCACGGAATTAGTCTTTTGCTTTTTTTCTTTCTGCGTCCTTCTCTAACAACTCGATAATCTGGCGATGTGTCTTGAGAGAATCTTCAAGTGTCTTGCTGTGTTCCT
>DCGV01000050.1 GCA_002314725.1 Bacteroidales bacterium UBA1769
TCTGCGCCGAAAGGGAAAGTGAAGCGAATAGAAAGAGAGTGAGGGTGAGGAGTGTGGGGCGCATGGACTAATTAACACGAACTTTTATTTCTTCTCCGTTGGATGTCATCTTTAGATAATTGTCAGGATCTTCGTCATTATACACATAAATTGTATATATTCCAGCAGGTTTTGTTACATTATTCAAATTAGCACCGTTTTTATTATTTAATTTTACGGACAATTTTGTAGGTTTTAACGACTCAAATTTAATTTCGGATTCTGAACTTACTATAAACGTTGTTCCTTTGCTTCCACTATTAGCAAAGAATGAATTATAGTCAGTTTTCCATTCAGTAGTTGTATAAAAATCCGCTGCAGCTTTGAATATTGTTATAGAATAATCTATTTCATCTTCATCGGTTGATATTGTTATTGTTTTCGATATCTCTGGTTGATGGTTTACGGCACTGACAGTTATTGTACCTGAATTGTAATACCAGCCACTATAATAACTTGCATTTACCACATAATTAAATAAACTACCACCTTCATCTTCTTCGTACCAATAGTAAGTACCTGAACTTGGTACCCTTTCAATTGTTATTGTTTTTGAACCACCATCGGTTGGAATAACAGTTGATTCCGGCAAAGTAACCATCAGATAAGGAGCATTTTGCGAAATAGTATATTGTGGACCATCTCCACCGGTCGCTGGGATAAGCTTCAATGTGGCAGAACGGTTAGATTTAGAATTATTAGTTGATACTGTAATGGTCAATGTTGTATTCGGCACCTTTTCTTTTCGATCAATTGTTACCCAATTTACTGGATTGCCACTAGCATCTGTAACGGTATAATCCCAATCTGTTTCATTATCAGACGAACTTACTGTAATTGTATTTTTTGCTCCTGAGCCTTGGATGACACCTTTCGCATTAAAATTAAATGTTCCGGATGACGGTGAAGCGTTAAGTGTTTGAGCAGTTCTTCCTGCCTGAGAAATAGAATAATCGAATTTTTCTTCTGAGGCAGATTGGAATATAATGTCCGCACTACGAGCAGATGTTTTAGTAGTTGACTCAACATAAAGCTTAATTGATTCTCCGGAATCATACAGACTCTTCTCCGGATAAACGTGAACCCAAGAAGGCAACGATGCTATCTTCCAGCCAACATAATCTTCCTGAGGGTCACTTCCACTCTTCGAAGTAACCATCAAAGTCTTGAACTTCGAATCTTTGCTTCCACCTTTCCATTCAAATTGGCCAAGATCAGAAGATTCTGGGCTGAAATCAAGAGTTATTTTGCAATACGGATACAACTCTACATAGTTTGAACTGTAGGCAAGAGAATATACTGTCTCTTTCTTGGCATAGATATTCAGAGCCAGACTGATAGCCTGATGTTTGTCGAAAAGGAACTGAGTTTTATAGAAGTTCGTATTTGTGATATCAATATAATTGAATGTAACTTCCAGTATGTTGGAATCATCCGTATTTACGGAGCATGTGTTAATCGTCTTTTCAGAAGCAGCCAACATTCCTGCTCCCTTTGTCATTACTTCTTTGTAAACAACTTTGACAATATTGTTATCTTCATCATACGCCTTTTTAATCTTGGCTGCCATTCCATCAGGAAGAATTTTATACTTTACAGTGAAATTCTTCTGAGTGAATTCACCTTTTACTGTCCCATAAGAGAAAGGAACTGCAACGGATCCATCAGAAAAATCAGGAATAGCTGACATTGACTTAATGCCCTTGAGACCGTTCAACTGATCCTCGATATCTTTCAAGCGGGTACTTATGTCAGCAAAGATATCCTCGAGGACTGTTATTGCTGTACCGCTCTTATCGCTGTAGCCTTTTATTTTTTCGAGTCGATCTTTAATATCTGACTGCACTTTCTCTATCTTCTTGGTGATAGTTAAGCCGTCTTCACCAAGAACTGCAAGCCATGCTGAAACTTGAGTCTCGAGAGCAGCTATTCTATAGACAATTGTTCCTGATGTTTTATCATCTGTCAATTGTTTTTTAAGGTCATTCAATTCATAATATATGGAACCTTTTTCGGGATTGTCTTTAGAGCCGTCCTTTCCATAGAGATATTCTTTAATTGTTGCTATATCTGTAGAATTGGTACTGATTGCGGTCCAAATTTCTCCCGTTTTACTATTAATACCAATAATTGCCTGTGCTAATGAATAAAGCGTTTCTGCTGTATCACCACCTTTAAGTTCATTCCTGAGAGCTTTAATCACATCATCGGAATACTTCTTTGCATCTGCCAGCAATTGGGACATAGACTTGTCGTATGATCCACGAAGCTCTGAAATCAAATTATTGATAGACACATCGGCAGCAACCAATGCATTGACATAAGCCCAAAGGGTTTTGGTTGTTACTGTATCTTTCTGATCTTTTGTACCGATAATCAGACCGAGACTGTCAATGGCATGCCTGAGATTTACATCTGCCTGCTTCAAAAGTACAATATCACCCTCAATAGCGGCGAGACGCGAGCTGATATTGGCAAATATATTTTCAAGCTGATTGATTGCAACGCCTTTCTCATCTTTGTAAGTGGAGATTGTATCAAGACGCTTCATGATTGTGTTCTTGATGTATTCAATCTGTTCCTCTAATGTCTCGCCTTGTCCGCCAAGAGCAGCAATAAGTGAACTTATGTGAGCTTCAAGAGTCGCAACTCGTAAAAAAATTGCACCCTTGCCATCATCTGTGCCAAGCTGATTCTTGAGAGAATTCAACTCAGCAAAAATAGATCCCGCCTTGGGATTGTCTTTGGAGCCACCTTCACCATAAAGATAATTCTTGATGGTCGTAATGTCAGCAGTATTACCCTTTATTGCAGTCCAAATGTCACCCTCAGAACTGGTGATATTATTAATCGCATCATTCAAACTCTTCAGTGTCACATCATCAGGGCAATCTGCACCACGGATAGCGGTACCCAGATCGTCAGTATATTTCTTCAAATCTTTAATCAAATCTGAAATGTTGCCTGTATAGGTACCGCGAAGAGTAGTAATCATTCCTTCGATGCTGGTATCGGCAGCAAGAAGAGCATTGATATATGCCCAAAGGGTCTGAACCGTCTCTGATTTCTTATCTGACTGTTTGCCGATAATGGCACCCAGACTGTCAATGGCTGACCTGAGATTTGTGGAAGAGGATTTCAAATTACTGATTGCATCCTCGACAACAGAAATACGTTTTTCAAGTTCTTTCAAACGGCTCTCTATCGATTTGATAACATTCTCGATAGTATCATAGAGCTGCTCTTTCTGTTCGTTGGTTCCGTAGGGAATCTTGTCCAGTCTGTCAGAAATTTCCTTTTTGGCAGCGGCAATCTTTTCGTCAATAGTCTTGCCATCTTTTCCTATGATAGCCCAGATAGCAGCAATTTCTGAATTGCACTTGGCAATTTTTCCGTAGATTGTAGTCTTGGTGTCATCGTCTGTTGACTTTCCAAGCTGAGAATACAGATCAGCAAGTTGATAACGGACTGTGCCTTCTGCAGGACTTTTTTCATCACCAAGATATGCGTTGATCGTAACAATATCATCTGAATTCTTCTTGATGGCGGTCCAAATATCACCTGTTTTATCTGTAATACTGCTAATGGCGTCCGACAAGTCCTTAAGGGATCCTGTATAACCACCCCTTAATGTGGTGATAAGGCCATCAGCATATTTTTGAAGGTCATCGATTAAATCTGTGAGAGAGCCTTCATACCCTCCGCGAAGAGTAGTGATCAAACCTTTTATAGTGGTATCCTCTGTGATAAGAGCGGATATGCACTCCCAAATTGTCCTCTGTTCGTCTTTTGGACGATCTCCGATTGTTGCAAGAATTTCATCAATGGATTTATTGATTAACTCGTCAGCTTCTTGCAGGGCCTTAATATCTTTTGTATTCTGCTCAACTTGTTTTGCAAGTCCTGACACTTTTTCAGTTAACTCCGAAAGATCTTTTGTCACACCTTTGATGGCGGTCTGAATTTCCTCGGTGATCTTGCCGCGGGCTTCTGTGATGGCGTCTTCTATGGCCTTTGTGTAGGCTTTTTCAATCTCGGAAGCTTTTGCTGTTATTTTTTCTTCCAGCTCTTTCTTTGCGGCGGCAATATTTTCTTTCAGTCCCTCATCTGCCTTTTTGTAGGCTTCTTCAAGATCATTGAGTTTCTGGTCGATGGTGGCCTTGTCGTAAGTGTAGTCCATCACCCATTTCTTTATGCTTTCTTCCACCTTCTTCAGTTCGGCAACGT
>DCGV01000096.1 GCA_002314725.1 Bacteroidales bacterium UBA1769
GCGTTGAACATAATCGAAGAAAATCAAGCAAATAATCATAAAATTACCATATGGCAAATAACGATTTTTTTGATGACCTGCCTATGAAGGCAGAAAAGGAGATTACAAGTTGTAATATCCTCAAAGTCCAGGTAGGAACAACAGGCTTTTGTGGAGGAGACTCAGGTCACGGTGGTCGTACCTATTTCTCCCTTGAAGACCTTGCCAGTACTGATATGACTGTATTAGTAGGTGGCCAGTCATTCAAACAAGGCAAAGTCGAACTTTGTTTTGGTGGAGATACAGAACTTGAAACTTTGGCAGAGGCTCTTGAATTTGCCGCTAAATCGCTCAAAGTGATGGCTGGGATAGAGTAATCTTTTAAAGGTCAATATAATTGACTATCTTTGCATTAGGGAATCAGGCGAGTTGCCTGGTTCCCTTTTTTGTATTGTGTCGACTATGAAAATTCTTCTCGATAACGGCCACGGCATTGAGACGCCCGGCAAACGCAGCCCAGACGGCAAATTTCTCGAATATCAATACAACCGCATTATCGCCTCCCGCGTCACAGCAGAACTGCAGGATTGCGGCTACGACGCTTCGCTTTTGGTGCCGGAGATTTCCGATGTACCACTTGCGGAACGCTGCCGCAGGGTGAATGCCGTCTGTGATGAAGTAGGTGCTTCGAATGTCATCCTCGTTTCAATCCATGTTAATGCTGCCGGTTCCGATGGCAAATGGCATTCTGCATCAGGCTGGTCTGCATACACCACTCCGGGAATCACCCGGGCAGATATGTTGGCATACGACCTCTATGAAGCAGCGAAGAAATATCTGGTTGGTCAGAAAATCCGCCTGTTCAACGGACCAAAGGATCCGGATTTCGAAAGCAACCTGTACATTTTGAAGCATACGAAATGCGCGGCAGTCCTGACGGAGAATATGTTTCAAGATTGCTTATCTGACGTTTCCTTCCTCCAAAGTCATAGCGGAATGGAAGCAATCACGATGCTGCACGTGGAAGGAATTACAGAATACTGCTTAAGGTCTTTTCATTAAATTCTTTTAATCTGAATCCTCGCATCAGAAACTTTTTCTTGATTGCCCCGTCGTTTGCAGACAATAAGAATTTTGGGAATTCGTTTTGCAGTTCACGTATCAGTATTATCGCCAACTCATGCTCATCATGAGTTGATTTTGCCAATTCTGTTATCCTTTTCCTTAAATTCTTGCTTTCATTGGCATCTATCCTGCTTAAAGCATTGACAATATCACCTAAGACTTTTGAAGGAAGCATAACACCGTCAAAATCGACATTGTCATATGGGACATAATCACCAAGCAAATGTATATCATAGACAACAGCGATAATTCCATTAGCCCAAGCTGATTCTTTGCCAGAGGAAGAAAACCCGAATACTTCTTCAGTCTTTGAATTGGCCAGTCTATTGCGTCTGGCTTGTTCAACAACAAATACCCTTTTGAACGCTTCTACCATTTGAGGGTCTTTGCTCCATTCGTAATGAGATATTTTGGCATCAAGAGCTTCACTCCATGGTCTACTATTATATCCCCAATGAAACAGTAAGCGATGTTTGCAATGAAACCCGAATTCGTCATTCAGATAATGATAAAAGCATCTCCCATCAAAATCATCATATTCCCGGCCTTTATAGTTGTCAATCAACTCGCTGGTTATCAAGCGCAGCCATCCTTCGATTGCTACATTTTCCTTTGTAGCAGAGCCGTCTTCGTTTGCTGCAAAAGGGAGAACGGAATACATCTCTCTGACATGAATGGTTCCATTGCCATGTGCGAAACCGATAGATGGAATAACAAGAAATGCCCCCAAAATGAAGGAGCATTTCAAAATATTGCTGATTATTCCAAACTTCATTTCCTAAACGAGGACTCTGAATAAGCAAATGATAAAACTATTCTTTGTTTGCTTTTATCAGAGAGTATTCCAATAGAATATAAATGAGAAGGATTATTCCATTTGTAATGATAAACGCAGGTATACCCACGCCTTTTTTCGCAAAGTAGAAATTCAGAATGGCAAAAGCGATATAGAAAATCCATGAGGCAATTTTCACGTTGGCCATTGTTCTCATCCATGAAATTTTTAGCCCCAATGCGGCAATCAATGTGATGATGCCCTCAATTCCGACAACAATCGGAATGAGAGAGCCAAATTCAGAGTTGTCAACAGTACTGATAAAGTATGCTGTCAATGCGCTTAGCGCAATAGCGACAAATGTTTTTACAAAATCAAGTTTCATATTTATCCGTTAAATTGAGGGGGCATTAAAGCAACGAGTTTCAATACTTCCGGAAGCTCTTGAACTTGCTTCCAGGAAGCCATACCCGGCTTCCACATAAATGTAGACTTGTCAATTTTCTTATCAGAGATGAGCCTGGACAGTTCGCATTCAGAATAAGGTCCAGACTGCTGACCGTCGATTATTGCATAATACATCGCCGGTTGCCCCTTGAATGCATTATCAGCACCGGGAACCGTCATATTATGAAGGCTTTCATTCATCATCTTAATCATCTGATTGGCTACATTGAAGCCAATACCAAATTCAACAAGACGATCTATTGAGAAAAAATCTTCGTTGTGCATGGTGATTAGTTTATTTTGTTGGTGGAACTGGTGGCATTGGAGGCATAGGAGGAGGAACACTACCCCATACTGATGCCAACTCCATTACATTTCCGGCGAGTTCCCAATTTGCCATACCATTTTTCCATACATAGGTCTCCCTGGTTAACTGCCCGTTCTGGGCAAGCTGCTGTAATTGAGGAATACTGAACGGCCCCATATTCTGTCCATTCACATTGGTATAATACATAGATTGAGGCATTGGAGGAGGGGTGTTCGCGGCCTGATTCATTGTGTTGCCCATCTGGTTCATCATTCCGGCCATCTGTTGTCCCATAGCCCCTCCCATCATCATTCCGGTCATCATTCCGGCAGGATTCATACCTCCGCGTCCGCCGCCCGTATTCATCTGGCCCATCTGGCCAAGATTTTCTGCGGCAGTTTTGAGAACCTGAGTTTGCTGATCCAAAGCATGTGCACCCATAAAGTTGGATTCCGTTTGAAGCCTTTGTGCTCTTTGTGCTTCTTCCCTTTGTATCTTCAAGGTCTCCTCCATGTTCTGGGCGGAAATTCTTTGGGAGTCTTCAAGGTTCTTGATATTGACATCTGTTTGTGCAACAGTAGTTTTTGTTGCCTGCTCCTTTGTTACCTTTACGAGAGAAAGATAACCTTCGCTCTCCTTGTCAACATCAATGGAAGACAGGTCAAAACCTTTCAGATTAACACCAAAATCGCCTGCTAATCTTGGGCCAAGATACTGTGATATGATGTCATTAATTTCAAGAAGCTTTCGTTCTATTTGGAGGACGGGAATGCTATTATCTGTTGGGACATTGGCAACTACATTTTTTACATATTTTGTTACCGCATCTTTTATCTGACCTTTGAAATCTTCAAGATCGAATTGCCTGAGTCGTTGTAAACCTACAAAACCCTTGTAATCAGTAATGTTGAAAGTAATTGTACCATGCGCAGACATAGGAACCGCAAAGTCAAGGAATCGAGGATCAAAGACATCGAAATATGGGATTCCAAACTTAATCTGATTGATGCCAGCAAGATTGATAAAGTAAATTTCTGCCTGGAATGGCGAATCTCCACCAAATGCAAGTCCTACGATACTTGAAAGCACAGGAAAGTTATCAGTCTTGATAGTTCCATCATAGGGGCCAACGATAAAATCCTGCATAGAACCGTCTTTCTGCTTATACATAAAAACGGCGACCTCGCCTTCCTTAACACGAAGGCTACTGCCGTAGCGAATTGCATTTTCTCTAACGGAGTTATTAATCTCATTCCCCTTCGGTCTCCATTTCCAAACAAGATATTCTTGTTCGTCGCAACGGATGACATCCATCAATCCGCCTTCACCTTTTTTACTGAACAGACCCATATTTCTTAAAATTTAATTTTCAACTCTTTTGCGTAATTGGCAATCTCAGCAAGAGTGTACTTATCATCGTTAATTGAAAACTTGGCTTTCATAATGACTTGTTCACTCTTGGCACGCCATGCCTTTGCCAATCGTTCTTCTTTGCTATTACTGGTACCATGGCGCAACCTGTCACGGAATGTAAATTTTGATTGGGGAACAGCCATAGAAAGGAATTCGAGGATATCCTCTTTTGTTGTAGGTATCGGAAAATTACCAATTATTGTAATCTTTTTGGCAGTGGAGTTCGAATACCATTTTGCTGATTGGTCCACATCGCTAAGCATCTTGAACAAAGTCTGGATACTATGATTCGCTTCAATATGGCTGAACTCAAAGCCGCAATCCGGACATTTGGTTGTGTATGCTTGAATAATGGCACCACATGCTGGACATTTTTTCATTTCCCCGTATTTGCTTGATGTAGGCGGGGGTGGAACATTACCAATCATTGGTGCAGATGGAGTTGTCGCCTTATTATGCTCAAAAAGTTTAGCTTGGAGAACCATTTCGAATTCATCGGCGTCGATACCGAAAGATTCTGCTTTCTTGAACAATACCTGTCTTTCCTGCTCAGTTATCTGGCCATCAGCAATCGCCAACTCTATGAGTTTCTCCAATTGCGGATCATATAAACCGGAGGTTGAATTGTTAATTCCGTTTGTGGAATTTGAGTTCTGACCGTTTTTCCCTGTGATAGAACTTAAATTGACTTCAGGAATTTTGATGCCAGCATCATTGGCTGCATCTTTTATTTTATCAAGCAGTGACATGTTGATGTGTATTATTTGGCTTAAAGCATGATATAGATATTCAGCAACTCGTAGGGCAAATTTAATGAAATTTTATAATCCGATGAAATTTGCACGTCATAATGCGCTATTTTATTGAGAATTGCGTTTGGTAAACTTGACTTTCTCGCGTTTAGCGAATAAGAGCATTTCTCGTGTAATTTCAGGAGTCATAGTATGCGGAATACGACCGTGATAACCATAATTTATGACAATTGAACCTCTCAAGTTAGTGTTCGTAAGGTTGTGTATTCGATCTGGTCGATTTAAGAATCCTTGAATCTGATATACTTCAAGATTACGTCCCTGTGCCACCAAAGGCAATTTATTGTCTGGAATTCTATCTGCGAAATCATAATCCATCCAAGCATATTTTGGATGATGCCCCCAGAATGCGGCTGACCGTTTATTTCCAATAATAATCAGTGTGGGATTCATTCTTTCTATTTGGCCCATTGTAATAAGTAAAAAATCCTTCAACAATTCCGGGCTCGTCTTTTCGGCAAGGAATTGGTCAGCTTCATGAAAAGGGAACAAATCAAGATATGCGGCTTTATTCAATGTGTCCGGGCCATAAATCATTTTAAGACGTTTCCAATACCTATCATTGCAGTTGGCGAAATCAGATTCTCTGGCCAAAAAACCATTTTCCGTTCCGGATGGATTGATTCCTGTTTCCAGAATTGAGGCTTTTGTGGAGTTATTGCACACCCACAAACCTTTCTGCAAATCATCGGGATGTGACATCCTCCATATTCCGGCAGCAACATAATATGCTTGTGCTGTAGAAGAAAGATTGAGATAACCACATTTCCCGATAGAGTCCGATATTACCTTCTGGGACTGCATATCAATAACGCCAAAAATATACAACAGGTTCAACACATATTCAGCATCCATTAAACTTATGCCCAATTTTTTCGACAATAGTTTTTTGTCTATAAATTGGTGTTCTATGGCTATTCTGGCTGATTTGTCAACCAACTGAGCTATGTAATAGTAATCAATCTTCATTACTCCTATATTTTTCTGACATCCGATTAATAAGTGCCTTCATCTCATCCCGTAACCATTTCGGCTCAAGCACTTCAACTGTTGCAGCACGTGACAAAAGTTCCTGCTCGAAATCGTATTCTGCCGCCAGATAATACTGAAAAATAGAATATTCCGGAGTAGATTCAATTTCTTCTTGACTGCTATGAAGCGGCAATGAGCGGACGAAGGACTGCTGATTTTCAGTTACCTTAATCCTGACAATTTCTGGCTTCTTGTCAGACAAAAAAATTCCAAAACTCTTTGAACAATATGATTGAGGAGAAAAATCATTGGGGTATTTGAATTTCTCATCGGTCATTTCTACATTCTCCATCCTGTCAAGACCAAACACTCGCAATTCCCCAGGATGCCTATCACTAATTCCAACCAAATACCATCTCTGCTTGTATACCTTGAGGAAATATGGCTCTATTCTCGTTATATATGAATCAACCTTCCAAAATGTACGATATGTAATCTCAACAACAATATTATCTTTTATCGCGGAAACAAGCGTTTGAAGATGTTGACGGCCATTAGGAATTGATTCAAACAGAATCCTTTCACTAATTGATTTGCACTCTCTGACAATATTTTCAGCAGATATTGTATCAAGAAGCCAATCTTTCATTGTCCCATCTTCAACTGCTGATTCATTGGCAACATAGAATTCATTGGAATGTCTGTCACAAACAATGGAAACCCCATAGATTTCCTTGATATCGTTTACATATCGGTTAAAAGTCCGATAATTCATTGGGGTAGAATTAGGATTAAAGTAGCTATTCTTCATCCATATATCGGAAATCTCTTGAAAAGAAATCCTCTTATGCCTTCTTATTGTGTCCAACAGCCAATGCTGTTTTTCAATCATTGACGCCATACAACTCTCTTTTGTTGCAAAGATAATGCATGCTCCTGTATAAAAAATGTCACAAGGTCAAGATTTTTCGATTATTGTTGGATATTGATAATCAAAGCGGTCACACTCGTCTCGCTCCACTGCGTTCCGCAAGACCAGTGTGGTTCCAGCCGCTCCAGCACTTCGCGCCTGCGCGACTTC
>DCGV01000124.1:0-443 GCA_002314725.1 Bacteroidales bacterium UBA1769
GATACTAATTTTTCTCGACATACAAAACTATACAACTTTTTTCACATATACATTATTTAGGTTCTGCATCAAGTCGAACGAGAAGACCTAGCAACATCCGATGGAGAGTAATAGTATAATCACACAAACCCTGATAATAAAAATATGATAGTGACTCGGTCATTTCTCGGCCTAATAAGACATTACCACTAATCATCCAGTAGAAACAAATGATTAGAAGGTTATTTCAGATGATGCTAATGCCGTGAAATTGATTCAAGAGACCTGTAACATGAATATTTAACGATAAAAAGATTATTTCATTATGACAGAAAATAACCACAGAGAATGTCATGAACTACTAACAAGACAAGTGGCAGATCTAACAAAAAAAGTAGATGCTATTACCAACGTGTTCTGCCAGGCTAAGGAGATTCTTACCCTCGAAGAAGCAGCCATCTTTT
>DCGV01000124.1:608-1784 GCA_002314725.1 Bacteroidales bacterium UBA1769
AGATTGAGTCTGAGGCAGCACGCATAGAACGTGTACTAGCACTTAAATAATTCTCCATTTCAATCAGGAATAAGTATGCACGATGATACTAAGAAAAGCCCCACATTCAATGATATACCTATACTTCTTGCAACTATCAATGAGAAGTTAGGTATCATCGTAGAGTGGATTCAATGTGGAGCTAGCCAACAGGATCCCCATGTTATCCTCACCATTGACGAGGCTGTAATGCTCACTGGCTACTCCAAGTCTTCCATACATACAGCCACATCCAAGGATACAATTCCTCACTTCAAGCGTGGAAATAAGCTTTTCTTTTTCAAGGATGAACTTGTAGAATGGCTTAAGTCGGATAATCGCCAAAAGAGAGGTAAGAGATTTCTGGATAACGACAGTCTAAAAGAGTCGGTTGTAACCGATAGCAATATAGAAACCGTATCGACTGCAGCAGAAATTGCAAACGATACCAATTCCGTTGCAGAAACTATTGATTCCGATTCTAATCAAATAGAAATATCCGCATCTGTTTCAGAAGCAGTTGCAACCTGTAAGACTCCTAAGATTTTACCATCTTCTGAAGTAGCTTCGGAGGCAGATCAGAAACAAAAAGATTTAGATGATAATTACGGAGATATGTCACCAGAATCAAATCCAGCATCAGACGCCGATGTGAACAACTATATAGGTAAACCGGTAATAATGGATTGTATTGAATTGCAGGCCGGAGAGCCAGCCACTGCTTCTTTCCCTTTCTTTAGCATTGAACGTCTGGAAGATGCTACTGGAACTGATGAAAAAACCGTGATAAGGTTCTTCAATAAGATACCTCACGAACAATATTATCCTATATGTAGAATTGCTGAGGATAAACACGGAAAGCGGGTTGCCAACAACACCCTCTGCTTCGAATTTGCCTTGTATGACGATGCTTATCAAGCTGCTTTATCCATTAACAAATACTTGTCTCCGATACCCTCAGAGAATAACTAATGAGACTATTGCGGGTAAGACCTGACAAGCCTCTGCGAACTATGTTTCATCCTTCATTAATACCTCTATTTCTGGCACTCGTTCACTTAATTGTGGCACTATGTAAGAATGATTTTGCCATATCTTACATAGCCACCTTAGTGATTGATTTTAGGGGGGATGGGAGCAAGTTTGTGTTCTGAAAAT
>DCGV01000124.1:1882-4596 GCA_002314725.1 Bacteroidales bacterium UBA1769
CCCCCCACGATATACCTAATACCAAACGAGATGTAAAGTCCAAGGGCGGACGACCCTCAAAGAAAGAGGATGAGAAGAAGAAATTGATTTCGGTTTACTTTACAGATAAGGAACGAAATCAGATTTTTGCGGATGCTAAAGGAAGACCACTGAGTCTTTACATCCATCACCAAACAATCTATGGGAAGGTTGTCGAACCGATTTCGAAAGAGCTGGCGGATGCCTTAAGGGACTGTTCCGGAATGTCGAATAACCTGAACCAACTCACAATGAAGTTTCATTCAGCTTTCAAGGATGCGTCCGATAAGCGCATTGAGAAGCTCATACAACTGACACCTCAATTAGAGTATCAGTCTCAAATGATAGGTCAGATTCTAATATATATTGCAAGCCTATGTTCGCAAAAATAACAACAGGAAGTTTAGCTTCGGGTCTAATTAACTATATGGACAACGTTAAGGATAAGGATGCTCGCATCCTAATTGCAAAAGGTCTTTGCACTGCAAGTCACGAAGCCATTTGCGCATCATTTGAGATTCAAGCAAGCCGCAATCACACTGTTTCGGATAAAATGCTGCATATAGCTCTGGCATTCTCCAAGAACGATAGTTTCAGAACTAAGAGTGACGAGTTTATGATAGCCTNNCATCCTTTGAGATTCAGGCAAGTCGTAATCACACTGTGTCGGAGAAGATGTTGCATATCGCTCTTGCTTTCTCAGAGAACGATGGTCACAGAACGAAGAGTGACGAGTTTATGATAGCCTTTGCACTTGACTACCTTAAGCGCATGGGATGGGATCGTACTCAACACATAATCATCCGACACGATGACCATGATTATGACCACATACACATGGCTCTCAACATTATCGGTGATGACGGAAAACCTCTTGATATGAAGTTTTACAAGACCCGTTCACAACGAATCTGTTATAAGATGACAAAAGAGTACGGACTCTACTTCGCCAAGGATAAGAAGAGTGTTAACCGCTCTGCTCTAAAGGGCAAGGACAAATTGAAATACCAGATTGCTGATTCTGCAATGTCATTACTTGGAAAATGCAAGTCATTGAAGGAATTTCGAGAGGCTCTCGCCAAGAAAGGCATCAACACAACCATAGTTCCTCGAAGAGATGGGAAAGGACTCGGAATCGTTTATACAATCACCGACAAGAAATTTTCAATCGGTGGCGCAAAATGTGACCAGTCTTTGAAGTTCTCTGCTCTTGAAAAGGAAATGGATGTAAGTGATGACGAAGATGTTCAAAAATTTCGTTGTGGACAGTACACAAGGCCTTCGGAAGGCAAGTTGACCGAAGGGCATTCTATTGAGCAAGGTTTTGAGGCTGTCTATGGAGATGACTTCTCTAACACGGAGGAGAAGGCGCTCGATAATAGTCATAGGAATTACTACAATATTAGCCAGACAGCTACGCTTAAGGAAGATGACAGTGCTACATCCGACATCGTTAAAGCTGATGTTGAAATAGCTACTGGTGGCACTCAGGTAGTCACTTCTACTGGAGGTGGAGGTGGACAGGATGATGATTGGTGGGAACGTCAACGTCAGAAATCTAAACAGGAACAAATACAGGCTGCAAAACGTAAAGCTAGACGTTAATTATGGGAACAGTAAACAAGAAAAAGAATGCTTTGGCAAATATCGCCAATATAGGTAAGCGGATGAACACAATAATGTCCGCTCCTACATCTGTTAACACATCAAAGGAGGTGAGTTCTGCACCATTGGAGGCTGATACTATTTCTGACGAATCCTCAGATGTAACTCTATCGGCCAATGCAATAGTGCAAAGTGCAAGAAGTGCAAAGTGCAATTGTGATGAAACGGAAACATCTTCAAATCCAGCAGGAGACGTCGAAACGATGCCCTTTGAGCCTATTGAAGTGAATATAGATATTGATAAAACTCAAGGGAATGCCATCTATAGTTCGTTACTTGGGCTCCAGAACACTTTGGATAATTTCCAACTGGATGTAAAACAGGAACCACTGCGACAGGTTGTCTTTGATGCTATCAAGGATGCTATTAAAGAGCATATGGATCAGAAAGATAAGGCACGACAGGAGAATGAAGAGAAACTTCGTTCTGAAGGTAAGCCAGGCACAGTTTGGGAAGCCTATCAATGGTCAACCCAAAACAATACTGATGCCATCAACAAGTTTAACAAGAATAGTAATGCTATCAAAAACCAATACAACGTTATTGCGGATTCCTTATGCGAAATTCTGGGTAGAATAAATCTAAGTCCATATGAGAAACCAAAGTTTAAGGATGATAAGGGTCATATCCTGCTGAACTCGCTTTATCTGTACCCTTGGTATTACTTCAAGTGCTTCTATTCCAGTAAGCATGTGCGCGGATTCTTCAAATTCATTGCATGGTCAATCTGGGTAATAACCTTAGGACTGCTGTTCTTTATCGCCAGAGATAATGTTATACTTCAAAAGCAGATGAATATCAATCGTTATGTCCATGCCTACTTTAGCGACAATGATGACGTAACTATGGAACTGGAAGGTATCGACCTTATGTTCTCAGATCAGAAAGTCAAGCCAATACCTATTAAAGCCTATCGTGAATACATGAAAGAGCGCAAGAAGGAGAAAAAAGATACAACGCCAAAAAAGAAGTAGTATCTGGATTTGCGTTTCCTGTTGGATAATGACATGGTAGTATCGCCTCGACTCAGG
>DCGV01000062.1 GCA_002314725.1 Bacteroidales bacterium UBA1769
CATCGTCAGTTGTACAATACTATCTTGACCAGAACATTGAACGCGAGGGCTGGATGTCCACGTATCTCAAGTTCGAGCGGTCTCTCGTCAATCATGAAACCACTCCGGAGGAGAGCGTTAAGATTTGGAACTCGTTGCTCTTCTACAACTTCTTGCAAGTGGCGATGCAAGGGCCGCGTCAGGCCGGAACGCCGGAGCAATATCGGGCTGCGGCAGGGCCGTTCTTAGAGGTGATGGATAAGTACCAGCCGGACATTCTCATAGTATGGGGCAAGCGGCTTTGGAGTAATCTTCCGTCTGAGCGTTGGATTGACGGCGCTGGAAAGGTGGTTGACGGCTATTCCATAGACGACGGCTATTACCAGCTCTCCAACGGCAAGAAGGTGTATGCCATCTGCGTATATCATCCTTCCGTAGGTTATAGTTGGGATTATTGGTATAAGGTCCTCATGCAATAACAAGCAATTATATAGTGTTAATCTGTAGTACAATAATTTATAATAGTTTATGAAACAGAAATGCCCAAGGTGTGGCGAATGGTGTCACGCTGAATCACGTTCTTTTACTGAAAAAGCTTTGGACTCAGGTTCTGAGGCGTTTAATACTGGTGCAAAAATAGGGGCAAAGATTGGTGGAATATTCGGGAAGAAAGGCGAAAATCTTGGCCGAAAATTAGGCTATGTTAGTGCTGGAAGAGAAGCAATAGTAAATGGTTTGATTGGCGGCTTGTCTGAATGTGATTGCCATTTTGTCTGCGATAACTGCGGCTATGAATGGGATGCAAATGAGGATGAAGACCAGACAGATATACTTCAATCAGAAAAAGAAGAATTGGTTGCACAATTATCCGATGCCATTTTCAATGAAATAAACTCAGAAGAAGATTATTACAATCATGATGTGGAAGGATTATGTAGAGAATTAGCAGGTCATGATTATTGTGAATCACTATTCTGGCTCTCAAAAGCTCAAACGTATGTTGCCATATCGAAACACCAGGGTTATGATGACACATTGGAAATAGGTGAAGATGAAGAGAATGATTCACAACTTGAAGAAAGTAACAAATGGTTCTCAATGGCCTATAAGTCAATAAATCAATCCTTGAAATTATATTTTGAGGATGATTCATATCAGGAAAACGATGGGCCACATGCTATTGCGTGTGCTTTCAATCAAAAAGCTTGGATTGAGTATTACATGGCAGAAAGCATTGACGAGCAAACAATTGCACGCAATTCTTTTATTGATGCCATGGATACTGAATTTGATGATGTAAAAGAAGATGCAATTACTGGATACAATCATTCTACTGATAGACTACTGGATACATTTGGAAGTTACTTGAACGCACAAGAAACCTTTGCCGATTTACTAAATGATGAGGAAGAAACTATTAGAAAATATGCTGCTAGAAAAATAAGAGAAGCGGAGAATTCGAAGTTTATCGATATACCTTATGTAAAACGTCAATTCATTTTTGTTACTAAAGATAGTCTTGAAAGTATTGCTGGTTGCACTGATAACGAAGATAATATTAGGTATGTTTTCACAATCGGCGCTATACCAAAAGGTCTTTCTTTTCCAGTTGGACATCCGCAACAAAATACTTTATACGTTGCAAACCCAGTAATAAAAGGAAATTATATTCCGTTCAAGGATGCAGAAGATAAACTATTTCATGATAAAGTGAACGATTTTATCCGCCTGTCACAATGCTTGGGTGCTACAGAAATTTCTTTCCATAGTATTAAAGGCCAGTCTATTTCACAAGGTTTCCAATCCTCGGCAAATTATGGCGGGAATGTTTCTGTAAAAGGCAACAGCGTTTCTGGAGAGTATGGCGTAAAACAACACGGAGATAGTTCATATAATTCCTCAAAAGAAGTTGAGCTTACACGAAGATATGATCCAATCAGAAAGCCATATTGCCCCGATGACGTTGAGTGGTTGGAACTTGATCCTGAATGGAAGAAATTTGTAAGACAACGTCTTGAAGGTAATGTCCTCGAAGCAAGTATGCGTATTTCATCAACTGAAAGCATCTGTTCAAACACAAATACACTCAGAAATGTCAAAGCGGCGTTCGAGAATATGATGGTTAAAGTAGATGCAAATTATGATTCAGAAGAGGATAATACTTTCTCAAGTACGGAATCAACAGAATGGCAAATTACCGTTCACTTCCGTTCAATCCGTGATTTTTTTGAAGATGAATCAACCTTAACTACAAATGGTACATCCGATGTCGTATTAACCCCTGCTGAAGAGAAGTATAAAGAGGAAGTAATCTTTATGCTTGAGGATGGTGATATTGACGATGCCGCGCGAAGAATGCTTGAGAGGAAGCGAGTAAAACTTGGCATCTCAGAAGAAAGGGCCGTTCTGATTGAATCTCAGTTAAAGCCTTCATTAACTGATGAAGAGAAAGAATATATTGAAACATTTAAAGAAATATGTATTGACGGAGAAATTTCACCGAGAATAAGAAAAATGCTTGACCGAGAAGCTGATTCTTTAGGAATATCAAAAGATCGAGCCTCTCAACTCGAGAATATGATTTAATAAGAATATTGTTATGTCTCTCTACATAGTCAAAACCAAATACCGCAAATGCTGCAATGGCGTGAACATTGAAGCAGGTATGGAAGTTCAGGTGGTAACACCCCTGAACAACACTATTCAAGTCAACAACTGGCAGTATGTCGAGGATGCCTTTATGAGAGTTTTCGGCATATCGCTAAGGAAAGCGAATTGTCTGAATCTGAGCAATCTAGAAGTAACGAAACTGAAGTAATGCAATGGGCGACCGATTGGCCGCCCATTTTTCTAGAGTTTCTTCCGAAAATCCACATCGCACCCGGATGGTGCCCAGTCGTGGTGTTTCATCCAGACAAAGCCCCGGTCGCGGGTCAGGACAGCAACATCCACTGGACCGCCGACGCTTTCTTCGGAAGATGTGATGTGACGTTGGAGATTTGTGATTTCAATGAGACTTTCCGCCATATTGGCCATATCTTCTATGCCGAATGCTTCAACAGTGTCAACGAGGCCGTTGATATATTCGCTTTGCTGGAACTCCTGAATCTGCTGGCTGTATTGGTCATTGATTTCTTTTGTTTCAATCTCCTGGACTTTTGCAATAGTGGCTTCATCGATACCGGCCTCTTTCATTGCTTCAATCATCTTGGATTTTGTCTGCTGGACAGCTTCCTGTTCCCATTCATCGACCTTTTCACGTAGCGCGGGAGACATACCTTTCATCACTGTCATCATCACGTCGGTCTGAGCGAACGGAACAATTGCTGATTCGTTCTCGTTGCTGATTATTTCATTCTCATTCTTGGAGTAACAAAATCGGAAATTGCCGTCAAAAATACCGGAAACATAAATCGGGATAAGTGAGGGATATATTTCATCGGTGCCGTATCCTACGAATACCAGCCCTGTCCCATTGTATAAGAAACTGGAGCACAAATATTCATATACGGCTTTCTCCCATTCATCTCGCATATCTTCGGGTGTCCCTTCCTCTTTGCAGAGTTCCATAAGCGCGTCCAGGTCTTCTTTTGCATACTTCTGGAACTTCGAAAATGAATATTGCTCAAAGCGAGGGCTTTTTTCTCTCTCTTTAATAAGTTCGCGTATAGCTTCTATTCCTTCGCGGAAATGCTTCTTGACGATGGCATTGGCTTCCTCGTCTGTGATTTCGTGATCTTTCACTGCGGCTGCTTCTGCGCGAATATCCTCATCAGCAAATGCCTTGACTTTCTCATAATAAGTCAGTATTTCACTGCGCAGGTAGCTGTGCTGACTTTGCTTATCATGGAGACATCCTTCCTTATCAAGGAACTTGATGAAGTTGTCAACATATCCCTGAAGGTCTTTATAATCTTTATCTCCCTCACGTTCCTTATACATATTGATCAGGACATTCAGCGGAACGCCCATAAAATCTGCGCTGCTGAATGTCATCACAGCCACGGGATATTTGTCTGAAAGCTTGAAAATCTTGGTCGTGTTGTTGTAGATGCGCGTGGTGTCACCTCTGGTAACGGTGAGTGCGCTGTCAGCTGCCATTACAGCAGCTTTCTTGTTTAGGATTCCGACAATTGCGGTCATAATGATATCTGGTCTTAAATTGTTTATTCTATTTGTCTGTCACCAATCGATACAGTTCCTTCAGGAACTCCTCAGCCTTGCTGTTGTCTTTCCTGCAATCCGGAATTATCTGCAATCTGTTTCCGGGGTATAGCACCTCCATTTCTTCGGCAGAAGGAAAAGACGGAGTCTTAACAGACGCGTTCAATAACCTTTCTTTGGAGATTCTATCACCTTCATCCCATTCTTCAATATTGAAGTATTCAATCCCTCGATTATAAACGAATTCTCCAAGAGACATACCGTTAGGTCGGTGCTCCGCTTCGTGCAGGAACTTGTCGATGAACTGACGCTCGCCGCACTTTTCCCACCACCGCATCCTGGAGCCGTCCTGTTCGCTGAACTGCTGCAGTTTCATCTCGACCTTAATCTCGAAGTCATTCAGATGCATAAAATCCGGGATGGAGAAATCATTGTGCGTCACAATGGCGTGCGTTGCATAGCACATCACAATGTGATCAAGTTTCGGATGGCGCAGCCAGCCCTCCGCCCAGGTGTCTCCATCATCAAAATGATTCTCAACGCCCAATTCCTTGTCGCTCATTGAAGGCTTGTGGTCGCTGTCTCTTCCCCAACTGGGGCTGCAATTAACGATTGCAAGATCTCCGTGATGTTCGCGCTCGATAAATGCAATAATTGGAATCATCCTCTGAAAATCGGAGCCATAGAACTCATCATCCTCCAAAT
>DCGV01000120.1:0-3012 GCA_002314725.1 Bacteroidales bacterium UBA1769
TGCGGCTTTCTTACGAGCATAAGGTCTCTGCACTGGCGGTAGATGGACTGGAGGCATCGGGGTATGATCCATACGAGGGACTTGACGACCAACAGACGAAAGAACTGAAGGCTGTGCTGGTTCCTTGGATTAAGGACGTTGAGAACACAGAGTGGAGCTATTGTTATTATGTTGAAGTTCTGAAGACCCTCTGCCAGATATTCATAGACAATGGGTTGACGCCTATTATTCTGAAAGGCTATGGGCTGAGTCTGAACTATCCGCGTCCGAGTCATAGGGGGGCTGGGGATATTGATTTGTTTCTGGTGGATGGGGACGGTAGGCCGGCTGCGGAAGAGGGGGATAGGGTTGTTGAGACTGTACTTGGGATTAAGCCAAAGGCAGATCCAAGTTCACACCACTCACACTATGAGTTCAAGGGAATATCTGTGGAGAATCATTACGAACTGTCGGAATGGATACTGGGCTCAAAGCTTGTGAGGGAATTCCTGAAGGAAACGAAAGAGATGCTATGCGCCACAAAATGCAACAACACATATGGACTTAATGTGCCAGATGCCACTTTCAATGCCATATTTCTGATGTGGCATTTGAGGAAGCATTTTATGCATGGAGAGATAAAGTACCGACAGTTATGTGACTGGGCGTTGTTTGTACAGAAGAACCATAAAGAGATAGATTGGCAGAAGGTAAACACTGTTTGGACCAAGTGCAAGATGAGTCCATTTGTAGATGCAATAAGCTATACTGTGGGTGAAGTCTTGGGGGTAGACCAAAAAAAGTTTCCTAAATTTACAAAACAAAAGCCCTCGTTGATAGATCCAAAAATAGGAAAACTGAGATCCAACGGAAGCGGTATTAAGAATGTCCTATTCTATCTTCGGAACAAGGAAAAGATGGAACTCGCTACGGGTGAAAAATGGTATAGTTTGACAATTCAGAGTATAATTGACCATATTTGTAGACGAAGAGCATTTTCTTTATATGCAAAAAAATGGTTAGAAGAGTAAAAGTATAGTATGGATAATAAACAAATTAGAGTATCAGATGTTATCTGCATGCTAGGTCGTCAGGTCCTTAGGATATATGGCAACCCAGATGGAAAGTATGTTGATAATGTTGCCGACTTGGAACATGTTTCAATTTCGACTCTTGATTGGGTTAATTCTGAGAAACATAACAAACAAGAAATTGCAGAAAATAGCAAGGCAAATACTATAATAGTCGATCAAGACATTGAATATTCTGAGACAATAAAACAAGATGGGAAAGTCTTGATTGTCGTGGAGAATCCAAGAAAATCTTTGATGGATGTTATTTATGCTTTTTTTGCAAAAAAGTATAAATCAGGAATAGATTCTTCAGCAATTATCCACCCAAATGCAAAGATTGGAATGAACAACTATATAGGTCCGAATTGTTATATTGGAGATTGTGTGATAGGCGACAATAATGTCATTCACTCAAATGTGTCAGTATATGACAGGACTGTAATAGGAAACAATAACGTGATTCATTCTGGTGCAATTCTCTGTGTCGATGGATTGGGGTGTGTTAGAGGTGCAGATGGAAAATTACAGGAATTTCCCCAAATGGGAGGAGTCAAAATAGGGGATAACTGTTACATTGGAGGGAACACACACATAGCTAGTGGTTCTCTATCTGATACGATAATTGAGAACGGCTGCAAAATTAACGGTATGTGTTTCATAGGCTCTAATGACCATCTTTATGAAAATGTTTGGATTACTGGTTCTACTATGCTTGCCGGAAGTGTAAAGGTTGGGAAAAATACCACAATTTTCTCACGTGTGGTAGTACGTGACTGGACAAGCATTGGTGAAGGATGTACCATAGGAATGGGGTCTGTTGTAACAAAACAAGTGCCCGATGGTGAAACTTGGGTGGGTTCTCCCGCAAAGAAATTCGAAAAAACGAAATAGCTGATCATGGATAATCGAATACATGACATATTGATTGATGGTTCTTCAACTATCATTTCTGCGCTCAAGCAGATGGATACTGTGGCACATAAGCTGTTGATAGTAACTAAAGAATCTCTGTACCATGGACTTTTGAGCATTGGTGATATTCAACGCGCCATTATCAAGGGCGTGTCGATGGATGATTGTATTTCAACCATACTTAGAGATAAAGTCCGTGTAGCAACGATTCATGATGATATTGATGAAGTAAAAAAATCTATGATGGAGCGTAAGTCAGAGTTTATGCCCATCATTGACGATGAAAAACATATCTCGGATGTCATCTTCTGGGAGGACCTGTTTGCTCAGAAGCCAAAATCAAGCGGACAGAAACTTGGTATACCAGTTATCATAATGGCTGGTGGTCAGGGAACCAGATTGAGACCGCTTACCAATGTCCTTCCAAAACCGCTTATCCCTATAGGAGAGCAGACCATGATGGAGGATATTATGGACAGATTCCTTGACTGTGGATGTGACCGTTTCTATGTGTCAGTCAATTACAAGGCAGATACTATTAAGCGTTACTTTGACAACCTGAACAAGCCACAATATTATATTTCATATTTCCAAGAGGACAAGCCTCTGGGGACGGCCGGTAGCATACATCTGCTGAACGGGCAAATCAATACAACCTTCTTTGTCTCTAACTGTGACAGTATAATAGTTGACGACTATGCTGAAATATTGAAGTACCACAGAGAGAACCATAATGAGATAACGATGGTGGCAGCCATCAAGAATATGGCCATTCCATACGGTACACTTGAGACCAAGGAAGACGGACTGCTGGCGGACATCAAGGAGAAACCAAACTATACGTTCAAGATTAATACTGGGATGTATATTCTTGAGCCGCACCTTATCAAGGAGATACCGATTGACACCTTCTACCACATTACCTACCTGATTGAGAAGCTTGTGAAGGAAGGAAGACGAGTAGGGGTATATCCAATCAACGAAGGTTCCTGGATAGATGTGGGTAACTGGGATGAATACCTTAAACAATTTGTACAGAAGTAGGAGG
>DCGV01000120.1:3058-3540 GCA_002314725.1 Bacteroidales bacterium UBA1769
ATTTCTGATTCCGTGACTTTCCGCCCGGAAAGTATGTTTGCCAATGACATACAGGCAAACAGAGAAAAGCTCACTGCCGAAATCAAAGACAAATCAGTCTGTGTGATAGGTGGTGCTGGCTCCATAGGTTCCAGCTTCATCAAAGCCGTCTTGAGATTCGAACCCAAGAAAGTAGTGGTAGTGGATCTTAACGAAAACGGACTTGCAGAATTAGTACGTGACGTACGCTCTACTGAAGGGCTCTACGTACCAGATGAGTTTAGGTGCTATACACTCAACTTTGCAGACCCTATCTTTGAACGCATATTCAGAGAAGAGAAAGGTTTTGATATAGTAGCCAACTTCTCCGCCCACAAACACGTCCGTTCAGAGAAAGACCGCTACAGTGTACAGGCTTTGATAGAGAACAACGACATCAAGGCTAAGAAACTGATGGATTTGCTGACAGTCTATCCACCAAAGCATTTCTTCTGTGTCTCTAC
>DCGV01000116.1 GCA_002314725.1 Bacteroidales bacterium UBA1769
TTCCCGGCAGGGATTAGTACAACAGCGCAGTATGCCGTTTCAACCTCGGAATCTCTCGCATCGAGAAGAAAGGAGAGGAGTCAGTAACCAACACCGCTTACCTTCCTGTGGAAGTATGGAAGGCCAATGCTTCAGACCTTGCTTCCCTTATCAAGGGCGCAAACGTTGAGCTTGCAGGCTGGCTCAAGGCAGACAGCTACACAGACAAGGATGGTCAGCTACGCAACAGGGTAGTGCTAGCTGTAAGCAGCTTCTCCATCATGGAGAAAGATACGGAGGACAGCGGCGATTAAGCCGCTCCTTCATATCCAAACTAAGGCACCTTCGGGTGTCTTTTATTTTGTTCGCTGGGAATCTTTCTCTTTTAACCGGAATGAATTCTTCTAAAGAAGAGAATTGAGTTTTATTGTTGACTTTTTCTATAAGGACTCAATGCATAGATTGATTCTATGTTCCAGTTCTTCCAAATTGATAAACCCGGAACCTCGATAGACTTCTTTCCTTTCCAACATCAATAGAACTGTTGGTCCAGAGTAGACTAGGAATTTTCCTGCTATTAGTGGTTCCTCGGTGATGTCAGTATAGAACGAACAAAGTGAAGGATGACTTTCAGCGAGCCGACCTACCTTGTCGAGCATGACGTTGCAGACTCCACAATCGGGAGCCTTGATGTAAAAGAGACAAAGTCGATGATCTGTCAGCGTTTGCTCAATGTCTTGAATGTCGGTTAAATGTTTCATGATTCAAGTTTGGGTTAAAAATCATAGATGCAGTACCGCTTGTTGGCAATACTGCATCTTTTTCTTTTAACCAGAAAGAATTCCCTGGAGATATTTATCTGATTCCTCTCTTAAGTGAACGTAAGGCTGTTTCAGGGTCCTTAGTAAGCCAGTTAAGAGTAAGGAAGGCTCCTACGGGTTTCATTCCATAAGAATCAACCAGCATTTGAAATGAATATCCCTCTATTTCAATGTCTGGAGTTGTACCTTTTTCTATCCATGAATCAAAGCTGTCCTTAATAACTGGATTTAGTAGCTCTAGTTTCGTTATTGTGGAATCAATCATATGATTGGGATAACCTTCTTCATTGAGTAGGTTCAATAGTATTTTTCTATCCATATACTTATGCATAATATGTATCCATACCTTTTCTCATTACGCTGTCTGCATAATAGTTTGCATCCTTTTCGATTTCTTGGTTTTCGTATGCCTCGAAATCAAACTCTGGACTGATGTAATTGTTGAAATTGTCTTTCCATACATCAATTATATTATCTTTGACAGTCACGGAATCTGGAGCTTCTATACATTTCTTTTGAAATGCATGTCTAGACTCATGGATGAGCGTGTTAAGCAAATTTTCACAGTCTGGATTCTCCAGATACTTAGAATTTAGTTCAATTCTATTTGTGGCAGGGTTATATCCACCAAGGTTCTGAGGAGGTTTATTTTCAAAGACCAGTTCTGCGTCAATCCCCATTTCTCCTTTAAGACCTTCATAGAAGTTTGAGACGATGTCGCAGCGACTTTCTAATCCCTTATCAGCAAAATCCAAATCATTTCCGTTTTCATAGAAATTTCGGACCTGTTCTATGCATCCCTTTTTCATTTCAACGTCATCGATGATCTCTTTCTGCCTAGGCATTTCAAGACCATGATTTCTCAAATCGAATTGACTAGCATGGGATTCAACTGACTTCGAAAAAGTCGCATCAGGAATTCTTCGAATATCCCAGTGGCCGGTATTCAATAGATATTGCCGTGAACTTACATCAATTCCATTGACGGAGAACTGCTGAATTGCTTGTCTTCTGCTCTCAGGATTTGAGAATATACTATATGGTTGAACACCCATAGTATGAATGTTCATTGTAAGCCTCTCTCCTTTGTTTATCTGATTGCCTGGGCCGAGATACATCTGGTGCCTGGCTGTTAATTCAAAAGTTGCCATACCTATTGCTCAAATTCAACAATATAGCTTTCGCCTATTTCATACTTGTCTGCAGAACATAAAATAGCCATGCCGGATTCGGACCATTGTGTATCAAACAATAAGGCATACTTCCCATTCTTGAAGAACAACACTTCTTTAAGGCTGATGTAATCGAGTGCATTGTCTTCATCAAACTTCCCTAAAGAATCATTAATTTCTTCTTCATAAGAGCAGATGAATGTCTTCACCTGACATTGAGCATTGTTAAGGAGATTCAGAATTTCTTGTTTGTATCTAATGTATGCTGCCTGCTGAGCTTCTGTTGGAAACTCATCTTTTTTACTTGATGTTCTGACTCGAACTTCGCAAGTCTTATTCCACAGTTGGATTGATTCGGTCTTAATCCAGCCGAATCTGAAAATCATTTCACCGAAAACCTTATCATTCATAGTTCATTGATTTTACCTTAGATATACCGCCACTATGTGCAACATTTCCATGAACTTCGCGAGGAACTTTATCCATGGTTTTACAGTCACTCCTTTCATGCCATGTGTAGTTGTTTTCTCTCATCCAGTTCTGGACTTCTTCTTTTGTACAACCTCTTTGCTGAGCTAATTTCTCACTCGCTTGATCAAAGTTGCCACCTGCACCATAGCGTTCGTCGCAAAAATCGTCAATCTCAACAGTGCCTTTACTTACTTCTGAAAAATCAGGCTCACCATCTTTGAATGAAATGCTATCTATTCCATACTTGTCCAAAATTTCACCCCATGTCTTACCTTCAATGTTAGAGTAATTTCTGTTCTTTGGAATTCCGTCTCTGTCTGGCACCCATTCCGAATTACCAGGTTCTCCAGTCCATTCACCCCCTGAACGAGGTAGCATGCCAAATGTGTTTGCTCCCAGGGTCTTGTTTAGCTCCCTGTCAGGAAGGCAATCATATTTCTTTGACAATTCGGCCAAAGGTGATGTGGCTTCTTTGATTTCAATAAAACTGTTCATCATATCTGGTATTGGTGGGCTAGTTCTGTTGCTTATTCCTTACGCTTTGATACCAAGCACTATATATCTTTTTCCTTACATCTCCACCTAATGAATAGTCTTTCATTAAACATTGGCATGTAACCAAGTTAAGTGATTCTGGCAATCTGCTGTTTGTTTCATGTATGAGATTCATTAATTTCATGGTTAATTCATCGAAACTACCTACGGTATCGGCAAGTCTGGCAACTTCTGATTTGACCGATAGGATTTCAGTAACAAGTCTCGACAGAGAAGCGAAGTGGTTGTCTTTCCATATCTGAATATCATTTCTAGTCTTATACTCCTCAATAATCTCATATATGGATGTTTTATTGAATGTTGACAAATTGGTCTTGAAAAGAGAGGTCTCTATCTGGTCAATATCAACATCAATACGATCTTCAACTCTTCCCTTAAGTAGTAACTTTAAGATTTCTGCATAAACTAAAGATGTGTCTTCTTCTCGTTCATTTTCCTCAGGGAAATAGTTAAAGTGGATTTCCTTATCTGTAAACTTGCCAATCTTGCATAGTACAGGGTCTTCCCAGTCATTTTGGTAGACTACTGCTACACCAGTTGGAAGTTTTGCAATTTCATCAACCTGAGTGTCTTTCATTCCTGAAGCTTTTCCAGCTACTTTTCTATCGCTGTCATCTGGAAGTCTCATGATGATCTTTGTATTGGTATTTCTTATTGCTGAGACGTCAACTGCACCTGGTGATTGGTCTACGATAATAAAACCTTCTCCGTATGTGCGCATCTCTGCAATTGCATTAGAAATCATTTCAACACTCTTTCCTGCAACATTGCTTCCCTCTGTAGATTGTTCCTGAGAGCAGCGCTTAAGGATGTTGTGAGCTTCCTCAAGGACTGTAATGTGGCGTAATGGACTGTTATGAGGTATGTCGGAATTTGAGCGATATTCATTAAGTCTCATGATCAGAATGCCCATAATGAGCGATTTTGTCTCTTGAGAGCCAATTCGACTCAAATCAATAATGACATTCTCATCGAACAAAGCTTGATCGCCAAGCTCGTTCTCCGAGAAGATCTGCTGACTAACTCCATTGGTCAAGGACTTTACTCTTGTGACCAATGAACCTTGATAATTACTCTTTACCTCTTCTGAATATGCAGAGTTATTTATGACAAGTATTAATTCGTTCAACAAGTCCGCAAAAGTAGGGAAGAGGTTATTTGAATACTTGTTTCTTGATTTGTACAGGTCCCAGCCACAATCTTCGTATGAGTTTAGGATAGCCTCCTTTAATACAGCCGGCATTGCTGCATACATAGGCCAGCACACATTGAATATCTCAATCAAACGATCAATATGCTCAAGGACATGGACACCTTCTGGGAATTTGAAAGGATTGATTTTCAAAAGAGGTGTCTTCAATGGATTTGTACCATATATATGTTCATTCCCAAAGACATCCTTATATTCACCCTTAGCAGGTTCAATGATTAAGAATTTTGGTGCATTTGCCTGATTACGTATTTGCTTGAGTAAATAGTAAATGGTGTTACTCTTTCCACAACCAGTCGAGCCTGTGACAAAGGTGTGTTGAGTCATACTCTTTGCGTTGAGATTCACTTTATTATTTGAATACTCAACACCTTGGTCGAAGATGCATCCCAACTCGAATGACGCAGTATTATCCTGATTGCTTAACCTCACTACCTCTTTACCAAGTGAGCAGTGCTCAATTACAGGGAAGCCTGGAACACTTTTTCTTGGCAACCCCATAACTATAGCAACTTCCTTGCTGCTTAGCATATTTGTAGGAGTAAGGATAATCGGACTGTTGGTCAGAGGATTGGTATATGTAAATGAAGGATGAGTCAGACTACAGATATTACTTCTCAGTGCCTTGTAGTTTGAATTGTTGTTATACCAAGTATTTATTGCAGACAATTCTACTCCGGATTGCTCACCTTGCATGATTGATCTGAAGATTGTAGCACCAGTTTCGGCAATATATCTGTCGTTATTATACGAAAGGAAATAAGCACTTGTAGACCATAGTCCAGTACTCTCACAAACTGCAATACGTTCTAATTGCTTATCAAGTCTTTTGAGTATTTCCTGTATGTGCTTATTCTGTATTGTCAGGGTGAAGTTCTTTGAAGAACCGATTGTGGAGGTCTCTCCGTTTGTCTCGCTAAAGTTTTCAGTGTGAGACTGGCCTTTGGCTTCGCTGTGTGTTTCACCTTTGGCAGTAGACTCGGAGACAGAAAAACCATTTGTATCAGATTCACTCTTGTTTAATTGCTTTGCTCCAGCGCCTAGTACAGCTCCACCAACTGAGCCTGCAGCACCTGCAGCCATCATAGTAACACCTAACGGCGCTCCAACTCCGGTAGCAGTCAAGATGGCACCGATTGACATTAATGGTGCAGAGAATGCAGAAACGATCTTTGATGCCTTTCCCCAGCCATTTTCTTTGCTTTCTCCCTTTTGGGTAGTGTGGGAAGAATTTGTTGTGTGAGTATTCGTGTAAGTTGTCGAGGTTCCATCTGTGATTGTTAACGATTCGCTGTCGGAATACCCCTTGGTTCTACTTATGGCATTAGCTAAAGACTCGTTGGTTGAGTATGCAACTTGCTGAGTAGCCATGGCAGAAAGCTGAGTATAAATATTCTCATATCCAGCTCTGACATTTGTGATTTCTTGTTGTGCAAGGTTTGATGCTAAAATGATAGCTGTATATTCTTTTCCCTGCATTGCTGTTGCAAACTTCTCAATTCCTTGAATGAAGGTAGCATTCGTATATTCTCCCTTGCTATTCTTTTGTGCAGGGATGCCAGAACACATACTGATTGTTGTCGCTTCTGATATTTTGTGAACGAGATGCTGCTGTGCAGAACGTTCCTCTCCAGGTTTGATCATGGAGATGGTGTCATCAATCTCAGCACCTGGGAACTGGCCTTTGATAGCATTCTTGAATGTTTCTGCGACAGAACCAACATTTCTATCAGGATCATCACATTTGATTCCAAGATAAAAATCAGTATGGTCTTTATGTCCATTGACAATCATAAACAACGAGCCAATAGTATAGGTCATTGCACTGATTATGCTGATGAATTTGTCTGTGGCATACTCATCTTTTTCATATACCATCTTGTTCACTTTGAACAAAATGGTGTCGCTCATGGATGTGTCACCTTCAAATTGAACAACATCCATGTTACTTAGCTTTGTCAGATAATTCTTCAGGACTACATCGTCAACTAGAGTAAGAGCTTGATTAGCTACATTCTCATACTGACGCAGGAAATTTGACTCTTGAGGATCTGAAGGCTCTTTATATTGAATGGAAACATTTGGCGTATCTTCTGCTGGTCGCACTGCTGTCTGAGGTACAGGTGTAGTCTGGACCTGTTTAGCAGGAGTTTGAGTATTATTTGATTTTCCTCCAGATTTACCTTTTTTCTTATCGTAAATTGTACTCATTTCTTGCTTTCGTTATAAAGTAAATATCCACCGACAGCGGCACCAATGATACCAAGAGAAGAAACGGCACATGCTACAGCGGTTTTCTCAATGAATAGACCGGCAACAGTAAGAACAGCGCCTCCGATGGTGATCCCTTTGTATATGTCTTTGTTTGAAACTGTACTTTGTGCTTTGTTATCGTCAGCGGAATCATTATGAATTGTCTGGCTTTGAGTTCTAGCTCTCTTTTCTTCTTCCTCAAGACTATTGGCTTTATCCTTGAGTACTACCTTTGCCAATTCATAGTAATAGTCCAATCTCTCGCGAGAAAAATTAGAATCAAGGTCATTTTTCACAGAGAAAAGCAACTCTTCATTCCAGTTTTGTTCATTCATGTCAAAGACAGAATTGTTGTGAGCTTCAAACAAATCATTTAATGTTGCCTCCGCATAAGACAGCATTTCTTTGAAGCTGTTACCTCGAGGATCTAACATCATCTCATTTGCAAGGAACAAACGTGTACTGATTACGTCTCCAGCATCGACTACTCTTTTGAATTTTGCCTTCATATTCTTTATTTTATTCTCCTTCTAGCCCTTCTTTGTAAGGTTTGACAACCTTTTCATTAATCAAGCGTTTAAGGAAATTATTATGATTTGTTTTTTTATTACTCTCAGACTCTGTTCCCGAGTTTGTTGACTCCGTACTATTTGTCTTTTGTGCCTTTTTTTTCTTCTCTTCTGTCTCTAATGATAATGCTTTATCCTTTAAGACGACTTTGCAGACCATCTCGAAATAACCTAATCGCTCTCGTGAAAAGTTTGAGTCCAGATCATTTCGAACATTGAATAGAAATTCTTGATTCCATTCTGACTGGTCTTCAACAAAATTATCACCATTATGCACTTCGTAGAGGTCGGTACTGTTATTCTCTGCATAGTCTCGCATTGTTTTGAAACTATAGCCTCTAGGATCCAGCATCAATTCGTTGGCAAGGAAAAGACGTATGGCAATTATGTTGTTATTTTTTACAGCCTCAATGAATTTCTCTTTTAGTTGAACGTTTTCTGTGTTGGGTTTATTCTCAGTTTCTGTTTTCTTTGAGTTGGAATCTGGTTCATGAATATTACTTCTTGCGCTTTTAGTTTTCATGAACTCAGATATATCTTCCAAGTAGTCGAATCGTTCTTTTGAGAAGTTATTGTCCAAATCGTTTAGGATGTTGTCCATTAACTCTTCATTCCAAAGAGTCTTGTCATTGTTAAGAATCTTACCATCATGAAGGTCAAATATGTTGTCAACATTCACTTCTGCGTATTGACACATCTTCTTTAATGTCTTTCCATTTGGATTTTGTTTCAATTCGTGAGTCAAGAATAAGCGGATGGCGAAAATATCGCCACCACTTACTGCTTCTATGAAATTTTCCTTCATGTGGATATGGGGATGTTAGAATTCAATTATGCTCTTAACTCTCTCCTGGATTTGGATAAGCCATTTAAGATTCTTTTCTTTCTGGGCAATTTCCTCTGCCTTTGTCTTAGAATCGGCTTCGGTTCTAGACAATGCATTAAGTTTTTCATCCAAAAGTTTATCGATCTTTACCAACTCTTGCTTTAGATGATTCTTCAGCCGTTCTGTCTCGTTGCTTACATAATCGATAGCACTTTTCTCTGTCTTAATCAAATTCGCTTGGAAAGGAACGATGTAGTCAGAAGCAACTTCGTTCATGTCTACATAATCAACGTACTTGGCAATTCGTTTGTCACGATATGCCGTTTCGTATGTGTGGTCATCAACGATACCAAATGTTAAGAAACTGGCAGCCTTTCTGAAGAAACCTCCCTCTACTCGTTTCTGATAGGATTCCTTTACAGTGTAGCTTTCATCCGCTGTTTCTGTATTGTCTTCAATGATCTGGCTCAAATTTGACAGAGATGCAGATACCAGGTTCAGAGGATTGAATGACAAAGCACCTGCGTTTACACCCATATTTAGAGCAGCCAAATGGCTCTTGTACTGCTCAATGACTTTATTGATAGTTTCTTTATATGATTTCTCAAGAATCTTGTCAATCTGAACCTTTATCTGTACAGCGATGGATTTACATTGTTTCTCCAGTGCTGCACATTGTTGCTTAGCTGCAGCCTTTTCAACTTTGTTACTTCTGCCAGTCATCATCTTGCTGGTCTCATCCTTGACATTCTTCAGATATTTCTTGACTTCTTCCTGGGCTTTAGAAGTTAAATCAATCTTATCGATGTCTTTTGAAAGAGTCTGAGCATCCTTGGCAGACTTAATATTCGCTTTGATTTTTGCAATCTGCTTCTCCAATTCTGCTTTTTTGCTCTTGTCTTTTGCAATAGCATCTTCCAAATGTGCTACAGCAGAGAGCTCCTCAAGTTTATCTTTGAAGGATTGTACCAAGTCGCAAACCTTAGTAGTACGTGCATACTTGTTAATATATTGGCTGATTGCCTGCTCGATAGATACGATTCCTGTGTGTATTTCTACCAAGTCGTCGCCTTCTGCATCTTCTTCCAATTCGGTAATGATTTGACGAGCTAACTGAGGAAGATGAGTGTAGTCATAGTATTTTTCAAAACACATCTCATCAAACTTGCTAGAACGAGATCTGAAGCCGATGAGTTCTGCTGCATCGTCATCATCTTCATCATCCTTAGAACGAATTTGAAGAGCTGGCAATGCGGCCACAGGGAAAAGATTCGGATTATATATACCTCTGTCTTCCAAGCCTTTCTTTACCTCATCAAGGGCTTTTTTTATGCAGCCTTCTCCGTCATATTTTGGACTAGGGCGGAAACTGTCCATTTTGTTAACTGCAAAAAGGAAACGGTCACGGCTCTGCTTGCCACCTTCTTTCATGTTCTGGCATACATAATCCAAGAAAATCTTCTCATCATTAATGCCGAGCTGCTGTCCATTCATAACGTACAACACAAGAGATTTGTCAGAATCTGCAATCATCTTGTAAGTCATCTCTTCGTGTCTCTTATCTCTTGAATTATTAGGTCCCGGAGTGTCCACAAGAACAAGCTTCATACCTACTGATTCAACGAATGGTATTCTTCCTCTTAACTCAACATCTGACACTTTAAGGTCATCGTTAAGGGCTTTCATGTCTGCTAAAGTTACATTGTTGATGTGTTTTACCTTATTGCCAGACTTGTCATATGCTGTAGCGGAGAAATTATCCTGCTTTGTATCGATGATTTTAACAATAGTAGCAGTCGTTGCCTCGTTTGCCGCAGGCATCAGCTGTTGGCCTAGGAGGGAATTGATCAAAGTCGATTTTCCTGAACTCATTGTTGCAACTACGTTAATCTCAAATTGCGAGTTCTTTGCCTTTTCAAAAGCATCTATGATTTTCTGATCCTTCAACTCAGGTATAGGACCAGCTTTAATCTCTTCAAAAATTTCATCAATTGCATTCTCAGCATCATCAATATCTGCAGTTTTGTTGTTTTTACATTTGATATTGACTTTATTGCCAAAAGCTTCTACGGATGTGCATATATCCTCAAAATCTGCCTCTGTTCCAGTGAATGTGAGTTCAAAGTTTGTGTCTCGATACTCATCCATAAGGATTTGAGGCAACTTTTCCACCCACTCCTGAAGACGGCAGTTCTGAACATTCAAAGAACTATTTGGCTTAGGTGATTGACCATCAACCTTTATTTGGGTAGATACCAAATAAGGATTGTACTTGATAGTGACCTTTTTCATATTAGTATTGCTGATTTAATTTTTTGATTTCAAATTCAATATGGCTTATTCCTGAACGTCCGATGTTATCTCCAGCATACCCTCCAATGTATTTTGGAAGATCGTAGAAATCTTTAGAAAAACGTTTCTTTAATTGCTCGAGCTCCAGCTCTTCATCTTCATCTAGGTAGTCTAATCTAGATAGGTAGGCGAACTGCGCAGAAACAGGGAACACTTTTGGCGTTTTGAATCCTATTGATTTCAATTCTTTAGTGAAATCGCTGATCATAATCCCAATGTCATCTGCAGAACTCTTGAACCTGTCAAGTTGGTTAAGCGCAAAGATTATAGGACATTTGCTGTTTTTATAGATAAATTCCAGTATCTTCCTTTCGTCGACAGTGCCATTATATTGACCATTAGATATGTATAAAATCATATCGTAGGCTCCACCTGCAATTGCATCTGTGGTTGTCTTCCAGTGTCTCTGATCTACGGAATTGTTTACTCCTGGAGTGTCAATCAGACAAATCTTTGTATTGCCAAGCGATGATTTGAAATGGAGACCAATCTTGGTGGTTTCGTCACTGCTGTGAGAATTGATATCATGGTCGTAAATTAAATTTGACGACGTGTAATATGAAATACCATCATTGACTGGTTTATTGTAGATTTCGCATAGCCTGCTGGTGCATGCTGTTGCTCGGACTTTATTGAAATTGTAACCGATTAATGCATTTATCATTGTTGATTTTCCGGCAGATACTGTAGCAACAACCAGGACTCTTGAAGTTCGCTGCTTTTTGAATTCAAGGTTTGCCTGCCTATGAGCTTTTTGTTCTTCAG
Source organism: Bacteroidales bacterium UBA1769 (assembly GCA_002314725.1). Taxonomy (GTDB): domain Bacteria; phylum Bacteroidota; class Bacteroidia; order Bacteroidales; family UBA932; genus Cacconaster. The sequence goes on from DCGV01000116.1 coordinate 10,974, forward strand.
AAATAGTTATTTCACCGGATCCGCCGACAAAATAATTCTGTTTCTCCGCTAAAGCCGCTTTTGTGAACATTGATTTTCCATTCTCAGTCAGGTAAATGTTGAGCTGGGGAAGGAGATTCGCATTGTAGCTCTCAACAAGATAATAACAATCATAATAGAATTCGTGTTTAAATCTAAAAAAAAGGAACCCGATTCTATTTAATGAGATTGCTTTTTTGATTGATTCAATAGGCTGTTTCCTGTATTTGTCAGATACATTTTTACCAACTATAGAGTGTCCCCATTGGGCGAATAACACGCCCATTGCTGGATCTCCGTCGGCAATGTCGTAGCACACACATGCCAACCCCTCCAAATATCTGTTTTGAATTGATTCTGGCATCTCCTGGATTGGATGTCTATCAATTCTATAGATGTGTGTTATCTTTTCGGTATCTTGATTCATAACTAAACATTAATGGCATTGCCCATGTCTATTAGAAATGATTAATGCCAACTGATGCCTGCTTAAGGCATTGTTTATAATCCCATTACAAACACAAAAATACATAAAATATCAACACCTCTCTGCTTAATAATACATAAATATTGTAAAAAGAGGAAATAATTATACCATATGACAATTCTTTGTTTATTGAAGCTTTCAATATTGCTAACAAACTGAGGCCATTTTTAGGGAAATCTTCTTAGCGATGTTGTACTACGAACAAGTTGTATTGTGATTTGAAATGTTATTCTTGTTGTCCTACTTTCCAGGCTTGGCAACAATAGGCTG
>DCGV01000094.1 GCA_002314725.1 Bacteroidales bacterium UBA1769
GTAATTATGAATAATGCAGGCTAAAATGTCGAATATTGCTGATATGGCAGGTTTAGCTAAGTTTATCAAAGCTGAACGAGAGTCTATATCCATGCTGGAAACATTATTGGGTATTAGTGGAGAGAAAATCAAACGAGTTGTTACTATGCTTCGTGTCATGAAGGGCTACACGTTTGATTCCGAGTGGGATGAGCGCAGAATACAAAAGGAACTCGCTACTAACGATACACTTATGATGGAATTCTGTGAGTTGTTTATCAACGGAAAGAATATGCCTAAATATCAGGCACTTATTCCTAACTTCATTCTTCAGGATTTTAAGATTGATGTAGACACAATCGGTCGTCTATCCAGTGAAGAATTTATGCGTTCCCTCATAAAAGCTCGCATGATTGCCGGATATAGTAGCCAATATTCACAAGTTTATGATAAACTGATTAAGAATAACCTTGGCTCGTTTGCATTGAAAGAAGGTCTTGAACTGACGCAGCGGGTTTTCATGAATACGCCTATTCCATGCTACATTATAACCGATAAGCGTAAACGTATCATTTTTACTTATAATTTTCAATCTACTACTAGCAATAATCAAAACAAATACGCTGATAACCATGTTGCGCCTATCTACGAGACAAGCAGATTAGAAGACGATACTCTTGTTGTAAACATTCTTGATGGCGCTGGTTGGATTGGCCGCTCTAATGCATATAAGAAGATTTATCATGATTGCGACTTTTTCTTAAACCTGCAAAACATTGGTCAAGTTGAACAAATAATAGATTATTTTTTTAACAATATATCCTTATGAAAAAGGAAGATCGTATCGCCCTAATTTCAAGTATCACACACAATCAGGTCTTTGGCGAGGGCCGCAGATTGAGATACAAAGGCGAAACCAAGGAATTCAAGATCTTTGAAATCCCAATGGAGGCGCTTATTTACAATGTGCAGAATGGACGTATAGGCAGTGTAGTTAAGACGTTTGAGCATAGTTATGGAGTTCTCGATCCTGAGAAACAAGAAGATTCACTAACTATTGCAAAGATGCTCTACAACTCTAATGAAATAGCCAACAAGAAAACTAGAGCTGATATTGCTAAATGTGGTCAAATGGAGGCCGGCATCATCACTGCTGATGGTATTCTCGTGGACGGAAACCGTCGTGCTTCTCTTATGTGGTCCATTCTGACCGATCCAAATGCAGATCCAAACGAGAAGGCTCGCTGTGAACGATTCCGTACAGTCGTTCTTCCTGAAAGTGCAACCCAGAAAGACATACTTCGTCTTGAAACTACCTATCAGTTAGGTACTGACGAAAAGGTTGGATACAATGCAATTGAAAAGTATCTCCATGCTCGTGATATGGAAGAGAAGGGCTTTTCCATTGGCGAGATAGAGGAATATATGGGTGAGACAAACAGCTCTGTTCAAGAGCTTCTGGAGGTAGCAACATTAACAGATGACTATCTGGATAACTGTGATTGCGTAGGTCTATATACTCGTCTGCCTAAGGGTTTTGAAGATGATTTATTGAAGCTGAACACTGCTGTCAAGAAAATCCGTAAAGGCTCTATATCATGGATTCCGACCACAAAACTTAATAAGGTAGAGACAGATTTGAAGGCTGTCTGCTTCGACTATATTCGTTTGAATATGAAGAAAGAAGATGGTTTCGAATTCCGCGATATTCTCCAGACTTCAGGTGGAAACTTTTTGCAAAATGAGGATGTTTGGAATGACTTTGTAGAGAACTGGCAAAATGCTGTAGATGAAGTAGAGGAGGAGTCTATTGATGCTATTATTGACCGAGCAAGTGGTGAAGATCTGGAAAGAGAGCTGAACAAACGCGATAACAAATGGCGCGATACTGTTAAGGACTCTATGAAGGACGCTTTCAAAAATGCAAAAGATATTATTGATAACCAGCGTGAGAAAGAGAAACCAAATGCTCTTCTTAGAAAGGTGATTAACGCTCTCAATGGTGTTGATCTGGAAACTGTTTATCGTATGAAAGATAAGACAGAGTTGAAAGAGCAAATGAAGGATATTAAACGCCTATTGGAAGATGTAGAAAAGGCCATTGCTGGCAACAATAATTAATTCTGGTCAATGACAATTACACTATCCGTTACACCATCCGGTAACTTCCGTATCACAGGAGATGTCGATGCTCTTATACGAAACAAAAGAGCACGACTTCTTTTGCGTTCTCAATTGCCATATGAGCAAGTCGGGAATGAACTTGTGATTGAAAGTAATGGCATGACCACGTCTGAGGTCAATGACATTCTCAAACTGGCTGCTGAATATATTGGTGCGGAGGTTGGTTACGACACAGTGATTAGTACTGGCCTTGCCGATTTTAAACGCAATGAGGAACTATTCGCCAAGTTCTCTCAGAAAGCCGAAAATATACGCAACAACCATTGTGATGTGGCTGACTTCAAACATTTTGAGGAAATCCTGGATGAGCACATGACTCATCGCCACTTGTATGAACTGCAGATGTTATCTGCTTATCATCTTGCTTTTTCTCAGAATGCATGCAACTTCTCTGTTCCTGGTGCTGGTAAGACGAGTATAGTATATGGCGCATATACCTACCTCAAAAATCTCCCGAAAGATAATCCTAAGCATGTTGACCGAATTCTAATAGTTGGTCCGCTGAGCTCATTTGGCCCCTGGGAGTTAGAATACGCAGAATGTTTTGGGCGAAAAGCTACATGCCAACGCATTGGTGGCATGATGAGTCTGGAAAAAAAGAAAGAGTATTTCTGTTCTGGCAAAGCTGAATTGACACTCATTAGCTATCAGTCTTTAGCATCTGTTGTAGATGACGTTCGCTTCTTTCTCAAACAAGATAGAGTCATGCTCGTGTTGGATGAAGCACACAAAATTAAGAATACTAATGGAGGCGTACAGGCACGCGCTATCATGTCTCTTGCAGAAACGGCAACCTCACGTGTTGTATTAACAGGTACGCCTGCACCTAATGGATATGATGATATTTATAACCTCTTCCATTTTATATGGCCGAACCATGATGTGATTTCATATACAGTTGGCCAGTTGCGGGATATGTCAAAGAATAACGAAGACCGTAGAGTTGGACGCATGATGAATAATATCAGCCCATATTTCATTCGCATACGTAAAAGTGACCTCAATCTTCCGCCCGCAACAGAGAATCCTCCGATCATCGTTCCAATGAAAGAGTCTCAGCGCAAGATATATGACTATATTGAGCAAAGGTTTGTTGAAGAGGCGATGAATAATTCAGTAGACAGCTACTTCAAAAGCGCTCTCGTTAAGGCTAAGATGATTCGCCTTCAGCAGGCATCTACTAATCCTGCATTATTACGCGCACCATTGGCTCAATGTGCCGCAGAATATGATCTTGACCTATCATCATGTTCGGTTCAAGACTCTGTGATAATGAGCGAAGTGATGAAATTTTATCGTGATGAGATACCTGCCAAGTTTGATGCATGCCTAAGTCTTGTTAAAGATTTAATCTCAAAAGGTGAGAAGGTGATAATCTGGGCAATGTTCATCAGTAATATTGAGTCTCTCAGTAAATTCTTATCACAGAACGGCATTGACAATCGCGTCCTATATGGGGCCACCCCTGTTGCAACAGATGATATGGATGATGAAGAACGCGAGTTGACACGTGAAGGGATTGTAAAGCAGTTCCATGATCCTGATTGTCCATACAAGGTTATTATTGCCAACGCTTTTGCGGTTGCCGAATCCATCTCTCTTCATAAAGCATGTCATAATGCAATCTATATGGAACGCTCTTTTAACTGCGCCCATTACATGCAGTCGAAAGATCGTATTCATCGCTATGGTCTAGCCAAAGACGTAGTAACCAATTACTATTACCTGCTGTCAGAGGAGTCTGTCGACGAAACAGTTGATACTCGTCTTCGTATGAAAGAGTCTCGTATGCTGGAAATTATCGAAAGTATGCCAATACCTTTGTTTGATAATATTACCGATGAGGGTGATGAAGATATAAAAGCAATTTTGTCTGACTATGTTAAACGAAAGGCTCGACAATCTAAGTAGCATCGGCGATAAACAAAGTGTCCTGGCCGTCATATCATGCTTACTGCATGGTACGACATCTTTTACGTCTTTGCAACAGTACTTGTTCTCAAAATTAGGTATTAAGACATCGGAAACACTTCATATTGTTACTCTTCTGGAGTCTATGGGCTTGCTTCTCGTAAAAGAGGATGAGCTAATTTGTGATTTACAAATACCAAATAATGAGCCTTTAGATGAATATTTCATACGACAATATATCAATTTCCTGATATCAGAAGAAGTTATAAATCTCAGTTTTGTAGAGTATGACTTATTAACTGATTCCTATAAGCTACCATCGAAAAGTTTTAAGTACAGACATGCCGGATATCGCAATCTATTGATCTCCTTTGGTGTTCTTATTCTGCGTCGAGATAGAATGTATGATATAAGTCAACTGCTGAGCCAGTTTCTCCATCGTCCTGGATTAGTGAAGAAACTGTCTCAGAAACGGCTAATAGAGATATTGGAGGCAGAGGAAAAGATGGGAGAAATGGGAGAGCTGTTTGTTCTCGAATATGAAAAAAAACGACTTGGTCTCCCACTTTCAAATAAGATCAAGCAAGTTTCGTTAATAGATGTTTCTTCTGGATTTGATATAGCTTCCTTTAATTCGATGTGCTCATCAGAACATGACCGTTATATCGAGGTTAAAACATACAAAGGTGAACCACATTTCCATTGGTCTCGTAATGAGAAGACAAAGGCATCTATCTTACGCGATCACTATTATATCTATCTAGTTGATTATGACCGCATGAATCAACATGGGTACATACCACAGATTATTCAAGATCCGATAGCGAATGTCTTTGAGTCAACAGATTGGAGCAAAACGATTGATTCATACCTTATAGAGCGTATATACCCTGAGGAGTTATACCAGAATAACATAGAGGTCGAAGAAGAGTGACAATGGCAAACGAGATTAAAAATCTATCATACTACAAGATGTGCTTTCTGCACCTTAATCGTAGTACCCGCAAAGGCGAGAAGGCGCCTCACAAGCCAGTTCTTTTGCTTGCAATGATTGATCGAGTTGAGCAGCTCCTGTCAATGGGGCTTGCTGGCCACCGCATGATTAATCAGTACCTCATAGATCTAAATCCAAAGCTAGAGCAATTTTTCTATACCAATTGGAATATATACGTTAAATCCGAGTTATTTACCCCATCTTTTTCAACACCTTTCTTCCATATGGAAGGTGAGCCTTTCTGGAAATTAGCGATGAAAAAAGATGCTAAACCGCAAGGCAGTCAAGGAGAATCACAATTGTATAAATACTACTTGGGGGCATATATCGATGAAGAGTTGATGCTTTTGCTCCTGGAGGATGATGCGCGTAATGAGTTGCGTCAACTTCTGATTGATATGATACAGAAGAAGGACCTGGCACTCTCTTTTGACGAGCCGGCATTAGCTGACATGTCAGAGTCAAAGACATTCGATTTGCGTGAAGCTCATCTAAAGTTTTGGACCAAATTTATAGATTATTCAAATCAACATGGCGGCCTCTTCGCATCTCGTAAACCATCAAAGGATCAATGGCTCACCCGTACTGAGAATGGTGTTATAGTATCCATTGTACTTAAGAAAACATCGTGCGCTGTTGAGTTGAATATAAAAGAGGGCTCCAAGGAAAAAAGCGACGAAGCATTCTATCGTCTTATGACGGATAAGACTCATATTGAAGTTGAGCTTGGACCAATAGTTTGGCATATTAAGGAGAATAGCATATCTGCCAAGATATACCAGGAAATAGAGAAGTCATTCCTGGTGCCACAAGATGAGTCTGCGATATTTCAGTTTTTCACAGAGCGTTCCGCGAGGTTTGTTAAGGTATTTGAGCCATATTTCAAGCAAACGTCAGAAACAGAGAAGGCACAAACAGAACAGCCATGTGAGTTGCCATCTGAAGATGAAATGTGCAGGTTATTTCAGGATTATATGCGTAATGACGGCACATCGGAAGGGTCTGTCAAGAAGTATTCTATCCAAGTTGCCCGAAATGCAGAAGTACGAGATATCGTAAAAAGAATAACAGGTAAAGACTCTCTCTATAAAGTATTATCTCCGGAGGATGCGGGTAAGGTTCGTCTGGAAGTCAAATCTTCGCCCTGTGATATCAAAGGCAATCATATGTATTCAGTGGGTATTTCCCACTATATCAAGTTTCTTACAGTTATCGCAGCAACACTACCAAAGCCGTCAGAAACGGTATCGACTCCGGATCGAAAAAAACGAATTGGCTGGTCGGACGAGGAAATGATTCTGTCGCTTGACCTGTATTTTAGAACACCCTATAACAAACGCACGAGAAATAATCCTGAAATTATTGAATTAGCTAAGCTCATAGGGCGTACTCCTGCGTCAGTTGTTCTACGTATGGCAAACTATCTGTGTTTCGATATTGAGGAACAGAAGCTTGGTCACAAAGGTATGGAAGGAGGTGCACGGCAGTGTAAGCCATTCTGGGCTAAGTATTTTGATAATAGAGAACTACTCCACAAACAAGCCTTGGAAATAAAGCTTTCAAAAAAGCAATTCTAATAGAAGTAACCGGCATAACCTCAAGCATCAGATATGACTTTGCTGGCGGAAGCGCAGCAAGTCGGTCGGCATCTGCTGCTGAGAGGCCTGTCCACCCGCGGACAGGGGCAGCGGGTGGGGCCCGCCGGAGACAAGTTCCGC
>DCGV01000037.1 GCA_002314725.1 Bacteroidales bacterium UBA1769
TGGCGAATCCACCATACTGCATAGGGAATAAATTTATAATGACCATCGTATTTCTCTGCAGCTTGGGTTAGGCCTTGATTTCCTGCGCTAATCAACTCAGATAGCGTCAAGCCCTGATTTTGAAACCGCCTTGCAACAGCTAAGACAAAACGTTGATTACATGAGCACAGTTGCTGTTGAGCGTCCGAGTCACCATTTTGGATTCTTTTAACAAGCTCTATTTCTTGTTCATTAGTAAGCAAAGGCTGCTGGGATGCGTCCATCATCATAGACTCAAAGGTTTCTGAAGGTGAAGTAGTTGTATTGTTCATAGAGTAATAATTAAGGTTGATACAAATTTTAAAGTTCCGTTTTCCCAATGATTATTGTGCCCCCTTCATAATCTCGAGCATGATCAAGCAGGAAATGAGATGCTTGTTCCAGATGAGGCAGTGTCACCTCTATGGCAGGTGTGCCGTCTTGGCGATAGAACCCCATCGTGCAGCGGAAAGTCGTATCGGCGGGGGCATAGTCACAGATTGTTCTTTCCAATTCGCTCCACAGGTAGGTATCCTCAGGATCAGCATCCTCGTCCATGTATCCCATATCATTATTGCACATGGCTACAAACGCCTCTGATTCACGGTCGTCGCTGAAGAGAAGCGAAGCACGAGCCGTGAGCAGTTCCTCAATGTTGCGGGGAGGAAGATTCTCTGTGTCCTCGTAAACATCCAGTTCTTCGAGCAGGTACTTGATTAGACTGGCCTTAATTGCCTTCCGGCCTTCGGTGCGAAGATGGCGAATGATCGACTTGTAGAGATGGTCGGTCAACTCTTGGTCGGATAGTTCTACCTGATAGCGTTTGAGAAGATCTTGTAACTGACGCGAGAGGGGCATAGCCACATAAAGAGGAGCGAGAAACTGGAGGAGATTTTGGTTTTTAAAGATTTCTGTTTGTATCATATCCAATATAATTTTGAAGTGTCAAAAAAAGGGGCCTATATATATTATACGAATAACCTCTCTGCTTCTTTTTTTGAAATGATTAAAATCTTAAAAAAAAGTCCTGTTTTTGGCATAATCAGCGATTTTCGACCTGCATTTTCCCAAAATTTGACACTTCTTCAAATCATACTTTTATTGACCAGAAACGGTCAAGCCACTTATGTTGGCGAACGGAAGAGCAGGTATCAATCTCCAGACCATAGAACTTGGTCCCCTTGGCCTGTTCTTTCTTCATCTTTTCCATCACATCGTTAAAAGGAGTTGACCAACAGAAATCAGATATAATCAACACGTCGGCCATGGAATATGATTTACTATGCAGCGTTTTGATTGACTCTAAAATCATTTCGGTACCGTCAGTTCCACCACTAAAACCATTGCGTAGAAAATCCTTCACTTGCCTCCAATTGGCCGGAGAAGCCAAGTCGATTGCCTGAGCATGAACGGAGTAAGTAATCAGATAACAGGAACGCCTCTGCTTGCGAGCCATGGTAAGCAGCTGCATCAATAGTGCTGTTGCCATATCCATAGGCCGCCCCTTCATAGAGCCGGAAGTATCGACTGAGACGATAATCGGGCCCTTGATGAGACGAGGTGTTTCCGTCTTCTTAATATCGGTTTTCTCCTTGCTGATAGTGGGCGGTTTAGAAGCCATTAGCTGAAGTTGCGATGTAGCAAAGCGATGGTAGAACACATCTTCAGTATCACGTTCTGCCAAATAAACCAATTCAGCAGGAAGTGCGTCCGGAATATGGTTGCCGATTTTGACACCATCCACCTCCGTCTTCGCCGGGGATTGAGAAAGAAGGATTGGTATATATCGAGTAACGACAGTATCCTTTTCTTCCTTAGATTGGGGTTTTTCTCGACCAATCAGCTTAAGAATTTCTCGAAGCACAGGATAACGAAGCACCATATTGCGTGTACGGAGCGCAGTCTTGTAGTCAGAAGAACCAACATCAGCCACATGGAACTCAAATTGCTTCCGGTTAGAACTTATAAGGCGTTGTTCTTCCTTAAAAATTCGCTCCTTTAATGCTTCTTCCCAAATATCATCCATGGCAGAAAAGATAGCATCATACTCATCCCCTTCCGAAGCGTCCTGCAACTGTTGAAGGTACCCGAACACGTTCACCTCATCAGCATTATATGCCTCCTGAAGGTAAGACGAAATTTGTTCCCAATGTTTGCGTTTCTCATCGAGAGGAGCATCCATAAAAGCATGACGCAATCTCCGTTCGTCTTGCCTATGCTGCTCCAAGGGAATAAAAGCATTTAACATAACAGAGAGAAATTCAAAAAGCGAGTTCTTGAACACCTCACGCCAATCTTCATCCTCTTTGCAATGGAAGTAATTAGATGGCTCTGAGATGGCCTCGATGAGATAGTCGCGCAACGGATCCGGATCGTCATTAGGCTTCGGTGGTGGCACAGTACCGGTATCCATGTACAAATCGAACAACTCCGAATAGCTGTCGAGACGTTGCTTTATGAAGGATTGTTCATTCATAGATTGGCGGCTTTTGCTCGGGCTACGTCTAAACGCTTTTCTAAGGCTTTCACCTGCTTTTGCACGAGACCAATATCATCAATCGAAACGAAAAGGTTCTTTGAATCTTTGATGGAGGCAAAACGGAAAGCAAGAGACGATTTTACATTATTGATACGTTCCACCAATGGCGCTCCATAGATAGACAACTCCAAAGGTAATTCCTCTGAAGAAGTGCCATAGGAGTTCATCATATCCGTAATAGATGGTACCCCCATCGAATTAGGAGCTGCCGGCCTTGGTTTGTACCCTGCACGGATAAAAGAATATGACTGGCCGTCAACGAACAAACTGCCATACCCTTTACGCAGTTTGACTGTAGCGACATTCTGCTTTCCAGAGGTATCAAAGGCACGCATATTCTTATCATAATGACGGATGTAATAAGCATTCTTGCTTTGGTCGAAGTACATTATACCATTGCTCTCTCCTTGAATGGGAATGTACTTGTAGTCGGTTTTATTAAAGAACACCTTTCCCCGTGGATGGTTCTGCAAACCAAGATAAAAGTAGTCAAAGGTTTTATATTCCTCCAAACTTTCCTCCGGATCTTTGCTAGCCAACTCACGATGTCCTTCGTCACATTCGTTCTCAATCTCAACAGTTTCTTTCTCAAAATCAGAGATAACAGACATACTCACCATGGTCAGAACTGGTTCAATGCACTCTACTTTGTTCCAGAGGACATGGTAAAGCAGTAGCAAATCAGAATAGTCGATAGCTGTGCGACCATTCAAGAAGGCAGAAGCACGCAGCAGATGGATTACTTTACGCCAGCGACGGTCGGATATGTAATAATCAAGAGGAGCCACTCCATCCTGCTTCCCTGCATCCGTCAATGCTTTGCGGATGGATGTAATAGTTAATAGAATACCCTCCGGCACATCTATGTTGGACATAGCCTGTTGCCAACTGCTATACAGTTCATCGGTAACGAGCAAATCGTCCGAGACTGAAATAGTTGGCATCTCAGACATCGTAAGCATTCGGTAAAAGGTTTTCTCATTCTCGATGCAATTGCTGACTACACGCACCAAGAATCGATCCCAAAGAGCTTCCAGTCCTTCGTCTTCAGCCGGCAACTCGTTGGAGGCTGCGATTAGGCATTTCATAGGCACACGCAAAGTGTGCGTACCATTTTGATATATCTTTTCGTTGATGACGGTAAGCAATGCGTTCTGGATAGCCGGTCCGGCTTTCCATATCTCATCGAGAAACACGATGGTGGCGTCAGGAAGAAATCCTGCCACCTTTCGCTCATAGGTATCTTCGCTCTTGAGTTTCTGAATACTGACCGGACCGAAAATTTCGTCCGGAGTAGAGAAACGAGACATCAGATATTCAAAAGCCTTTGCGCCCTTGAATATCATTTTCAATCGACGTGACACCTCACTCTTAGCAGTACCCGGAGGGCCGAGGAGGAACACACTCTCACCACTAACCGCACAAAGTAGTGCGATAGCGAGAATGTGATCCTTCTCGTAGAGACCCTGCGAAATAGTCTTTATGAGCGACTCTATTTGCTGACGTGGTCCTGGAGTGAGGACATCCAATAAAGTATTCTCAGGTTGTACAGTCTTTTTACGAGACTTGGTTGTTGTCTGCTTCATGGCTTATACATTTTGAAAAGATTTCAATAGATATTGTAGTAAGGAAAGATACCATCTCATCGTTACTACCGGAAAGCGGATGGCTATAGTACTGCGAACGATAGAGAGTAAAGTCACGCAGTACATTCGATTCCATAAATACAGGCTGCACCACATCCTCATAATAGAGCGAATCAAAAGGCATAAAGCGCACATAGATAAATGGTGAAGACTCTGCTTCTCGATCAAGAATGATGCGCAGTTGATGACCTGATGGGAGCGACATATCTAAACGTGTTTCCCTATCGGAGGTAAAAACAGAGACCTCATAACCAGCATCACCAATCTGATGTGCAGCATGTGCAAAAAGCCGAACCCATAAGGGCGAGCGTTGGGGCTGTTCGTCAGAACGACCCATAAACAGCCCCAAGGCGGTAGAACTTATTTTCCTTACAACAGTATCCATAACAATAAGAAATTAGCAAAATCCTATTTTGTTTCCAGATTTCTTGTTAAATTGTTCTGCACGACACGCTTCACGGATGGTGTCAATTGCCAAACCATCCTTTCCGCTAAGGATGGAATCAACGATATGCTTGCGGGCGATGTTCTCTATCTGGCCTCCGGAGAAACTGTAAGAAGAAGCAAGATCAAGTGCGTCCTTCTCATCAAGGTCAGGCAGAAGCGCACGCCAAATATGTTTGCTCTCGTTAGCCGTAGGTTTCGGGAACTCTATCTTATAGAGGAAACGACGCTCAAAAGCTGCATCCAGATTGCCGGTCAGGTTGGTGGTGGCAATCATGATACCATCCAGATTCTCCATCTCCTGAAGGATGATGTTCTGCATAGCATTCTCCATCTTGTCCACGCCGGTAACGGCCCCCTCATTACGCTTGCAAAGTACGGCATCTGCCTCATTGAAGAGCAAGATAGGAGCCAGCTTTGCGTTTTTGCAGAGGCGGCGATAGTCTTCGAAGACGGCTTTAACATTTTTCTCAGTATCGCCTACCCACTTGCTACGGAGGTTTGGTACATCAACCATCTTGATGGCTCGACCTGTCTCGCGAGCGAGCTGCAGAACCGTCTCCGTCTTGCCGGTACCGGGAGAGCCATAGAATATGCAGGCAAAGCCTCTGCGCATGCCTTTGTCATCCAATCGCTTCTGAACTGAACGAAAACGCTCCTCTTGAAGAAGGCTACGGAGTTGGTTTACCTGCCTCGTCACGGACTCGCAGTAGAATAACTTCTTTTCTGAAATATCATCAGGTTGAGTGAGACCCACAGTAGAAGACTTCTTCATATTGGGCAACCCTTCAAGAAATTCCTCTTTTGCTTTATCCGTCAACTTCCAAGCATTACTCTCCACTTGACCATCGGAGCAGGCATATTCAACTAGTTTTTCAAGTTGGAGACTATGATATCCCCCTTCTAACTGACGAGTTATACTACGGAGAACATGACGATTTTCTGGGATATCTTCAATATCGCGCGAAACAATATGATTATCATTATTGCGGACGAAAAGATCTGCAATGGCCAGAAAGGTAATTGTATCTTCATCCACATCCTCCAGATGATAATATTTCAATTTTTGAACAACCGTAAGTGATGAATTGTTGTCAATAAGCCGCTGTAGTTCTTGTACAAAAATAGTAAAAGATAGTGATTCACGATCGCGACTTCTCATTATATCAGCCAAGCTGTCCCACCAGTCTGCAACAGCGAGATTTTCGTACGAATCAAACTCATAAGGATGGTTCTCTCGAATCGCGCCAACAGCTTTACCAAGGACATTGAAAGTCATAGTGCCATTGCCTTCCATACAGATATTAATATACCCTTTTTCTGACAAAGATTCAATTTCTGCCCAAAAAGTTTGCATCTTGATATTGTTGCAGTTAAAGTGACGTGCCAAATCCCGGAAAGCGATGTTGTTATCATCACACAGGTTGACAAAAGCAGTAAGCATCAACGCCTCACGATCGGTAATAGACAGGCGACAGGCCAATGAGTCAAGCATAGGCTGAACGGATTTTAGATTGGCTGGAGAAAGCTTCTTGTCATAGGTTTTCTCCAGAATAACCTCCATTATTTGCATGAGGTTGAGTTTATTAATTTCTGCTTTCGTCATAGGGATAAAATTTTAAATTCGGTGCAAAATTACTATGACAAACTGCCATAAGTAAGCAGATATTTTATAATTTTGCCAAATAGTCGATTTTTTTCTTTGCACAAGCATCAATTTGCTCTGCAAAATCGAGGAGTTGCATGTTTATGATTTTAACTGCGTCATCTGGATCGCACCCCAATAAAGAACTGATCTTTTGTGAGCGATGAGATAAAGTAGTTCCCTCGCATGAGATACGAACCACTTGGCTGCGAAGTTCTAGATCGTCAGCCATCTTTTTAAAGGCTAAATGAAGTTTAGACATAATAGTACAAATATAAAAAGTTACAGCGCCCTTCTTTCGAAAGACGCTGCAAAATTACTACGAGGAATTGCCTTAAGACGGCAGTTTAGATTTCCTTTTACTTTTTTTCTTCTTTTTAACAGGAACTCGACCTTTTATCGCCAGGTTAAATTTAACACAAAGAGAACGATAGGTTGGGTCCTCTGCCCCTTTAATCATACGAAGATAATTTAACTTGCCACAAGCGACATTGAGTAGATGGTTGGTTAATGGTATGTTTGCAAGATTGTGAATTGTCGCACGTAAATTTTTTACGTAAATGCGAGATACATTCGCTTTGACCCCTACAGTCACGCCAGTTACCTCTTGACGAGCTCCACGTTTCTGAAGACGTGTTTTCTTTTCGTTTAGGACGAAATGGTGAGCGTCTATAATTCTCTTTAGTTCTAGCCAAAACTCACCATCCGCTTGGTACACATTATGATTGCTGCTAAATGTAATATCATCCGCATAGCGAGTGTAGTTTAGATGGAAGCGATTAGCCAAGCCTGTTAGATGCTTATCCAACGAGCGACAGCAGATGTTCGACAAAACTGGTGACGTTGGAGCGCCTTGCGGCAAAGTTTGCACGCAGTGGTCCCCTTCCATGCGAGGGAAAGTACATATGGTGGAAATAAGCGATGCTACGAGAGGAGATGCACCTTCGGCTACTAATGCTCTCTCGACTTTCTGGGAAGAAATACTGGGAAAGAAGTCTGAAAGATCGAGATTCAGCACATAGTTCTGATTTAGATGGTGATTGGCATTTGTCAACACTGAACGTTCACACACGAATCCCATAGCAGAATCCGTGGGAGTATATATTGCATTAAGAATAAAATTGAGCACCGACATCAATTGCTTCAACTCACCAGAAGGAGCAAGAATCTTACGTGTGCCACCACTTTTCTTCGGGATTTCAAATTCTTTATAAGCAGAAAGACGTGCAGATAATGCACGATATTTTTTCAGTTTATATTCGTCAATAGTAGGAACAAGGGGCATCACTCCTATATATGACCCAGCAAAACTAATTGATTTACAGAGGCCAGAAAGAGATGATAAATCAACATTCTCTTTCATTATCAATATGTCGCCTGTAATACGCATGGTAATATAATCCGGGAGCAGAAAACTATTTCAAAAAGAACGAAATCAAGACTTGCGGCAAGCGCGGCAAAGAGCCCTTAGCGCGGCAAATGTAGCGGAGCGGAGTTTGCTCCACTAAGGGTTAAGCCGAGCGTGAGCAAAGCGCGGATTTCGGAGAATATACCTTGTTATCAGGCTAAACAATCAACCTGACATCTGCCGATAACAGCAGACAAAATTCAAATGTTTTCTGCTCCCAGACGATTAGAGTATTATTGCTCGATTTTTATCTTCAAGGGCTGATTGTCATAGCACCAATTGCGATGGTAGTCCAGTTGCTTGGAAACGAAATCTTTCAAACCATCACAAAGGTCATTTGCTTGATCTGATTTGTCAACTAAGATTTCTGCAAGTCGGTTGATTGATTGCGAATGATACACTTGAGCAACTTGGTCAAAAGTAAGACCTTTCGTTTCCGCAACTGTAACAATAGTTTCAACAGCCTCCATCAATCCGTCCACCATAACAGGTTCCTCGTGACGGTCAGATTTTAATAGATTTGACTTCATAATGCAGCAAATTTTGTGGTTTAACTTAATTCGACTGCAAAATTAGCCCATTAAACTGCCATAACCAAGCAGATACTCAAAGAAAATCACATATGACTTGCAAAATCCATATATTTCTTCTGCAAATAGTCAATGCGATTACTATCTTTTAACTGGAAACGCATAGCATTCCAAAGGTCGGTATAACTGAACCATTCCGGTTGTACTGACCATTCTGCCACGCTTGCGATGAAACGCATAAACCACTCATATAATTCCATGTAGTCAGTATATGCTTCATACTCCTTCTTGTATCCCGGATGAGGACAAAATATAGCATTCATGAATCGGATATCAACATCATCAATATTATCGATCTGAAGAATATTGTTCTTGTTAAACCATGCAAGAGCTTTTTCATTATGCAAGGCGTCCAAAGCCGCTAAATGGCAAAAAGATTGTTTGATGCCCTCATTGTATCGACCGGATTGATGTCCGTATACGCGGACCTCATAGGCAACGGAGTTCCAACTACGGTCCACATAGTAATGATTGGGAACCAAATACGATTGCGAAAGCTCTGCTTTGCCATGACTCATATATTCAAGAAACTTTGACTCTATAAAGAGAAGTACGCGTTTGCCGAATTGTTCTCCCTCCAAAACGACATCCATATTTGCCGGATTACTGCGACATGATAAAGTGCGAAGTTGTACTTCAAAGTAAACCTTGGTGTACGATATACCATTCCACTCGAATGGATGTTGTTCGTCTATCCAACTGAAGAAGTTGTAGGATAGCATCGAAGAAGAGTGAACCGCAGCTGCTTTATTTTCAAGTTCACTTCCAGAGCCATGATTAAACATGGCTTGATGTAAAGCCGTCATATTGTGACCATATACATTGTCCAGAAAAGAAGGCAAATAGCCCTTTCCGTCCACCTTACCCTGCTCGAAAGCAGAGCGTAATGCCAGTTTTAAGTTTGCCATAAGTTTATAGTTTTATAGGGTCGCCACAGAAGACTTTGCGGCGACAACGCAGCATAAAAAAATCAGGCTCCACAAGGAGTGCTTGACCTGCGGTAAGAGGGCCAGCACTTCCTTATAGTGTGCGGTATCAGAGATATAGGTGGTCATTAGAGCCTGCTCTCAATAAGATTCATCAGTGAAAGACGTACTTCATCAACAATTTGGAAAGATTCCAACTCGTCCGACGGTTGATCAATAAATTTTCTATATCTGTCATCTTGCCAATCAAAGCCCAATTCGGATGTAAATTGAAGTACTGAATCACCGTCAGACCTCTTTCCTCTCAAGAAGCAATCAATCTCTATTTTGTTGTGAGAATGTCCACTATTCCAAAATATATCAATTGCGACATTTAAATCGCCCTTTTCGTAATCAAAATTTACGCAAGTTACACCACTTCCATAGAAATTCATTACCCATGGTTCTTGAATGCCAGCAACCTTATTACGCAAAAAGTACTTATACGAATGAATATTGGCATGTGAACCACTAGCACGCTCTCGACCTATAAGATAAATTGTATTCCACCACCATTGAATATTTTTTTGGGTGCAGTATTTCAACAATGCCTTATCATGAACAAATTCGGCATAATTCATTTCAATGGGATATGCTTGTATCATTTCATCCATGACCATCCAAGGTTCTTCACCAATTAAAAGTTCGTCAAAGAAGGAGTGGATGGCTTCTGATGAGGAATTGATAAGCGTGCGCCAATCCACAGCCTCGAAAGCGAAACTGAAATTAGTTGAACTGCGATAATTACCAGGATAGTTCGGAACTTCTTTTGACAGAAGAGCTCTACGTAGTACATCCAAACGAGCATCGGATCTCAGCTCGTGTTCAGATTTCATGAACAACGAGTTGAATAGAGTACGATACGAGTGATATTTAGAAAAATCGAAATGACCGTCAACCATTGACCAATCAATAAGATGCCGAATATTACCTTTCCATATAGCATGGTGTTCATCTTCCCAGAACTCATCTTCAACTTCATGAGATTTCAATTCCGCAAGAATACTCATCTTGCGAACATCAGAATCCTTAAACACATCTGTACAATCAACCCCCGAAGATATAAAATCAAAGAATGTCAATGCAGAATCTCGGTACAAGTGTAATAGTTTGAGCAGAGCCAAAGGCTTTTTAATGGAATTGCGACGAATAGTTGCATTCCTCATAGTCTGGCGGATTCTTTCAAACTCACGTTCGTCAGTAACACCTTTATAGGAAGCAGTAACCAAAGCCTTCAGCACATAGAAACGAGCATCTTCATCGGTTCCGTATAGACGATTTACTTCTTGCTGGAGTGATACAATTTGCGGTATATTAGATAATGCAATAAACCATTTGTCCAAATCATAAAGTGACAAGGACGTTGTCCCTTTGAGAACGTCCGTTTCACTTTCAGAAACAAGTTCTGATACCATTTGAACAAAGTTATTCATACCTAAATCTACCGCCTCCATTGCGTTAGCAGAGTCTTTCGGACGATTCTGATAGAAGAACTCCTCCCAATTATCCCAAAGTTTGCCGTAACGAGCCACCTCCTCACCAGACAATTTTTCAAAAAGCCGTGGTTTTAATTGTTCCGAATCGGTCAGTTTTTGACCACGGCTATTCATTGTAATGTATAATTCCTCTCCCTGTGAGGTATTCTCTTTTACGTCAAAGTACCAGAAACAAATAGAATCACGAACCTTCTCATAAGAAAGGTTTATGAATTTTGCCTCATCAAGTCTATCCAAAGTTCCTAGGATGGCATTTATCGTCATATCGTTCTTATACTCGGAAAGATACCATTTCTGTTTTTCCACAGAAGCTCTATTGGGACACTGATGCGAAAACAATTGACGAAGGAAGTTCTCCGTCAATGGCCGAACATTATATGAAAACGACATCGTCGGCTCATTCACCTTTAGTAATT
>DCGV01000072.1 GCA_002314725.1 Bacteroidales bacterium UBA1769
CCTATTCGATGTCAAGTTATAGAGAAAAAGTCCAAGAGATTCTCGTCAAATGTTCGATAATCTCCTTTGCAAAGATGATAATACTTTCCGGCTTCTTTTATCAACAGAGGATGTTGTATCAGATTTGGAATACCATCAATTAATTCTGCCATATTTTCAAAAGGCAATAGTACTGACAGTACGAAATCACGCTTCATCGCAACCCGGATAATCGGCAATGTCCTGCAAGGATAGACAATGAAGCGTTGACCATTCAAAATTAAGGATGCATAACCTTCAACTGTCGATGCTGTTATTTGGTTAGCTTTATATAGACAGCGGATCTTCGCAATCAACTCTTTCGCCCATGATAGAAAGTCCGGCATCGTCTTGTCAAACTTGATGAGAACTTCGATGTTGTTGACTCTCGGGAAATCTTGTACTAAACTGTATAAGTAAAGGATACGAGAAAATGGCGGAAAAAGACAATATTCAATTGATGACTTGTTTACAATTCCTGAGTAACGGTAGTTTCCGACTAAACGAAAAGATACTTGATCGTCTATTACCGGCTCAATTTTGAAGTAATCCTTTCCGACACCATCTGCCATTTGAGACCGTGATGGATAGTCGGATTTTATAAAAGTGTTCCAGTATAAATGGATACAAGTCTGTAACAGATATTCATCGGAAAAGTCACCTTCTCGCCTGAATAATGTTGAATATAGCACATTAACTATATCATCTTCAATGTCTTGATATACCATCAATGTTGTTCTTTGGGTATTCTTCAAACTTGTTGTACTCTGATACCATTTTCAAATCAACATATTGAGAATCTGCCGGAAATCCTTTTGCCAGGAAGCATCTGGTCAAATTTATATCGGTATTGTCCAGATATCCTTCTATCCCATGATAAGATGGTCGATGCAACATTATGATTTTATCAATTGAAGGGCAAATTACATCGCCTCCGTAAAGATCATAAGCATCAGGGGCCATGTTCACATCGTAATCATGGAGTCTTAATCTGAAACCCTCGCTTACTTTCGATTCAATAAGAATGGGTACATGAAGCGTTTCTGCTGTCCATTTGATTTCTTCAATGACTTCAAGTAGTTCTTCTTTCCAAGTGGAATCCGGTTTGGGAGCAGGTATCGTCATCAATTGGACAGGACCACAGATGGCAATCAGCATAACTTCATTATGCTCTACCATTTGGGCGCATTTGCTTTTAAAGGAAGATATGTCCAATCGTGGTGTGTCATCTACGTAGATTGAGCTTCTTTTCAATTTATCAACAAAGACCTCTTCATCTTGTTTCTGTTGTAGCGAACAATGCTCTTCGGGGCGTACCCCGATGCCTTTTGCCAGCCATTTGTGAGATTATCAATGCACTCAAAGCCGGAAGGGATTCCACTTAACCTGTTCTTCTTTAAAATACTGAGCCCTTCGGGTATTAATTCAGATAGTGTTCTCATATCTTTTCTTTTTTTACAAAGGAAAGACACGAGTGTGACAAATAATGTTCGGCTTTACTTTATCGGGCTGCCGCAAAGATTTTTACGCAAGCAATTAGCGCAGAATTTTCCTGTCCAGACATCATCGAATTGGTTGCATGCAGGATCTACGATATTGTAATCATCTGTCAGGATTCCCGCTTCAAAATTTCTTTTGTTAGCACCCTTTGCTCCGATTCCGGCTCCAGTAAGATTTGCCGACCCCACGTAAGCTTCTCTATAGTCAAAAACCATTATCTTAAAATGGACTCGCGGGCAGAGCTGCCGTTGCAGTTTCTTTATCAGTATCGGGTACCTGTCGAATTCTTCCCGGAAAATAGGTCCCGGTTCTTTCGCATGAATGAGCCGGACATCTATACCTTTCTTAAGTAATGCGGCAATGACGCTAAGGAAAGGTTCATCACCCACATATAAGTCTTTTATGTCAGCTGTTCCTATCCATAGGGATTCTTTCACTGTGGCGGCTTTGCTCAAAACGTCTTTGAAATGCTGCTCGTTCTGTATGTACTTGATACTTGACATGTTTTATAAACTTATAAAGGGACCATAACTTTCCAGAATGTTCATCATAGTAACGATATCCGCAGGAATATGGTTTATGGAATCGCTATATAAATCCTGATATTTGATATGGAAGTGCAATTTACGAGAAATACCCTTCTGTCCGCTAATGTTCAGTGAAATTTTCAAACGGTTCTGCTGGTAATCAAATTGATACTTACTTAGAGAATATAAGCCATTACTTGCATTTGAGATGTCATGAATCAGTGGGATTATTGTTTGCTCAACATACACCTTTTGGATGTTTATCCAAACTCTTCTTTTTTCTATTTTAGAAAACTCCTTTTTGCACTGACAAATCATTCCATCACGGCAGTCTTCCATAATATTATGCAAATACATAGACCTGAAAGACTCATCACAAAACTCTTCCAGATAATCCGAAACAACTGATCGGAATGTGTATTCTGCGTGATTCCAACATTCTTTTATAGTTGCTTCCTCATTCTGCAATGCATATTTCCGAAAAGCACGCATTGCTTTTTTGCCGGCCTCGGCGTTCTTTTTGAATAGCAGTGACTTGTCAATCATATTATCGGTAGTTTGCTATCCCCATAGGGTATCTTTTTATTTGCCACAGCCGTGCATTGAGCTTCTTTGAACAAGGATCATCTTTCCCTCTGACCATAGAAACATAAGCAAGTTTACCATGGACTTGTCGATACTCTTGAGTTGTAAATCCATTGATTTCCATCTTGAAGATTTGGGCTCTTAAGTTCTTTAGATACTTCCTTGACACATTAACTTTTTCCCCTACAGTCAGACCGGTCACTTCCTGCCTGGCTCCTTTCTTCTGAAGACGAGTCTTCTCGTCGTTAATGTGGAATCCGAATTGCTCAATAATTTGTTTAATCTCGGTTCGGAATTCACCAGCATCCGAATAAATGTTATGCTGACTGCTGAAAGTGATGTCATCTGCGTATCTGGAATAGCGGAGTCCATATTTCTGAGCCAGATTCAATAATGCCATATCCATCCCGTAACACACAATATTCGACAAGATTGGTGAAGTCGGAGAACCTTGAGTCAGAACACCATCCAATGTGCATACGTTTGATATGTATTTGGCCACTTCTGAATCTACGCCGGAGTTATTCAAGCAATCATAGATCATTTTTGCCGTTATGCTAGGAAAGAAGTTCTTGAGATCAATATTGAAGACATAATTCTTTCCGCAATGTGCAATGGCATTTGTATATACAGAACTGCCTTTCACAAAACCATTTACTGGCCAAGGGGCACAATAGAATGAGGATAAGTATATTGCCAGAGCTTTCTGCATTTCTTTCAGCATACCGACCGGAGCCGTTATTGTCCTGACGCCTCCAGATTTCTTCGGAATTTCAAAAGAGTGGTATTGGTCTTCTCTGAACTTGCGGCTTTTACATTTTCTGAAGAATTGATTTTTCAATGGGTCATAACACGCCCACGAACAATGTTCAACTGCAAGTCTGGTGATTTTACACTCTAGAGACATTACAGATACCGCAAAGTGATTAAATCTTAATTCATTCATAATCAATATGACGTTCGGAGATACCGGGAGATTTCAAGAGCGGAGCCTGTGCGACGCTGTTCGAGCATGCGGGCCCGAAGCGAGGGGGCGTAGCACCAGTAAACGAAGTTTACAAAACTACGGCCCGGAGAAGAGGGACTGTAGGCGGAGAAGAGCGCCCCAGTCAAACATTATTATCGGAAATTAATTCCGACATCTGCCGATTTCAGCAGACAAGGTCAAATAGTCCCGGTATCTCAAAGAACGTCTTGTGTTTTGTTAATGCAAATATGGGAGCTGACCATGTCAAAGAATGTTCGGGTGAGTTGGAACATTTATGATTAGCTTTTCGTTTAACTCGGATAAGTTACCAACCAACACCTTTCTGGGAGACGATCCTGTCATCTCGCCAACTATGCCGGCATGCTCCAACTGATCAATAATTCTGCTGGCCTTGGCAAATCCGATGCTTAATTTTCGCTGCAATAGTGAGATGGATGCCATTTGCATAGCGACAACAACGATGGCGGCATCTTTAAACATTTCATCATACTGTTCCTTGGGTGCAATGTCTTTGTCATGTGGCAGAATGTCATCATCAACATATGGTAAATAATAAGAACATCCTGAGTATTTTGAGTCATTTGAACTTATTATCTTGGATAATTCATCTTCGCTCAGGTTAGGAATCTGAACTCTGACAAGTTCCAGCCCTTCGGAAAACAGAGCGTCACCGTTACCGGTCAATTTCTCTGCTCCGGGGCAATCTATGATACACATCGAATCAATACGAGATGCCGTTTTTACCGCCAGACGAGTGGGGAAATTTGCTTTGA
>DCGV01000129.1 GCA_002314725.1 Bacteroidales bacterium UBA1769
CTGTCAAATTAAATTCGGCTCATTCAAAACAAATAGAAATACAATCATCTATTTCAGAATAGTCATGTCGTTTATATGCTTGTTGCAATTTTATGGATAGTTAATTTTGTAATGTTTGCTGGTATAATTTTAATTTTGAATATTGATTCCGATACTAATTTCCAACATCATGAATAATATTACATTAAAAGCAGTTTTTGCAAATAACAAAGAGAAATTGTCTATTCTCTTGAATGGACTTTCATTGCCGAAGGACTCCCAACGAATTCATACCATAGTCACTGACTTTCTCGGTAATCTGTTTGAAAATAATGGTGACTTCAGACAAAATCTTACTGAATCAGAAGATTTCCTGTTTCAAGCATCAATGAGATTATTGCAAGCACAACACAATTTGTCTCAAGAATTTGCAAATGCCTGCGGTCAGTATGATTATTCATCATCTGATATTACATTGAAGAGTCACAAGGATTCATCTTCATATTTGCCAGTAGTTGGAACTGGAATCGGTGCACTGGCAGGAGGATTCATCAGTACTTGGGCAGCCGTTGCCGGAGCAATTGCCGGAACGGCATTAGTAATATATTGTTCTGCAAAATCACCTTCCGTAAAAAATAAGAATCAAGAAACAAAACAACAGATTGCGCCAAGCATTGATACAGAGCGGTTTTGCAATATTCTTGAACAGATTTGTGAAAGTATTGACGGTGTAATCGACACATTTCGTGTTCAGGTCAAACGTGTCGCAAATGTTTATGAACAGAGGGAGATGCCTTCTTTCCTGTCTGAATACTCTACACTTTCAGAACAGATTGCCAACGTGATACAGACTAGTAATAATTGCGGTATGGATGTTCCTGAAAAGTTGAGAAATGCCATTTCTATCATGGAAGAGTCCTTGGAAAATTATGATTTGAAGTTTGAAAACGGCAAATTAATAAATGCATAAGGTTATGGCAGAACTCATTATTCCTGACAAGACAAAACATTCTTTCGTCGTAGGTATAGATTTTGGTCATGGTGAGACATCAGCCGCAATATGTAAAATAGAGTGGGATACCGATGCTCAGAAGCGTGAAACCAGAATAGTGGACATTGATCTTGACAGGGCTGCGCACAAGAAGGTGATATCATCGTCAATATGTCATGTTGCTGACGGGTTATTAATTGGAGATGAAGCTTTTGAGCACATGACCGATAATAATGGCATCCGAATATGTTTCAAGCAGCAACCAACATCATTAGATGGAGAACAGGAAAAGCTGATGGTTGACTATATGAGAGCGGTGTATGCCAAAATTCTCGAAAATTACAGTGAATTGAACCCATCCAACCATATTGTCTATATCGCACGTCCTTCAGGTTGGACTGATGAGCAGTCAAAAGAACTGTATCGTTTGATGGCGCTGCAAGCAGGTATTCCTCTTGCAGGATTGACATCAGAATCCCGTGCCGCTATATTCTATGCAAAATCACCTCACGTGAACTTTGCAAAAGTGATATCAAAAGGTGCAATAGTCTTTGACCTTGGTTCCAGCACCCTGGACTTTACATATCTGTCCGATACTGACAAACCGATTGATTTCGGGTATAATCTAGGTGCGTCTATTATTGATGAGGCTATTCTAGATAATATGATACTTAAGGATGAAAACGTCAACAAGTTCATCCAGGAATATCCATCTTATCGCGATGCCCTCAAGTTCCGTGCAAGAAAGTTCAAGGAAGAAGCCTATGGTCGAAATCCTGAACACAAGACGGTCAGCGGTTTTACACTTGGCAACATCATCTCTGATCAAGAGGAATCATTTGACAAATATGCCGACATATATGTCAAATTTAAAATATCCAACCTCGCTGAACTCAATGATATGGTTGAGAAAGAAACTCAGTATATGAGCAATCTTAAGAAGGCCATTGTTGATTTCAAAGAGAATAAAATACCCGGGAAACAAATCAACGGTGTATTCATGACTGGAGGAGCCTCAAGCATGAATTTTATTCGTCCCATGGTGGCAGAAGTATTCGGCATCCCTATTGAAGATGTAAGACGAGATGACGACAATACTTCCTTAACTGTTTCCCGAGGGATAGCATTACTGGGGGCGACCGATGCGATTACCTATGTGTTATGTTCAGAACTTCGGAAAAAAATGCCTGCTCTTTTCACAGATAACGATAAGCTGACAAAGCTAAGGAAATCTTTGGCCGAGAATATATCAGAGGCTTCATGGGAAAAGGTTGAGTCC
The DNA here is from genome assembly GCA_002314725.1 of Bacteroidales bacterium UBA1769. Classification (GTDB taxonomy): domain Bacteria; phylum Bacteroidota; class Bacteroidia; order Bacteroidales; family UBA932; genus Cacconaster. The sequence continues at coordinate 2,250 of DCGV01000129.1, forward strand.
ACATGTGAAGAATGGATAACCAAAGGCACAATAACAAATGAAAAAGAACTGAAACAATGGGTTGAAAATAGTTTGAAAGTATTCCAAGATATTGAATTAACCAACGTTATCAACAGAACCTTGAACAAGTTCATACTCGAATCTTCAAAAGAATTAACCAAGAGCATGAATGATATCATCAGCCGTTATGCCCCTGGGAGGGAAATTTCATTTGTCGGGAATGCTCACATAGGGAATATACAGGCAATAAATGACAGCCTGAACGGAATGTCAAGGACATTATCAGAAATATGCGATTCAATCACTAATATCCTAAAAGATATTCTTTGGGCTGCGCTTGGCGTTATTTTGTGGGGTGTATTTTGTGCACCTTATTACTTGATTAAGTTTTTACGACCTGACAAGTACAAAAGAAAAGATAAATGTAAAAAGGTACTCAGCAAAAAGGATGATGTCGTTTCTGAGGTTAGAACAAAGATTGATAATGAACTTGACAATAATGACACCTTCAAGTATTCCGTTCAAAAGGAATTGAACAGTTACTTCACTAATCTGATGGAAACCAATCTGCAACAAGTAATGATACCTATTGAATAGAATGGAACAGTTATTGACACTACAGCAAAAGGAAAGTTTTGAGCCAATGGCAAAGATGTTGGCGGCTAATGGTATTGCACAATCCCTGTCATTCACTACCCAACGAAACTATCTGAATAACATTTCATCCAATACGACTCCATTGTCTCTTTACTTGTTTTCACGAAGAGAAGATCTGCCTTCAACTCCATATTGGATTCAGATCTCTCAGGTCGGGAAGCCCATTGATGACAGTGCGGAGAAGTGTTTCACTGCCATACAGAAAATTCTCACGGCATGTTTTATGCCGGCTAAGACTCAGCTTATTTTCATTGTTCACGGAGTTGATGGAGTATATGAATTGTACTTAGGCTTGCGGTCTCTTGCAAAGAATGAAATTGATTCATCATTCATGGACAGCTTGAATGACTTCATCAAAGGAATATGGCCGGGTATGAAATGCCAGCGAGTGAAAGGCAACCTCGATTCAATTAAGGAAGTCATTACAGATAAATATGACTGCATAGATGCTTTGACCGGCATCCCATCAATGGAAACCCAATACAAGACAATATATCCTGCCACTATTGATACTCTTCTGGCAGGGATGCATAAGAGGGATTTTACTTATATGGTTATTGCCGATCCGGTTTCGGAAACCGACATCGACGGAATATTGTATAAGGTTAGGGATTTTAATGGTCAGGCTGAGTCTTTGAAGTCTTTCAATTTTTCCAAAAATGAATCAGACAGCATGAGCAGGGCTTTGAGTAAGTCCATCGCAATTTGTGATTCAATTCAGGAGAGTGAGACAAGAAAAAATAACTGGGGAACAGTGGTCGGTACAGGATTGGTACTGGCCTCATGTATCTTTCCTCCCGCAGGGGCCGTTTCAACAGCATTGGCAGTCGCAGCCGGTGCACATGAAATAGCGGGTGCGCAATTATTTGCCGATTTCACCCCGACAAAGACAAAGGGAACATCTCATAGCGAAACCACTACAGACAGTACCACAGATACCGTTGGGCACACTCAAGGTAATTCAATAAGCTACAACATCGTGAACAAACAGATAGAAGCTGTATCCGAACATCTGTTTTACCACTCCAAAAGACTTGAGTCAGGAAAAGCCTTAGGATTCTGGTCAGTTGGCGTTTACCTGATGGCGAAGAATAAGCCAGAACTTCAGAGCGCTTCCATGCAACTGAAATCAATTGTCAGCGGTCAGGAGTCAGTTTTCGAACCCGTAAGAATACACCATATTGAAGATATCGTCAGCAAATTACTGCCACAGACACTTGGCAATATGGACTCACCTCTAATAAAGGTCAAATCCTTCAACGGGTCGGTCTTCTATCATCCACTCGGTTCTCATTATGATGAACTGAAGTCATTACTGACTACCAAAGAGCTGTCTTATTTCATAAATTTCCCTTTGCGAAGTGTTCCCGGAATCAGTGTCGTTGACAGCTCTCCAGAATTTTCTCTAAATGAACAAACAATGACATTTGATGAGAAATCGATATCGATCGGTAAGATGCTATACGGCGGTTCTCCAACCAATATGGATTTCAAGATTCCTATAAGTCAGCTTTCACGCCACACTCTTCTTTCCGGAATCAATGGAACAGGGAAAACAAACACCGTTCAGGCCATTCTCAACGGAATAGGGGAGTTGCCGTTTCTTGTCATTGAACCCGCAAAGACAGAATATGTTGATTGGGCCCTTCAATATAATTCCACTCATCCGGAAAACCCAATATCAATCTATATTCCCGGTTGCAAAAAGTACAAGGGTAAATGTATTCCGAAACAACTACATATCAATCCGTTTGAACTGGTATGGCTTTCAGGGGAACAGGAACCGAACGTATTGTCGCATATTGACAGGCTGAAATCATCCTTCGCCGCAGCCTTCCCCATGTACGATATTCTCCCGGTATTGATGGAGGATCTCATCTACACTATCTATCAGCAGAAGACGACGGATTGGTTGACAAAACCACCTGTCTTTAATGAAACAATGCCCCCGACATTAAACGGAATGAGTCTTTCCGTTGATAAGGTTATCGGGAACCGTGGATATGAGGAACGTGTTGAAAGCAATATGAAAGCTTGTCTCCATACACGAATTGATAGTCTGAAACGTGGCTGGAAAGGCGAAATGCTCAATGTGGTTCATTCAACGTCATGGGATGAACTGTTTCAAAAGCCATGCGTTATTAATCTGTCATTCGTCGGAGACGATGTTGACAAGAGTTTCTTCATGGCCCTGATACTTCAGTTCCTCTATGAATATCGCATTGCTCAGGCAGAGTCCGGACAGATTGATTTCAACGATAATTCGTGCAGACATCTGACCATAATTGAGGAAGCCCACCGTGTCATGTCAAAGTGCGAAAACCAGGAGCTACCTCAGTATAAGTCAGCCATGATGTTTTCCAACATGCTTTCCGAGATACGTGCTTATGGAGAAGGCATGTTCCTCGTCGATCAGGTTCCTACAAGGCTTATTCCTGATGCCATTAAAAATACAAATCTAAAGATTACCCACCGACTCGTATCTGAAGATGACTGTAAGGCGATAGGTGAGTCAATGGGACTTAATGAAGGACAGAGAAAGGTTATTACAAAACTCCTTACAGGACAATGTATCATTAACAGTTCTCTTGCAACCGATACTAATTGGATTCAAATTACAAAAGTTAAATAACGACATTATGTTTGACAACATCGAAAACACATCTTCAGTGTGTAAGGACACATCCAGTTTGTCAGAACGCACTCAAGTTGAACTGGACTACATAAGAGAATGTGTCTGTCCACCAAAGCCTGAAGAACTTGCAGCGAGGATTGACGATATCCAAGGTGGCGCACCACCCAAAGCATTGGATTCCGACCCTAAAATAGCGGCAATCATTGAACCATTGAAAGACATTTTGCCAAAAGAGTATTTTGAAGCTCCAAGTGACATTGAACAAGTTGATACTATTGTAGAGCTGTTATCCAACACAGAAGGAATCAAACTCCAAGACTGGCAAAAATTGTCTCTAGACCAGCGTGTCGATCTTCTCAACAGACTTGAAAAACAAATAGCTGAAATCGAGCATCGTCCAGCTTGCCCCATTCGCACCAAGGATTTAGGCAATATATCCGAACAAAACGGTGGTCTGACAGGACTGATGGGTGAACATATAACGACAGCATTCGGCCAGGAGTACATTTATCTTAACTCAGAACTTGTCAAGTCGAACAATCCCGTCTTCTATGACATGGTTCTTGAAACATTATTGCATGAAGGTCGACACTCATATCAGACGTACAATCTTGAACAACGTGAAACACATACCAGTCCAGGAGACATAACAAATTGGAGGATAAATCTAGATCATTACGGATACCAGAATCCTCAACTTTGTGGCTTTAAATCATATTGGTTGCAGCCTATAGAAGCTGATGCAAGAAAATTCGCTGAAGATGTATTAACCGCTTATAAACAGAGAATATGAATAAAGAAATATTAGTTGATAAGTTATTATCACTTAACTACCCTGTGATACAGGCTCCTCAAGTTGCAGATGAATTACTTACAATCGATGATTCCCTTGCTCAGCTGCTTAAGAACTGGATTGACAAATCCGTTGAAGCAGATGTGAATATTGAAGGTTTTTCTCTCTTGGATTTGAAAAATAAATACAATATGACATATCCTGCAGCCTTACTTACTATGGATTGGCTCCTCAAAGAACCTCAGATTGCATTAAAGGCAATAACTCATGGTATAATGTAAAAATTGACACTATGCTTTTTGCCATAATAGCTTCTGCCTTCGTTTTAACAGGTGTCGGATCCGGTTTCATCATTTCAAAAGTCAAATTCAATCGGAACATATCTGATGCTAAAAACAAGTCAACCTCTCCGATGGTTGATGATAAGTCTTTATCAATAGAAATCAAACGTTTCGACAAACTCAAAGAGAACCTTGCAACCATCAAGCAGAACATAGAGCAACTTGATATTCCCATTCCAGAACCTGCCAGGTCATGGGATGATACCCAGACCTCATTGAATAAGATAAGTCTGTTCTTTGAAAAACATTCTAAATTGTCTGCGGGCACCGAAGCATTCATTCTTAGTGTTCTGCCGATATCTCAAACCGGTGAAGCACTGGCTTCATTTGCATCAGTCGCTCCAGGACTAATCTCGAAGGCTTTTGTCGACAGTGCTTCTGCGTTGAAAGATGGTTTTTTTGATTTTGACGATGTCTCATCCTGTCTTGGAAAGTTTTGTCAGGGCATCTCACATACCAGCCACGCTTCCTTAGCACACGCACTTCAACATGATAATTGTTTCGGTGGTTTGAAAACTATGGTTATCAATGGTTTGGCTGAAATCACCGGTGTCCATGATGCAACTGCGAGTCTTTCTTCATCAATTCATGACATGGGGGATGTATTGGGTTCCGCTTCTGAAGTAAGTTTGGACCCTACAGATTTTACTGATTTTGATATTTCCGGCCATATTCCCATTATTACTATTGCCATCTCATCCTTCAGGGAACTTGACCTTCTTCTGGATTCCAAAACTGATGCTCTGACATCATTGAAAAACATTGGTCTTGATGCTGCAGGTGCTGGCGGTGGTGGTCTTGTCGGAGCGAAGGCGGGCGCTTTGGCGGGCTCTGTATTTGGTCCTCTCGGGTCTTTGTTCGGAGGAATAATAGGTGGGATCGGCGGAGCCATAGGCGGAAGGTCATTAACTAATGAAATAAAGCAAAAGCCGCTGAAAAATGCCATAGATGCATATCAGACAAATGCCAATCTGATGCGTTCAGAAACAAGAACCAAATCCAGAGAAATGCTCCAATCGATTAATGATTTTGCAACCGAAAGAAGATCATCTTTTAAAGATTCTGCGATATTGAATAATATACCTGTGATTGTTAATGAAGATACAATTACGGGTATAGCAATGTTACTATATCGTTCTTTGCTGGAACACATAGAATTGATGAAGCAGAAAGTGGCTTATATGAAAGAATCAATCTGGTATTCCGATCAAAAATATGGTATCATTGTTTCGGAGTATGAGAAAAGGATTACAAATCTGACCAATCAACTACCACCCTCCAAGGACTTTCAACAAATTCCTAAGTTCGCCCTTGGAACATTACTCCGAATAAAGATTCCAGCACAAAAGTCCAATCCACATTATATGCAAAAATTACGGGAATGCGCTAGGGAATTGAAGCAAATGAATGACAAGAATAACTCATCATTGCTGGTATGGAGTTATTCTCTCAATGGATTTTATCAAAAGACACTCAACGAGATAGCACAATTTTCCAATGAACAAATGACACAGTTCAATCAGTTTGTTGATAAATGGAAACAAACTTTGTCTTCTTTGGAAAATAAAGTTAATATTGAAAAAGGTAAATTGGGACTTAATTGATTGAACTTATATTGGGTGGATATTTATATTCTGAGGTCACGTATATTTGACATTGAGCAATTATTGAATTGATTGAAACATTATGCCAAGTTTTCTTATTACTGCGAAGAGCAATGTTCCTTTGCCGAATGGACTACATTACATCCCTCAATTTCAGCAGGCGATCATATCAGTAGGGTACAGCGGTGTAACATCAACCACGTTGTTCACAAACCGTCAATCTCAGGAAATACTCGCGCAACAAATGAACTTCCATTTTGGAACAGGAGACTTTTTCAATAAAGATAATGTATTGACCTATTCCGGCTATTTTGCAGTAAAACTGCCGAATTTAATTTGAC
>DCGV01000131.1 GCA_002314725.1 Bacteroidales bacterium UBA1769
TTCAATTAACGCAAAGCTATTACTTGTTTTCCTAATTACCATACTTTTTGAGTAAAAATAACGCAAGAAAATGGAATGATAATATCGTTCACTAATAATACCGCAGAATACTTGGGATATTTCCGCTCGTACCAAAGAAAAATTCGGGATTGAAGGAAATATTTGTACCTTTATGAACAAAAGGAATCAAAACACATAAGACTATAAAACTATGGCACAATCAAATCATGGAATTGCGACATTACGCAATTCGGTAAACGATTATTACCAGTTTAATCCAGATACCTTGATGCCACTTTTGATGCTTGCATTAGCCTCTCAGGGGAAGTTGCAAGTGGGAGTCTCATATCAAGAGGGGAGCACAGTATTTGCTTCAATCAGGATTGATGAGGTTAAAGAATACGAGTGGGTAAAACTCAATCCTGCTCTTAAAAAGCGTTTAAAGGAGGCAAAGAAATCGGGAGCGGAGTCAATATTTGTGAGTGGTGATATTCCTACCGAACTTAAAGATATTTATGACATTTTCTATAAATATGACAATGAAACCGTTGTTCAAGAATATCATCACAGATTAGGAATACTTGCTGATCATTCAAGTAATGCATCGAGCGAAAATGCACAACGTCAATATGCTACGATAATGCTAGCAGAAGAGTTTTGTGCCGTCTCAGAAGCCTTTCTAAAGAATCAATTTCTTTTTGAAGCCAACAACCTACTTGTAAAATCGGGCCTGCAGCCTAAACGGCCTAGAATTAGAGTAGCACAGGCACTATGTGCTCTTCTTTCTTACGATGGTAAAGGAGTGGTCTATAATCCATTTGCGGGATGTGCTATAGCCGGAGCTATGATTGGGGCAGGTGGTAACCTTTATGCTGACGGTGATGTCTATGACAAACTCGTTGCTGTTGCAAAACTTTTGTGTTATGGAACTGGCCAGAGAGGATACAATATAGAGCAACGAGATTCTACAAAGTGGCTGAACGAAGAAAAGCCAGATTATGTTCTCTCAACATTCCTGGGATATCCTGGTGGAAAATCCGCGTTTGATTTCTGTCTTGGTAAATGTTTGGAGAACTTCAAGGAATCTGGGAAATACGCAGGAATCGTAGCACCGAAGGATATATTCGAAAATCAGAGTCCAGAGATGAAAGACGCTCTGAACAGGGACTGGATTGATTCCATCGTTCTTCTTCCTTTCGGAGAGGTAGCTGTCCTTGTAGATGCAGCAAAAACAGGAGACAGGAAGAAAAAGATCCGGTTCTATAATCTAACCCACCCGATGTTGTGCCGTAGGCCAATAATGACGGTGATAGGGGATGATGACTATGCGGATATCCTCAAGGTCTCTGATGTAAAGAAAAAGGGCTATCTGAAATCACTCGTAATTCCCGAAATTGAAAAGCAGGAGGGATGTGAAATAATCACATTGGGTGATATATTTGAGAAGGTACCACGCCAGACATGGGCTCTATCCAGATGTTCTAGAGAAAATAGGGTAATGGCCAAGATTGATAGAACAAGCCCTTATGATGAGTGGAGGAGGTCGTGGATGAATGGCATTGTAAAGGAACCTATTCTATCTTTACTATCTCCTGCATATAAACTCGATGAAGATTGTTTGATTGTAAATTCAAAGGGGTTCATGGAGCCACGATTATTTGATTCAGATAATGGGTATGCTTTTTTTCAAGATGGATATGCTTTCAAAAAGAAATACTTTTTTGATAATGTTAATTATGACTGGCTTATTCATGAACTGAATATGCCATATGTAGAACATCAGCTTCATCCATATGGTATAGATGAGATGTTACCTGAATCTTTTACCGAAGAACAGGTATTATCAATAAAATTGAATAGACCCATCCAAAATGAAGTGGAAGATTGTGAGGATGAAGAATATGAGACTCCAGAAGAAATTAGAAAGCGTATACGAGCAAAAGATAGTTTGAAACCGGAAACAGTGATTCATGGCAACAACATAAAATATACTATTCATGGATATTTGGGAGCCGGGTCATTTGGATATACATACACAGCTAGTTCAGAGAACCTGTCAACAGGAGATAAAAAAGAAGTTGTGTTAAAAGAGTTCTATCCAGACGATTGCTATCACAGAGACGGGTATTTGGCTGTAAGGAATGATTATCCACAATTTGACATTGATGCAGAAATAATCAAATTCCATGAAGAGGAAAACATCATGCACCGACTAGGGGAGATTTCTGATAGTCACATAGTTCCAGCCAAGGGTATTTTTGACTGCGAAGAAACAGGAACCCCATTTTACATAATGCCTTTCTATGAGAGAGGTTCTTTGCTTGACAATCAAGAATTCCGGTATTCAGAGAGTATGACTATTAATCACATTGTAATACCTTTATGCAAGGCATTGTCTATTGCACACCGTGAGAAGGTCTTACACTTGGATATCAAACCTGAAAATATCTTAATTGATGATAATGGCGATGCTATTTTAATTGATTTTGGTGTAGCAAAACAATACGGTGAAGATGGCAATATTTTAAAACGTCTGGGCACACACGGAACAAGCGAGTTTGCTGCTCCAGAAATGGCGACATCTCAGCAATTAGTTGTTGCTCACTTTGGACCACAACCCGATATTTTTGGATTAGCCGCATCAATTTATAAAATTATCACGGGGGAACACCCACGCCCGATACAATAACTGAGTGACGAAGGGAAAATAATTGTCCAAGATATTATTGATGTTAATTTTTCCGAACAATTCTCCAGAGCAATTGAGGCTGGTTTGCAAGCCCCTGCTCCTTTAAGGCCAAAAGATGCTCAAGCATTCTTGAACCTTTTCCCTGGTTGCGAGAACATCAAACTGTAGCGGATGGACAAGAACGGATATTGTATAGTTCTGGATTTTGACGGGACTGTGGTAAGGCATGCGTACCCGGCAATCGGTAAAGATATTGGAGCTGTACCTGTGTTGAAGCGGCTGATAGCTAATGGCTGCAATCTGGTGCTCAGTACAATGCGAAGTCACGATTCTGCAGGTGTTGATACCCTGCAGCCGGCTCTAGACTGGTTTGAGGGGCATGAAATTCCTCTTTACGGAATTAATGAGAATCCAACACAAAAGGAGTGGACGTCATCCCCAAAGGCATATGGAGAGTTGACCATCGATGACGGTGCGTTGGGAGCTCCATTGAAATCTGATGGGGATGGTACAGGAGCTTACATGGATTGGAATAAGGTAGCCGCCTATTTATACTACATGGGGCTCTTGTCTGGGAATGACTTGGTGGAACTGGTTAATGAAGGATCAATAGATCTAGAACTCCAGTTCGAGAAAAAGGGTAAGAAATAGCAATCTTTCACTTTGCATACATAAACGAAACGGAACGCACCTCTTTTATGGGATGCGTTCCGTTTCATATAGGGGAATCTCTTATGAAACCTGCTTTATGTCTCCACCGGAAAGGTTTGACAGGTTGTCAATCATATCCTTGTAAGTAGGAGCCAGTAGAGCAAGCTTTACACCGCCCTTGGTATACTTCTGATTCTTCTCAATGAAAATACCGCTTCCTTTGAGCGCGATTCTTGAACCCACATCGTCAAGAACCTTAATAGCACTAACCAGAACGGCTCCATCTTCGCGGATAATCTCGTTGCCCTTGCCCATCTTGTCATGGATGCCCAGTGTGTCGACATCAAGAGCTTTGACATATTTCTCTCCGGCCACTTCACTGGTAAGAAGAAGCATGTCCTTTTTCTTGACGCAGAGTACAGAAACAACTTTCCCGTTTGCGAGGAATAAGCCCTGTCCACGTCTTTTCCCTTCCGGAAGGAGTCCGTTCTTGCCGTAGAGAACTTCCTTAAGGTATGTTGCTTCTACATGGCCATTTTCATATGCAAGGATGAGAATAAGGCTATTCTGCTTTGCGTCACATGGAATCTCTGTTGAGCAAACCACATCACTACCCTGAAGCGCGTCTTTCTGGAAAGACCACTCTCCGTTGTCGTAGAATGTGATATTTCTCCAGGCTTTTTTCGTTTTGGTCACAGTAACAGGTGCAACCGTAGCAGCTACAGGAGCAGGAACTGGTTTAGCCACCTCTGATGAATAGTTGTCTTCAACTGGCTTTTCCTCCTCTTTCTGTTTCACGAATGAATTTTTCGATACGCGGTCAAGAACAAACTGGGTAATCTCATCGTCCTTCAGCATACGGTTGGTTGTCACGATTCTTACAAACAGTTTGGTTCTTTCAAACCAGATAGGACGGGAAGCCTTCTTTATTTCAACGACACAGTATTTGTGTTCGTCAGCTTCCTCTATTCTCATATTGATAAGAGTGCCTGCCGTTCTGCCCAATACGGAGCATATGCGGTTGGTAATCTTCAGCATATACTGGTCGTCATTCTCTTTGTAAACGAAATCCTCTTCTCCGTCATTGAGGTGGCTGTAGTCATTCTCTATTCCGCAGATGTAGCCATTATCAGATACTCCGATATAGAGAGTACCTCCATTTGCGTTCATGAAACCGGCTATGGTGCGACATATGATACCCAACTGCCTGTCAATATCCGCAGTAGTTTCTCCTGCCGGATATACGATAGAGCTCTTGAATTCCTTCTTGGAATCCTCTGTACCGAAGTTCTTCTTTCCGGCATATCTAGGGTATACAGGCTTTTCTATTGCCGTTGAAACAGATGTCTTAGGAGTTTCGGCTATGAGGTCTAGTCTCGCATTGTTCTTCCCAGGCTGAGCAGGTACGATTCCGTTTATCACCAAAGATATTGCCTCTCCGCTTTTCTTGAGAGTGTCAGATTCCCTTGGATAGTAACGGTGGGTGATTCCATACTCATCGGAGAGAATGTAGAAAGTCTTGTTAGAGTTGGTGTCTATATGAATTTCATCGACGATGAATTTGTGAGTTTCACCAAACTGGAAATATCTGTCCTTGAGTACGG
>DCGV01000115.1:0-121 GCA_002314725.1 Bacteroidales bacterium UBA1769
GTGTGAGACCAAAGGTCGTACATACTGTTATGGAATTTGATAATCAGATTCCTAGTTTAGGGTAATGTTCAAAAAGCACATTCAGCCTTGTGTCGCATATTCCACTCTAGATATGTATTAA
>DCGV01000115.1:157-332 GCA_002314725.1 Bacteroidales bacterium UBA1769
TAATTTTGAGTGTTAAAGAGAACAATGTATAATCATAACGTAGTTCATCATTATGGACAAGTCACCACAAAAGGAATATGCCGTTCTTCGTCGAAGAGAAGAATGGAAAATATTCCGCGATAGCATACTCGAACTTGATAACTACACTTGTACAAAATGTAGAAAATGCTATTCG
>DCGV01000115.1:364-3520 GCA_002314725.1 Bacteroidales bacterium UBA1769
TTCTTCATGTTCATCATAAAACTTATTACCCAGGGAAGAAACCTTGGGAATATGATCCTGAAGATGTGACTACATATTGTAGAAGATGTCATGCAGAAGAACATGGCCTGGTCGAATGGCCTCAGTTCGGTTGGGAATATGTTGGATATGAAGATCTTGGAGATTTGATCGGTGAATGTGAAAAATGTGAGCATGAGCTACGTTATCAGCATACAGTATATCATCCAGAAATAGGTTATTTGTATGTTGGGGCAACTTGTGCAGATATATTATTGGATTCCGTAGAAGCATCTAACGTTGAGAAACGAGAGAAAAGAAGAAATGCTTCATTAGATAAATGGAAAGAGGTTTCACCGGGACGATTCCTTTTTAGTAATTGTGCAAATCATCAGTTGGTAGTCGAAAAAAGTGACGATTGTTGGTGCCTTTCTGTGGATAATTACACGCTTAATGAACTCTTCTCAACTTCAGAAGAAGCAAAACTCTTTGCTTTTGATATTGTTCATGGAGGTATGATAGAAACTCTTGCGCAAGAAGGATATGAAGAGCATTATAAGACGTTCTCAGAATTACAGGAATGGGTTGATATTCAAACAGAAAAAGNNTAATTCTTGGTTAGCATGAGCAGTGCATTCGGTACAGATTGTTTGTTTTGGCCATATTATAGATATTGATATAATAAAGAAAAGAATAATCTGTCGATCTTATCCTTGTTACTGGGATGAAAAGATTAATTATGAAATTAATTATAGGGTATCAATTGACTTCTTTAACCTTGGTACATATAAATCTATTGATGAAGCGAAGATCCGTGCTTTCGATTTAACTTTTAGCCCGAAAAAATACAAACAAATTATCAATAAGGCACAAAAGTCCTTTTATAAACATATAACAAATTCTATTCATTGGCGCAAATCTGATGAATCCAACGCTTATCGGATTTATGAGAGAGGTGGTTATTTCGCAAGAATACATTTGTATCAAGATCAATATATTCTTGAGTTAAAACATAGGAATCTATCTTTTTATATTCCTGGCACTAAAAAACAACATTATACAAAGATTGGAGATTTTGAGAATGAGGCATCAGCAATGGAAAAAGCATATAGTCTATTTTGTACTCCAATCGAATTAGAGCCATTGTTATTACGAGATCCATATATCTATTTCATGGATTCTCGGAATTGGAATATAATTAATGATAGCCTAGATAGGGAAATTCATAAAAATGTATTATCTGATATAGATATAGAAATATGCAAAAAAGATCTTTGGCGATTTACAATGAAAATCGGTTCTTTACAGGGAAATAAGACCTTTCGAAGTATTGAAAAGGCAAAAGAAATTGCCTATGATTTTATTACCGCTGGCAAATATTCCAAGTTTGTCAAAGCACACACTTAGCATTTCCTTTGGCATGCTTCAATTATCGCAAATGTACATACTCCAAAAGGATGGCGGCATCAAATGCTTTGCCATCCTTTTTTGTCGTTAAATGAAGATGGCATCCAGTTGATGCCCCTTTATTCCCAGAGCAGGCAATGATGGTTCCTACATTGACAAAAAAATCATTTACCTTCACATATTGTTGAGAAAGATGGCAGTAACTGATGGTATAGTCACCGGTATTTATATAATCAAGAGATATAAGAATTATTTGTGCCCTCAATATTGGAATGTGAAGTTTACAAATTGATTGTGTAAATATTACGCAATATAAATATGTGTAAAAAATACGCAATAATATTTGGAGGTCAAGAAAAGGTTCATCATCTTTGTGCCAGACAAACACTAATAACACATCATATGTATCAGTACAAGTATCCACATCCAGCCGTTACAACAGATTGTGTAATCTTTGGTTTTGACGGAGTCCGTATCAAAGTTCTTCTCATAGAAAGAGGAGAGGAACCGTATAAGGGAAAATGGGCATTCCCTGGTGGATTCATGAGAATCGACGAAAGTGCAGAAGAAGGAGCCTTGAGAGAACTGGAAGAAGAAACCGGGTTGAAGACAGCCTCCGTCCAGCAACTAAAAGCCTATACTGCAGTTGATCGAGATCCTCGCGAGCGTGTTATTACTATAGCATTTTATGCATTAGTAAAACTATCGGATGTCAGGGGAGGCGATGATGCCGCATCAGCTAAATGGTTCTCTCTTGATGAGATACCTTCATTGGCTTTTGATCATGAGCAAATACTCAGATTTGCATTATCGAGACTGAAGGAGCAGCTTCATTTCGAGCCGATCGGATTCGAGCTTCTTCCCGAGGTCTTTACGATGCCTGAGCTTCAGAACCTTTATGAGTCAATTCTTGAGGTTAAGTTTGACCGACGAAATTTCGCCAAAAAGATTCTTCAGCTCGAACTGTTATACCAGGCCGACCCTAACCAGAAGCGAACAACCAGAGTTCCGATATTATACAGATTCAATCCTCAGAAGTATCAAGAATTGAAGCAGAAAGGATTCCGACTTGAATTTTAAGATAGTAAATAATACCAGTATCAATTGACTAAACCATTATCATTATGTTAGGAGCTATTATCGGTGATATCGTAGGAAGTGTCTACGAGTTCAATAACACGAAGACGGTTTTCTTTCCATTCTATTCAAAGGAGAGCAATTTTACAGACGATTCGATTATGACCATTGCTGTGGCAGATTATTTGATGTGCCCTCCTGAGTATCATGAATCACTTGAAGGGAAGTTGGTCGGGTTTGCCAGACAGTACGAATGTCCAAAAGGAGGATATGGAGGACGATTCCGAAAGTGGTTGTTCCACCCGGAGGAGTTGAGCAAGGATGGTAAACGTCATCCTATCAATAGTTGGGGCAATGGTTCTGCTATGCGAGTTTCCTCTGTCGGTTGGCTATACAATAGTCTGGAACGTGTTGAGGAGATGGCAAAGCATACAGCGGAGATTACTCATAACCACCCGGAAGGTATCAAGGGAGCTCAGGCCACTGCCGTGGCAATCTACATGGCGCGTAAGGGTTGTAGCAAAGAGGAGATCCGTGATTTCATTGAAGGCCGTTACGGTTATGATCTTCATCGTACATGCGATCAGATCCGTCCGACTTACAAGTTTGATGAGAGTTGTCAAGGAACCGTGCCAGAGGCAATCATTGCATTCCTCGATAGCCATGATTTTGAGA
>DCGV01000012.1:0-7316 GCA_002314725.1 Bacteroidales bacterium UBA1769
CATTGAAATCGGATATCAAGGAATTTCAAGGATAGCAAACAGACTCTATTTCAGTAGTATACAATAAGTGCTATTGTTTGGATACAATTAAAATAGCTTATTATCGAAATAACAACTAAGGCAAAATAGAGCCATTGTAAGAATAATATATAGTATGACAAAAAAGCCTTTTAAGTTAAATTGTGGTTCGGAATCGTACTTCCGAGATAACGTGTCATAATCAAGTTTGGAGCCATAATACATACCGCACAGCACAAATAATAATGATATGAGATTCATAATCGCAAAAGGTTTACCCCTGTGCGTTCTGAAAAACAACTCCGTATCTAACAACGAAAGGGAAGAAAAGCCAAAGATATAGCCTATTATGAAGCATAAGGTGAAAAGATTCCCACACAATAATAGTCCGAATATTGCTCCTCCCGCATACATATCATATACCTTAATTTTCTTCTTACCAAACTTTGGATTTCGTTTTATGTAAAACCTTGATATTCTATAAATGCAATATTCAATACAGTGAAGGATATTATTCATACACTACGCGTTTTAGTACCATTATTATTTTTATTAAAGAATGACATTCAGTTTATCGATAATAATGAGCCTTATAAGCCCAAAAGGTTCAAAACTTGGCTTCGCCCATCAAACCCATTCCAATAAATTGAAAAAGCAATCCCGATTCCATAATGAGGTACCAAACAGATACAATCGGCAGTGGTGTCAACAATAGCAAGTGTCATTTCTTCAATACTATCGGCGTCAAATATACCTTTTGCATCTTTATATAAATCATAAAGAGACATGCCAATCCCCAATGCACCCAAACATTTTGAAAATGTCTTTCCTGTTATCACTTTTCCTTCGAAAAAATGTTTTGACGTATTGCAATATTGATTTCCAACGACCTTATTATAGATAACGAGTTCAAATTCTGATTTGGAGTTTGTTATTCGGAATGAACCCTGATACACCTTTTCGAAATAGTGACCAATCCCTTCATAAACACTATCAAATACTAATGCTGCAGGGGACGATAATTTATTTGAATATGAAGCATTACACACCGCCGCAGGAATAACATAAATTACTTGTCCGCAAAAATCAACATAGCCACCATAACAGGTATAGTCGGCGTTATACTGTTCGTATGTCCATGGATTCGTAAAAGTGCCGTCGCCACCACCGATACATTCCATTTGCTCGACAGCCGTCAATTGGCCATACTCCTTCGAAAGTTCTTCCAAACTTTTCTTTTTTAACTCTAAAGTTTTCATAACGATACAAATATAAATATTAAGATTAATACTCTATGTTGGCTTGTGACGATACCAAGTTGAAATAATGCCCTTTTTGCTCCATCAATTCATTGTGGGTACCCCTTTCGCAGATAATGCCATTGTTCAGGACAATTATTTGGTCGGCGTTGCGGATTGTGCTGAGTCTGTGAGCAATGACAACAACTGTCCGGTGCTCAAAAGCAGAGTTCAAAGAATCAACAATCTTCTTTTCGTTTATGGTGTCGAGGGAGTTTGTTGCTTCATCCAGGAACAAGAATTTTGGATTTTTGTACAACGCTCTGGCAATCAGAAGCCTTTGCTTTTGTCCACCACTCAAGCCTCGCCCCTTCTCTCCTATCAAAGTCTCGTAACCTTTTGGCATGGAATTAATCTCACCTTCCAATTGCGCCATCCTGCATACCTCGTGAAGCCTGTCATAGTCAACTCTGTCGTCATCAAGGACAATATTGTTCAGCAACGTGTCATTGAAGATTTTTCCATCTTGCATTACAACTCCACATTGTTCCCTCCATTTCCGAAGATTGATAGCATTGACATTGACTCCTCCTATCATAATATCCCCATAACTTGGCTTATATAAGCGGACGAGTAACTTGAGCAAAGTCGATTTCCCACTGCCGCTGCCACCGACAATAGCAGTAACCTTATTTTGAGGAATAGTCAGAAAAATGCTTTTCAGAACGAGAGGAGAATGGGCAGTATATTGGAAGCATACATTCGTCAGCTGAAGTGTATGATCTTCGGGTATAACAGAAGAACAACCTATAGATAGAAGATCATCTTCATCATCGAGCTGCTTGATTTCATTGATTCTCAGGAAACTTATCTTTGCATATTGGGCTGCAACAACAAAGTTTATGAATTGGGTAAGAGGTCCGTTCAACATTCCTATTATGAACTGAGTTGAAATCATAACTCCGAATGTAATATCACCTTTTATCACCGATATGGCACAGAAAAATACGATGGCCATATTCTTTACTCCATCAATGAATTGAGCACCAAGGTTTTGAGTATTCGTTACGGCCAGAACGTTCTTGTTGACGTGATAGATTCTCGCTTGAATCTCTTCCCACTTCCAACGACGTTTTTTCTCGTAATTGAAAACTTTGATATCCGAGATTGAGGAGATTGTTTCAACCCAGAAACTTTGGTCTTTGGAATAAAGAGCGAAGTATTCCCAATCAAGTTTTTTTCTCACCTTCAAAAACAGGAGCACCCATCCAACATATAATAATGAACCAGCAAGGAAAATCACGAAGATAATCTTGTTGTATATGAGCAGGATGATGGAAAAAATAAGGAATGTAAATAATGAAAAAATAAAGGCAAGCGAGTTGTTCATAATGAAACTCCTTATCCTCTCGTGGTCCTGTGCCCTTTGAAGAATGTCTCCGAGCAGCTTGTTTTCAAAGAATGTAACCGGCAGTTTCATCAGTTTGATCAGATAATCTGATATCAATGCAACATTGACTCTTGCAGTTATGTGCATCAGTATCCAATCCCTTATGACGTTGAAAACCATGACACTAACGAGGATGCAGATGTTCCCGATGAGTATCATGTTGATAAATTTGACATCTTCAGTCTTGATACCCACATCAATCACGGCTTTGGATATGAATGGCAGGAGACCTTCTAGGAGAGTAACCACCAACATTATGAAAAACACCAAAGCAAATTGCTTCTTGTATGGATAGAAGTACTTGAGGATGTCAGAGAAACTGTTTTTCCTGTTTTCTTTCTCCTGCTCGGAGTCAGCAAATGTCGCAGTTGGCTCAAGTGCCATCAAAACACCTTTGCCTTCATCCTTCTGATACCACCCTTTTCTAAACTCTTCATGAGAATACTTTATGATGCCTTTAGCGGGATCTGACACCCAAACATGTCTTTTGTTTGCATCAAAAACAACTACAAAATGATTGTTGTTCCAAAACAGTATCGCAGGGAAAGGCACTTGCGTGACGAGATCTTCGATTGTGCATTTGATTGAAAGAGAACGAAGTCCGATACTTTCTGCACCTGCACTTAAATCCATAAGGGACACACCTTCTTTTGTGATACCGCACATATCCCTCAGGTACTGCAATGAGTAGTACTTCCCAAAATGTTTAGCAACAATTTTGAGTGAAGCCGGTCCACAATCTTGTGAGTCCATCTGATATTCTACAGGAAATCTATGTAACATCTCACTTTACAGTTTTAGACTTCAGGTTATCAAACAAACGCATAATCAATCGTTTCTGCCTTGTAATTATTTCAGCTGTTCCGGAAGATTCAAAATCAAGAGGCAGTGTTTTACCGTAGTTAGTGACAAGACCATTGGGGAAAGTGACAGTGACCATATAGGCTTCAGCATTGCTGCTTTGCAATTGAACCATGCTTTTCATTCTGGAAATACCAGATACGACACCGACGAGATATCCGTATTCATCATAAGGAAAGCTTGTCATCTTGACATTTACATTTTGTCCCAATTCAACCTTGCCGGCTCCTTCGGTTGGAATAATCACTTCTCCGATAGTTTCATTCTGATTGGGGATTATGCTAAACACTTCTTCACCGGACTGTATGAAGTCATTGTCTCTGATGAATCCGAGGTACTCCAACTCTCCGTCAACCGGTGAAACGAAAACATTTTTCTCTTTCCACCGTTGTATGGAACTTTTCAAGGCAGATTTTGTGGAAATGACTGTGGCCATAGCTTCTGCGAGGGATTCGGCCTGTTCAATCGATATTCTTTGCAATTCAATCTTGTTTTTGCTTATCTGGGCTTTCTGAGACAGGATTGTGTTCCTATAATTTATTAGGTCTTCTTCGACCGATCTATAAGACTTGGCTTTATCCTCGAATTCTTTTGAACTGATCCCTCCAACTGAAAGTAGAACACTGTCTTTCTTCAATCTCAAATAATCTTCATTTTTGTTTTTTTCTCTGAGTTTGCATTCGGCGTTCATGTTCTTCAATATCGCTTCATCAGAGCATATGGTGTTCTCCATCTCTCTGATTAGGGTGGGATAGGCATCTGATTCTTTCAACCTTATATATGTCAGAGTCGCAACCGAATAAGAATAAAATTCTGAACTGAGATCTCCGAGAAGCAAACTGTCAGGAGGTGGGATGACATCAGTGTTCAGTAACAATGAATCAAGTATAAAGACGTCTTGGAAGGAGGCGCCAGTTTCCAAATAGGCAATGTATTCACCGGAACAAATGTGGGTGCGGTTTGGAATCAGGACAATGACCCTTCCAGAGTTTGATGATACCAGACGTACCGGAGCTGTTTTTGCCGTAACACTTATCTGCCCATCAACTGTGTCCGGATATTGGACAATATATGATATTGCCAACACCCCACCCATGACGAAACATAACACCAGAACAACCCACCGGGTCCACCCGACAGGCATCCTGTCTATTATCGCTTGAACTTCTTCAGTACGTTCGTCCTGACATTTCTTGTTATCATCCTTTACCATAAGGAATTATCAATCAGTGTATTAATATATCAATCAGCGGCATTCTTTGAATGAAATTATATAGTGTAATCTTCTGGATATTGAAATATGATCCCCAAAATCCACTTACTGCGTTGATATAATTGGTGGCAGATTGTGACTGCGCCTGCAATAATGAATAGTAATCAGAAAAGTTTGTTCTCCCTGCCTTGGTTTTTTCCAGGAATATATGATACTGCTCTCTACTCAAATCCAACGTCTCGCGTGAAATTGAAAGGTGGTAATAGTTGGAATTGTATTCATCTGCCAACGTTTCTATTGAGGAGGCATACTGGGAAGCGTTTTGGTGGATTTGAGTTATTTTGTTTTTGTATTCATTGCTTGCAATTACCCTTTTGTTTTTGGTAAGTCCCCATTGAAATATGGGTATTTCCAGACTAATGGCAGCATATTCTCTCTCATTAGGATTCTTGTACGCTGCATAAAAGCTATTTGCATATTGGTTTGTTCCGTATGTAAGGCTGATGCTTCCTCCTAGAAAACTATTCTTTTTGGCATTGAATAGTGCTTGTTCGGCATCGATAAACGATATATCTTGATTGATTTCAAATGTCCCATACATTTTTGAATACCTCATAATTTCATTGCCAGTCAGTATGTCTGGCATATCTGACAGCAGCGGTTCTTCCAAGATGATAGTAGTATTGTATTCAATTCCAAGATAATCACACAGATCCCGTAAAGCCGCGGAATGCCGTATCTGAGCATCTTTCAAGGACATTTCACTGTTTGACTTGTTTATTACAATCTGACGGTAATCAAATTCTGTGATATCTCCGTTAGATAACTGCGTTTTCCCCACGAGAATCAAAGAGTCTGCAACATCGTGAATGTCTTGTGCGAATTTTTCTGTTACTTGTGCTGATAATGCCTGAAGATATAATTTTGCTGTTTGTAACTGAACGTCTGCGATGCTTGAGCAATATTCCCTGATTGCAGCATTGTTCCTTTTATATTGTAGTTCCTTTGAATACTTGAAAGAACGTCCCCCTCCCCATAATGGTTGAGAATAAGAAATTGAAATTGGATTTGTACTGAAACTGTGAGTCTTGACTTTAAGCTCATTCAAATAACTGAGGGATGATGATACGGAGATTGTTCCACCCGTGAATCCAACTTGTTGCTGAACAGAAAGCCCTATGTCTGAGCTGAAAGTGTAGTCATCGATATTATGATAAACTCCATCTGAAGCCTGTTGAATCAACTTCATTGACCTGTTGAATGTGAACGGATTTGTCGTAAGTGAAATAGCTGGCAATAAACTCTTTTTGAAGTTTTCGAATTCCAGGAGTGCATTTGCATACTCATTCCGTTTCATTGAGGCCTGTGGTGATTCGAGAGCCAGCACATTTGTGCAGTAATCCAGCGACAAAGTATTTTGTGCACAACAAGCCCACGATGCCCCTGACAATTGTATTATCAAGGACATCAAAGCCAAAACAGGTGATTTTTTAACGAAATCAGCCAAAAAATTCTTCATCTTGCCAGTTTATGCTAAGCAAAAATGGCCAATGCGACTTGGAATACAAACAGAAACTGTCTCCATTTTGGAAACTGTCTCCAAAATGGAGACAGAATTCGAGTACGATTTCTGATACCATTTGTAATGCCATTATGTGGCTCGGTGTCAGTCAGCTATCTTTTTCAACATCCCAAATCTGAAGACATTTGCTATATTCAGCAAAGAAATCATATCGCAATGCCTTGGAAAAGTTCATTAACAATTCAGAATTCAGGCTATCTTTCTGGAAAATCTTGTAAATGTGCTTTCTTGTGCAAGATAACGCCTCCGCCAACTCCGGAGCGCTGACGTTGCGTTCCGATGCGACTTCTCTAATTCTCTTTCCGATATGAATCTTCTTGTTTGGCGACATGGCACAAAAAAGACGTGGGAAAAAACCTTTGCTTACCCCGTCATCAGGCCTTGGCTGCCATTCAATCAGAATAAGCAACGCAGTCAGCCCACGTCAGGGATGATATAGAGTGTATTCCACGCTAAAGCGAAGACACTATCGTCACCACAAGTGGACGTCCCCGTTGCCACATCTCCTGATTGAAATTCAAATTGCCAAGTTTGATGACAGAAGATTAACGTCAAGTAACGTCTAAATATGTTTGCCCACCCAACCCTTCAATCATCTTCCAAAGCAAAACCATTTCAGGTTTATACTCGAAAAAATGGTTAGTGGCTGACTGAGCAACGCGAATATACAAAAAATGATTGTTTCTGAGGAAATTTATCTATTATTTCAAAAGCACAATAAATTATTTGGCCAAATATGAGCAACCAATCGAGTATATAGCTAAACAATAGTATTTGGCCAAACGAAAGTCATTTGATGTATTTGTGGCCAAATAAAAAGGGCCGACAGAGTAATCTGCCGACCCTTTATTGACTATCTATTGCTACCGAACTACATCATCCCGCCCATACCTGCTCCGGCTGGAGCTGCTGGTTCCGGCTGAGGGATGTCAACGATTGCGCACTCGGTGGTGA
>DCGV01000012.1:7446-11534 GCA_002314725.1 Bacteroidales bacterium UBA1769
ACGATGACACTGCCTTCAACACCTGCATTGGCAGCAATCTGGCGGAGAGGTTCCTCGATGGCTTTGGCTACGATATGGATACCGGTAGTCTCATCCTCATTATCACCTTTAAGTCCGCAGAGAGCAGCAGCGGCGCGGATGTATGCAACTCCACCACCAGGGACAATGCCTTCCTCAACAGCTGCACGAGTTGCACTGAGTGCATCCTCTACGCGGTCTTTCTTTTCTTTCATCTCAACCTCAGATGCAGCACCTACATAAAGGACAGCTACACCACCTGCGAGTTTGCCAAGACGCTCCTGGAGTTTCTCGCGATCATAGTCTGATGTTGATGTTGCAATCTGCTTGCGTATCATATCAGCACGTTCCTGAATAGCGGCAGCTTCGCCGGCACCGTTTACGATAGTTGTGTTGTCCTTGGAGATAACGACTTTCTCGGCGCGGCCAAGCATATCAGGGGCAGCGTTTTCGAGGGTGAAGCCTCTTTCCTCTGAGATAACCATACCGCCTGTCAGAATTGCGATATCCTGAAGCATTTCCTTGCGACGGTCACCGAAGCCGGGAGCCTTGACGGCAGCAATCTTGAGGGTTCCGCGGAGCTTGTTCACCACGAGAGTGGTAAGAGCCTCACCATCAACATCTTCAGCGATGATAAGAAGTGAGCGGCCTTCACGTGCGATAGGTTCGAGGATAGGAAGAAGGTCTTTCATTGTAGAAACCTTCTTGTCAGTGATGAGGATAGATGGATCATCGAGAACAGCCTCCATCTTGTCACCGTTTGTCATAAAATATGGAGAGATGTATCCTCTGTCAAACTGCATTCCCTCAACAACCTTTACTTCTGTATCGGTACCCTTGGCCTCTTCAACAGTGATGACACCGTCTTTCTTTACCTTTGACATTGCGTCGGCGATGAGTTTTCCGATGAAGTTGTCATTGTTGGCAGAGATGGTTCCGACCTGCTCGATCTTTGAATAGTCGTCACCTACTGACTGGCTCTGAGCCTTGAGTTCACCAACTACTGTTGCAACAGCCTTGTCGATACCTCTCTTAAGGTCCATAGGATTGGCACCTGCAGTAACGTTCTTGAGACCTACGTTGATGATGGCCTGTGCGAGAACAGTTGCTGTGGTGGTACCGTCACCGGCCTGATCGTTAGTCTTTGAAGCTACTTCCTTAACCATCTGGGCACCCATATTGGCGAGGCGGTCTTCGAGTTCAATCTCTTTGGCTACAGTCACACCGTCCTTTGTTACCTGAGGTGCACCGAACTTCTTATCGATAACAACATTGCGTCCTTTAGGACCAAGAGTTGTCTTTACTGCATTTGCAAGGGCGTCAACGCCTTCCTTCATCTGGGCGCGAGCCTCAACGTTGAATTTGATATCTTTTGCCATAATGTCCTAATAATTAAAGTGTTGCCAGAATATCTGACTGTTTCATAATGAGGTATTTCTTGTCTTCGAAGCTTACCTCTGTACCTGCATATTTGCCATAGAGGACAACGTCGCCTACTTTCACTTCCATAGGTTCGTCCTTCTTGCCGGGGCCGGCTGCTACAACGGTACCCTGCTGAGGTTTTTCTTTTGCTGTATCAGGAATGAACAATCCTGAAGCTGTCTTGGTCTCGGCCTCTTTAGGCTCAACGAGAACTCGATCTGCCAATGGTTTAATCATAATAATTGTTATTTTTTTATTGTTGATAACTTGTTTGTCGCAGTCACCTTGCGGCAACCGGACGGTCCTATGGACAAAATGAGTGCCAATGGAACATTACTGACATTTTGTCACAAACAAAGGACAGGTTCTTTCAACCTGTCCTGAAATATCTTATTTGACGCTGAAGCGATATACGCACTGATGAGTATATGTCTCACCGGGTGCAAGAAGAGTTGAAGGGAAATTATCGTGGTGAGGCGTGTCAGGGTATTTCTGGGTTTCAAGCGCCAGAGACTCACGGAATTTCAAAGGTTTGCCATTTTTCCCGACAGAACTGCCATCGAAGAAATTGCCGGCATAGAACTGAAGCCCGGGCTGATCTGTAAATACCTCCATAAAGCGACCGCTTGTTCCGTCATATACAGACACGGCAAGTTCAAGACCTTCAGTCTTTCTGTCAAGAACCCAGCAATGGTCATATCCTCCGGCATTCTTGAGTTGAACATTGTCTTCATCAATCATATCGCCGATGGCGTGAGGTGTGCGGAAATCAAAAGGCGTGCCCTCTACAGGGTCAATCTCACCGGTAGGAATCAGGTTTTCGTCAACGGGAACAATACCATTGGCATTGATATACATAATGTTATCGAGTATGGTTCCGGCTCCTTCTCCCTTGAGGTTGAAGAAAGAATGGTGAGAGAGATTTATGTGCGTCAACTTGTCAGTGGTGGCCTTGTAGTCCACTTTGAATTCATTGTTGCCTGTAAGGGTATATGTCATCCTGATGTCAACGTTGCCCGGGTACCCGTCAAGACCGTCGGGATGGATATGATGAAGGACTATGCTGCTGTCTGTGACTGAGTCAACGTCCCACACAACCATATCGACACCTTTGAAACCACCGTGAAGGGTTCTGCCCTTTTCGTTCTTTGAAAGGTCATAGACTTGTTCTCCCAAAGTGAAGGTTCCTCCTGCGATTCTGTTGGCATATACTCCGACAGTTGCACCAAGGAAACGCTCGCCGGAATAGTTCACATACGCATCGATATTATCGTGACCAAGGACAATGTCTGTCTGGTTGCCCTTTTTGTCGGGAGTCCAAAAGCTGACCACGCGTCCTCCGAAGTTGGTTACCTGCATAGTGATATCGCCGGCTTTGAGTGTATAGAGACCGACCTTCTGTCCGTCCACTTCAGTAGTGAAATTTTCCTCAGGGATGAGTGAGACCTGAGCAAGCTGCTGACAGGCAGTCAACAGGACTGCAAGACAAAATAAAATTCGTTTCATATTGCAAATTATTAGCTGTATCAAATATACAAGTTATTCATCATTACTAAGCATTTATGCCGGACAGATAGTATGCCCGTCACATTTGAGCAAAGTAGCATCTACCAGATGAGCATCCAGTTCCTCTTTGGAGATTCCATATATTTTCGGAGTCTTACAGCGGGGATAAGTATTGAAATATGGGTCAATGCTGCCGTACCAGGTCATACTTTTCAAACGATAATATCTTGGGAGTTCCCTGTTCAGTTCGAAAATACGAGTAGTCGCACTGACAGTAATTCCCCAATTCCCGTCTTCAAGCTGCGAAACGCAGATATAGTTGGCTCTATATCGTACATCCACAGAGCCTGGTTGGTCTTCTTCAATACGATGCCTGATGTTGATATGCCTTCCATACTTGAGATTGATTGTCTCCATCATTTTCTTGAAAGCATCTCCGTGCACTGACGTATCTCTTATGCCACGCCAAGCCAGATAGTAATGTATCATTTCGTGGAGAACAACATCTTCGAGTTCATTTTCGGGAAGATCAAAAGAAGTGCTTACACTCAGAACAAAATCTTCGTTTGATATGTTCAAACCGAAAAAATCTTTTCTAGACTTATATGTAACCTTTCCAAGAAATGTCCTGGCTTCTGTCAACCTTATGGGTATTATGGGAAGGACTCCTTCAAAACATAATTTGTTGAACTTGTCAAAACTGTCTTTGACAAACTGATATGTTACTCTCATATTGAACTATTGTTGAGGTACTACCGCAGAGAATTCAAGATCCATTTGCCCGTCATTGACAAGGCTGTGGCTGTGTCCCTTCGGACAATAATGGACATCACCGACTGTCAGGGGAATCGTTTCCCCATCGTAGATGACGTGCCCGCTGCCCTTTGTAATGAACATTATCTCAGACCCGGCATCGTGAGTATGCATTCCGATGGATGCCCCCGGGATCAGACGGCCTTTCATAATGCGGTTCATCCCGTCAAAGTACATCTTTGCGGCAAAATCCTTTTTCCCTCCTTTGAAATTGGGGAATATGGCTTCCTCTATGGAGTTGAAATCTATTTTCATGCTATTCCTTAATGTAAGTTTACAAATATATATCTTTTATTCTTAATATGGAGCGAAGCGACTCAGGGAAGTTT
>DCGV01000108.1 GCA_002314725.1 Bacteroidales bacterium UBA1769
ACCGCTTGGTTGTCGCTACATCAGGTACAATACCCTCATGAACCTTTTCTGGACGCCCATTCAGATAACTCATCAAGTCGTAGCCATCGAGATTCAGCTTTTTGAATTTTTCTTTGCCAAGAAATGATTCCATCCACTCGTGGCAAAGCTCTGCACTTTTCCAACATTCATTGCTGACTGTTACCGAGCAGTGTTTGCAGTGTGCAGCGGCAAATTGGTCGAATAAACTGTAAGGATTTGCCGACCCACCATTCATACGAAAAATCTTATAGAGCATGTCGAAATGTTTTGCTTGGTCATACAGGTGCTCTTCATTGGGCATCTTGTTGATACATTTTGTTTCGACATCAACAATTGTGTCATTGTCTCCGCTTCGCTGATTACTCTCTTCTTTGTTGCCAGTTATGCACGAATTCATACATACGATGCTAACCAAGCAGATAATTATTTTCTTCATATTGTTTTGTGTTTTTTCTATTCAAATGATTCATAGCCATCGCTACTCCAATATATATCTGATTTAAGATCGAAATTCGCCACTTCTCGTGTGATGTGGAACGATGTTGGATGTGCATGGATTAAGTTATCCGATAAACATTTAACAGTCTTGGTATTCCAACATTCCGCAAAAGCCTCGTACTCAATCTTTGGGCATCCTCTTATGATTATAGTTTCCAGTCCTTTGCAGTGCTTGAATGCCCGAATGTCAACCAATTCCACACTTTCCGGAATGTCAATTTCCTTCAAACTGGTACAGTATGCGAAGACACTATCGCCAATCTCAATAAGGCTGTCTGGGAGATGGATTTTCGTCAAATGTAGACATCCTGAAAAAGCCTCGTGGATAATCCTAGTCACTCCTTCGGGAATTTGAGAGTTCTTGCAGCCAACCATCAATGCATGGTCTGATTTTCTTATCACACAGTTGTTGTCACTGGAATATACATCATTATCTTCTGCCACAGTGATGCACTCTAAAGATTCACAACATATAAAAGCACCTGAACTCAATTCTCGGACAGCAGAAGGAATATACACCCTCTTCAAGTTGCTGCAATCAGCAAATGCTCGGTACTCGATTGCCGTGATGATTTCAGGAACTGTTATGTCCTCAATACCAGAGAAGCCTTGAAAGAAACCTTGAGTAATCCGTTGGAAGTAAGGAGGAATTACTACCGAGCGCAAATTCTGCAGATAGAAAATACGATAATCGTTAGGAATGTAGTCGTAATCGCCACAACTCTGCCGATCTTTCATCTCCGCTATCATTGCTTGTCTGGTGTGCTCTGATACAATGGATAACCGATGTTTGAATGACATCCAGTCAATGCAATTGCTGATTGCAATGATGTTTGAGACCGCATCCACTTTCTCGCCACCTCGAAACATATTAAGAAGGAGAGAAACGATATAATCTTCGGTCTTCATAAGAGATGGATCAATGTCTCCTCCATCGTAGAGCATAGCATGTAACTTGAATTCCAGGCTGACGCCGTGCAATTCTTTCCAGGCACGATCGATTTCAAGATAACATTCTTCTGCCGTCACTTTTCCTTTTTGTGTGCCCATATGCGAAAAACACAGAACTGCCTCTGCCATAGGCAATGATTCTAAACTCTTCATTATTAAATTGGTAAGTCAGTTGTTTAATAGATATTTTCTTCGAAGAAAACCCTTCGGATTTAGATGCAAAATCTAATGACGGATTTTTCATATGATATGAACATATCAGAGAAAATCAGCCCTTCAGTGAGGAAATGGATAAAGCAAATGATTAGTGAATATGAGTGCCAAGTTATGGCGGTATTTTTGATTGATGTTTCATGGCATTTTAGTTGTTGGAATTTTCGACTGCAAAGGTACGGCACAATAACTGCGTGACAAAAGAATTCTGCATTTTTTTATGAAATATTTTTAACCTGCTGATTATCTAACTGTTGTTGTTTACATAAATAGGACAATGGAAGTGCATTGATGGGATGAACATTAGAAATTGACCATACATAGTCGGCAGTTGAACGCCTTGTTTTTGCTAATGCAATTGCCAATCTGCGAAAAATGTGATCAAAATAGACTTGATTTCAAACTTCGTAATATTAGCTCATAACACACAGATATACTGGCAATTAAATATTTAGCGAAAAAATATGTAGTTTTTTAGTTTGCACATCAAAAAAAATTGCTACCTTTGCAGCGGATTATATTCTCTAAATTGGGGGTAATCTATTCCGGTCAATGTAGTGTTGACCATGACATACATACAAGCATTTTGCTTATTTCTTCGTATTCGAAAATTTGGCCATTGAAGAATAATTGATGAAGGGATAAATGAGATGCCCGTGCTTTATGCGCGGGTTCAGTTTATCGCATCAATTAGGTACGCCAAATACCTCGAATACGCGGAAATTGAATCTGCGCTTTTTTTTGTGTCTTGAACTTTCGGAATTAACTTTTATCGCAATGCGGAGAGTATTCCCATACGTTGATAATCACCAATTAAATTGAATAATATGAAAGAATATTTTTTGTCCCAATTGCAAACAATGGGGATATCCTTATTAGTTCTCTTGGCATTATCAGTTATCGGCGTTATCGTTATTCTCGTCGGATTAAAGACTGGCTTTTTTAGCAAGAAAGACGTTAGAAAGGCCCTTGAAAATGAAGGATATATAGACGACAAGCATTCTGGAAGACAGCGCATATCAACAAACAAGAAACAAACAAGCATCGTATCATCTGCCAACAAGCAAACTGATTCGAAAGTGATTGCTCAATCTCCAAAACCTCCCGTTGCACCAGAAAAGACTGTCACACCAAAGAAATCAAATTCAACCGTGGTTAGCTCTGCCCAACCAAGACATAAGAGTGCATACACTAAAAATGCCAATGAAGAATCTGAAATGGACTTGGGAGATATTGATGATATATTCAAGGAATGAGATTTGACTTACTCCATGAAGACCGATGTTTCCTGGTCAACTACATAAAGGAAATAATTTGTATTATCAACTCCTTATTTGACACACATCAAATCATTTGAATGTAATGAAAAAGATTATCAACATCTGTTTGGTTTTGCTATTGATAACCATCCAGTATTCTTGCAAATCTGAATCAGAAAAAAAAACAGAGCGAGTTCAAGAATTATTGGAACAAGTAAATAGGTTTTGCGATGAGCAAGAATTTGGTAAAGCTCATACTGCAGCTAATAAAATATTGGCTATTTACAAGCCCGAGAGCAGATATGATTGGGCAAAGGAAGAATTATTAACTTGCTATTTTGCTGCAGAAGACGTTATTTTTACGCGAGAATCACAATATCTGATTGCTCACATTGATGAGAAAGATGCTATCGATAAAATATGTTATCTGTTAACTGGTTTGCCATCAGTGGGTACTTTTTATCCCGAAGGGACGTATGTTGGCATTACAGGTCCGGAAAATGAAGCAGAAGATTACTCAAGATGGACAAGTTGGTATAATCAAAAATGCGATGCTCTACTTTCACTGGCCATTGGACTGGGAAATGAAGGTTTCGCAAAACGAATAATTCCGTTGTTCAAAGATGATTACACTATAAGTACTTATAAAGTACAGACATCAAACAAGACAAAGACTGCAGCAAAACAAAAATATGCTGAAGCATTCAATAATAACATATTATGAAAAGAGTAACCATTTCATTTATTGCATTTAGCATCATTGTCTTGGGTATTGTATTTGCAAGTTGCGCAGGATCAGGCAATAGTACAAATGCTTTAGATCAGGCACTGCCAACAATTATGGTCATCCCAAGTGACAGGGTTCTGGAGCAATCAGGGTGTGCATCCGTTGTCAACATCAATGGCAACACTGTAATAGTGAGGGACTATCAGAAGTTCATGATGGCTAACACGGAACATAGAACAATAGTATCACAAATCCAAAACAAATTCAATGACAAGAATTTTCCATTAGTTGATTTGGAACAGTCTTTGAAAAACCTCAACACCAAGGCAGCTCATTCTGCAGCAGACGATATCCAGACGGATGTCAAGACTGAACTTCTTCAGACTTGTCAGCCTGACATCATAATTGAATTTGATTATGCCACAAGTGGAATCGATATGACGAGTCACTCATACAAGAAATCCGTTTCTTCTGTCACAGTCACTGCACTGGATGCATACACATCGAAGGCTGTGGCAGCACACAGTGTGCAAAATCCAAGCGGCTCATCCTTGGCAGAAATGGTGGTTGATGGTGTGGATGAACACCTGTCATCTTTGACAGCGGACATAAGTAAGTACTTCGCTGATATAGTAGAAAACGGCAGAGAGGTCACATTGAGGTTCGTAGTGAAGAATGGGGCTAACATAAAACTTTCCGATGCAAACATTGAAGGTGACACATATACTGATTGGTTTATCGATTACGTAAAAGCCAACACAGTGAAGGGTGCTTACAATATGCGCATCAATAGTGACAGCGAACTTTCGTTTACAAACGTTCGCATTCCATTGCAGGCATCTGATGGAACACAGTATGGTTCATACGATTGGGTGCGGGACTGTACAAAAATTATGCGAAAGCAACTCGGATTGAACTGTACCAATGCAACTCAAGGATTGGGTGATATGGTCATAATAATAAATGGATACTGATATGAAAAAGTACGCATATATACTCCTTTGTGCCATATTGTTTGCTTCTTGTATGGGGGAAGGTTCGAGTCTTACAAGTAGCGGTGACAACAAGGGCAAGGAGTACAATCCAACGAGGAGAGAATCTTCATTGACAGACGAAGAGAGGGAAGCTGCTATTGCGAATAAAAAAGCAGAGACTGGTCTCGATCCTGATGTTGTACTTTTTCAGCGCAATATTAAATTGACTGTTTTGCCGCCCAAGGCTGAAGATGAGATAACATATAACGTTCAATTGAAAGTTGCTGAAAGGCTAATGCAAATTGCATCAATTGGCGGCATAGGAGCAAGTGGAGAATCACCTTGTTTCGCCATAGCAGCAATGATGACACCCGTCTCGAAGAAATCGACTGGTACTGTCCCACAGAAATGCATCTGCACATATAACGTCACCATATTCGTTGGAAACATGGTTGACGGAATGATATATGCTGGAATAACGCAAAAGGTCACAGGCGCAGGTTCATCGTTCGAAGATGCAGCGGTATGCGCTGCAGGAGAGATCAAGAACAGCAATGAGATGCAACAGATGCTTCAATCCGCAGAAGAACAAATCATAAGTTGGTATGAAAACAACATTTCCACATTGAAGCAGCAGGTCAATGCTTGTGTTGCAAGGGCTGATTATTCTATGGCTTATGCTCTATTATCTTGCGTCCCTGCTCAAGCAAAGAAATGCTATGCTTATGCAGTTCCTGAAGAGAAGAAAGTGCTTCGTCAATTGCAAAATCAGAAAGCAAACGAATTACTATTCGGACTTCAAGATGCTATTGCCAAGGCTGGCGTTCACTACAACCCTGATGTGGCCGCACATTATCAGATGATACCTGATAATTCTCCCCAATATAAAAAAGCTCAATCATTGTATGCGCAGTATGTCAATGGAATTAAAAAGGCATACCAAGACTCTGTCAACTTTGAAAAGCACAAGTTTGACGAAGAGATTGCACTCAAAAAGTTAAAACTCAAGTATGAGTACGAAGCAGCAAACAAGGCTGCAGAAAGAGCAGCTTCTGGAAAGAATTCATTGACAGGTGATGATTATTCGAATAACACAGCTTCGTCTTCTTCTGGTAGCCAAAAAAGCAGCAAGGGATTCTTCAGAGATAATGATGGAAGCATCAACTGGTCTCGTGTTGGATGGACGGCAGTTGGTGCTACTGTGTTAGGTGCTGCTGCAGTTGGTTCACTTGCCATGAGTGCAGCAGGAGCAGTATTGTCACACAGCCTATTCCTGTGGATTTTGTAAAGTACAATGAAATAACATATTGTTAATCATTAGAATAAACTATCGTTAAATTAAAAACAAATATACTATGAACTTAAAGAAATTGTTTTCGTTTGCTTGTTGCTGCAAAACGAAAGAAAATGCCGATGAGCAAAAAGCAGAAGAATGCGGCAACAACTATGTCAAACAACATGTACGACCACACAGCAAGATGTACTGTGCACTTGAAGATGTAATTAAATATAAAAATATGAGAGGCTCTTACAATCCAGCAACCAATGAAACATCCTATAGAATTGACCTTGCATTGACTTGCTGGGATGCAGACGGAACATTTGAACCAAATCTGTTAGAAGATGACACTCTTGAAATGTTGGAAAAATGCGGTTTTACTCCAGATACAGCAAGGGACTATCTCA
>DCGV01000103.1 GCA_002314725.1 Bacteroidales bacterium UBA1769
GCCGGGGCATCAATCAAACTAGTACATCCAGAAAACATACCACTGTAACAACTAGATGTTAACTCCTTCGCAGGAAGAGCCGGGGCATTGACCAAATTAGAGCAATAGGCAAACATAGACTCGTAACAACTAGATTCCAATTCAGTAGCCGGAAGAGCCGGGGCATTGACCAAATTAGAGCAATAGGCAAACATATAACTGTAACAACCAGACATAAGTTCTTCTGCCGGGAGTCGTAATTCTGAAGCATCTGAAATAGTTGTGTTTGCAAACAAGCCATAAAAACAGCCCATGTTGTCTGTTGTCATCGTAGTTAAAGGTGAAGATCCATCAAGTAGATACATTATGTTTCCGCTGACTTTCAAATTTCCTGTAGTTTGGAACATGCAGAATTTTTCTTTTTCAAAATCAGCAATGAAACAATTATTCCCACCACTTCCTGCTCGGAAATAGACTTTATCTCCAACATTGGCTAATGGGACATCTGTACCATTCCATTCATTGAAATCAAATCCATTGGTTGAATACTCCATTTTCGGAGCTCCATTTTCTGATAAACAAGTCATACCTACCTTCGAACCGGCTTCTTTTGCCTCGAAGCATAAATAATTCAATCTCTTATATAGACCGAAATAGTCGGATGAAATATCGGTCGCACCTGATGATATATGAAGCGATGCGATTGAACTGCTGTCAGTAACATTGGCAAATTGCACACCTACCTTTAACTCGCCATTCTTGTAGAAGACAGTATCAACGGTTGATGAAGGGGAAGAAGTACCTTTTGTCAAAACATTTTGAATCTTGAATGATATCAAATTCTTTCTTGTTTCATTTGAAGCATATTTCCATGCGGTAGCTATAGAGTCCGCAATACGTTCAGGTCTGATATCAAAGCTCAAAGTATCAACCTCTAATGTTATCTTCACACTTCCGTCACTGTATGTAGGAATAACTGCTATACTCTGAATCTGATTGATTAGAGCTTCGATGTTCGCCTCTGCTGCATCTAGACGACTCTTGATATTGGTTATCTCAGTATTTATAGCAGTTATCTGACCGTTAAGAGTGCTTTGTGCAGTTGCTATATCCTGAGCAAGTTTTGTATTGATCTTACCTTCAAGGGAATCTACTGCAGTTTTGATAGCTACCTGATATGCTGCAGTTATCTGGCTCTTGGCTGTGTCAAGCGCTACTTTCTGCTCGTCAATCTTCGCATTTATTGTTGAATCAACGGCACTCTGTGCTTGTCCAAGAGAATCAAGAGTTGCATTTAATTGAGCGATTGTGTAGTAGTCAGTAAGTTTCTCATTAACCCAACTCTTCATCGACTCCTCACTTGCTGAAACAGCATCTTTTATTGCTTTCTCATAATTTGCTGTGATTTCACCCTTTGCATCGCCCAGAGCTTTGCTCACTGCATCAATCTTCGCTGGGATACCAGCTACAACTGTTGCCAATGAATCATATTGAGCAAGTGTCGCAAATGTTGCATTTGCCCAATCCTTGGATGATTTAAGTTCGCCATTAACGAAAGATTTCAATTCATCAATCTTGACTGAAAGATTTTTGTCAACAGAAGTCAAATCCTCAATCTGACCTTTGATCTTGGAATTGTCACTCTGAAGAGAAGTGATATATCCACTCAATGAGTTTTCAACACTCTGTAAATCAGAGATAGAGGCGTTGATGTTCTTAATCTGAGAATCGATGGTAGCAATAGTGCTGCCTGTAAGTTCGTCAATCTGCTTCTGTAGATTCTGGAGATCCTCCTTATAACATGAAGTTGCAAATATTGAAACAGCAACTAAAAGAAACGATAGTTTAAGAAATTTTTGCATTTGTCAATAGAATTACTATTTGTCAAAAATACCAACAAATAGCAATACAGACAATGCAGACTAATGACTATCAACCGACGTTTTTGGGAATATCAACCGACGTTTTTGGGAATATCGAAAAAATACTGAGTTCGCGTCATTGCATCCGCCAATCTGCAGGAGTATTCCCAACAATTTTAAAGAAGTTCCGACTGAATGTATCCACAGAGTGGTAGCCGCACTTCATAGCAATTATTACTAATTTATCATCGGAAGACTTCAAAAGTATTTTAGATTCTTCCACGCGATACGTGTTGATCAAATCACTGAAAGAAATTTTCATATCGTTGCGTAACATAGCCGAGAAATATTTGGTATTGGTACCAAGTTCTTTAACAACGT
The DNA here is from genome assembly GCA_002314725.1 of Bacteroidales bacterium UBA1769. Classification (GTDB taxonomy): domain Bacteria; phylum Bacteroidota; class Bacteroidia; order Bacteroidales; family UBA932; genus Cacconaster. The sequence continues at coordinate 2,223 of DCGV01000103.1, forward strand.
CTTCAACTTTCAGATCTGGATCAAGATATAACTTCTTCTCTTCCATTAGAGCAATCAATGCCGCTTGCAATGGGTTTGAAATATCAGGTATTGTCTTGACATTTCCAAGTTTTACTTGCTCAATTTCTTTCTGTGTCTCCAGGCTGACAGGCTCACCATAATTACTTATCTTGTAGAAAACGAACAATACAAAACCTACCATATAGATATAGATGGTCGTATCATACCACTTATAGAAATTGAAATTAAGCATAATGAGGCGCAAAACCCACCACACGATGAGGAGCGCAATAACACCTCTGATCCACTTGACGGAGTGAAAATAAGGATTGGAATACAAGTCATCCAACGATTCTTCACGTCGATGGAGCAAAACACCATAATAGATATAATACACTACCAAGACAATCTGAGCACAATCTATCAAATGGTGCCTGAATGACGGAATAAGGAGATACATCAGAGCTATCGCAACAAACGGAAGGGCTAGCACCCAAAACATTCTAGTAGAAGGCTGGTTGTTGGAATATATCAAATACCCTGCGCAGGCAACTCCTATGAAGAGAACAAGATCTATTGTAGAACCAAGATAATACAACCATCTTAAAGGAGAAAATACAGCAAATAGAATATAGCACACCGCACTGCAGGACATGCCAATCAAAATCAATCCAACAAGATGTGAAAGTTTATTGTTAACTGATTGTCTATGAAGTGGGAAGCCAAAGGACAATTGAAAACCGCAAAGTAGACACGTTACGAAATAGATGGCTGCACTAAGTCCGTTAATATAACTATATGTGTCTATTGTAGGCATACCTATCTCCCTCCTCCTCCGGCACCGCCACCCGAGAAGCCTCCACCGCCACCGAATGAGCTGAATCCACCACCGCCAGCGGCTGATACCGATGTTGCCATCTTAGATGCAGTTGCTAGTGAATTGGAGAAATTGTTAGCAGACATCATTATGTAATAGAATGTCACATAATCGTAAGTAAATGTCTGCTCGAATATAGTAGGGTTAATATCTTTCAACTCTTTTGCCACTCTGTCAGCAATTCCATAAAGCGCAGCATATACCAAGTAATCTTTCCACAATGAAACCTCTGCAGAAGATCTCTCTTCATTCATCAAATTGTCATGAAGGAATTTCTTGAAGCCTATACTCCTTCTGCACATATCTTGACATGCCGGAGTCACATCCTGACCTTGGATATATCGGTCATCCTCCAGCATTTCGATAGCCTCAGAATTAATCATTCCAATCCATGCATTAACACGCTTATAATGTATCTTGGACCATTTGTTAAACTCACGCGATTTTAAAATCTGATCGGTACCACTGGCCTCAAGCATCATATCATATAATTCTCTCTCGACTTTATTAAGCTTACCAAGATCGCCATCGGCAGCGAAATGGATATCTGGCTTCTTGCCGAACATCTCAATCTTCAAGAGACCTTTATCAATCATCTTAAGAATAAGAGCCGGAGCGATAGTATGTGGCTGACGGAATTTCTCAAGAATAAAGGCTGTTTCAATTATATTACCATCAAAAGGTACAGATCGTGTCCAATCGATATCCTTTATACTCTTTACACCGAACCACTTCTCCTGCTTCTTTCGTTCCGATACGATGGAAGCAGCCAAAAAGCCGATGAAACCTAGTATCAATAGAACGAGAATCACCATTATTGCTGCTTGTTCTTCATCATCGTCTTCTGCCTTTTCGTATGTGCTACCTTCAAAAGCAGCATTCTTCATATCTTCAAAAGGACGACGTTGAACACTTGTAGGAGTGAAAATTCCTTTATTGAAGCAAGCCATGACAATCATGGAACTCTTCTTAATAAACTGTTCAGAAGACTCTGCAAAAATCTTCCCATTGACTATATTGATCTGACCATTGAATCCGAATGCCCATATCTTGGTATCATCGTAAGCGAAGGAGTAACCATCCTTTGAGATTGTCAATGAAGCATATTCAGGAGCGGAAGTCATCTCTGGAGAGATAAATTGATGATTGAATGCATCGTAGTCATCCAGGCTTTTCACAAGATTGGTCATCGTATAACTTGCAGTGAAGATGTGATCACCATATTCACCCAGACCCCAGCATAGTTCATAACCGCTTCTACCCTTATCAACTATTCCGCACTTTCCACTTTTTTGTTCAAGTGTTCTGTCAACTTTCCAATCGCCTTCATTGAAAAGTTCTTCGCCATTTTCAAAGACTTTAAAATTATCTATTTCAATATCGCCCAAATTACTTCTAACAAGATACCATTCAGTTCCTGTGTTGGAATAGATATCCCAAACCTCTGTGATGTCTGCCGAACCATCGTCGTGAAGAATGACATCGATCTTAATGCTTCTTGTCCTTGTTGTCGCTGAAAGGGCAACAGTAAGGAACAGAACGGCAAAAGATAAGAGTAACTTGCGCATAATAGTGTTGATTGATAATACTTGAGATAATTATAGTTTCATATTTGGCATCTCGCTCTTGCCAACATTTTCGTTCAAATATTCTTTAACTTGATAACCAAGAATAGATGCAACGATATTTGAAGGAATCTGACGGATAACATTATTGTAGCGGGTTACAGTATCGTTGTAAACCATACGGCTCATACGTACTTGATTTTCATATGTATTAACGCTATCCATAGTCTTTGCATACATCTCACTTGACTTAAGTGCAGGGTATTGCTCTGCAACTGCCATAATGTGAGTCAATGCCTCAGTGATTCTATTCTCTTGGTCATTTGCTTCAGCTGCGCTACTGTTTCTGCTGATAGGCGCACGCTGTGCAATAATCTCTTTCAAAGCATTATATTCGAATTCACTGTATGATTTAGTCAAATCAGCAAGAGCGCTCAAAGCATCCCAACGGCTTGCCTGCTGAACACCGATCTGACTCATTGAATTTTTGCACA
>DCGV01000110.1:0-582 GCA_002314725.1 Bacteroidales bacterium UBA1769
GAATCATGACATCGCTGACACAGTCCACCGTCAATGTTCAATCGTTCTGCAATGAAACTATCTCGGCATGAATGCCAGTCGTTAGATCCGTAGAATCGTTTAGCATAATCTTTCATAAGCAAATAGAATGGACAGCACTGCTACCAACAATGCTGTCCTACGAAGTAAGGAGGTTTGAATATGTCCGAAAGCATCCCAATCAAGAATGACCTAAAGCACTAGAGAGGTCGGAGGCAGAGCCGTAAACATCTGCCTCCGTACGCAAAGAAAGGAAATAAACAGCAGCAGAGAAGATGCTTGACTGATTTATCACGATATCAATATAGCACGGAACTATTGTAAAAAATTGTAATGTTTATTTTGTGCTCATGATATCCCGTAATGCCCTGACTCCCTTACGCCTGATAACATAGACATTCTCGATTGAGTAGTTCATGTTCATCGCTATCCTATCCATGGATAAGCCGTCCACATAGAACATAGACAACACCTGCCGTTGGTTGGAATCTGATAGCAGACTGATTGTCTGTTCTATCTCAACGAGCGTTCTCTTCAGCTGATTCTTCCTGCTGATTCTCACAT
>DCGV01000110.1:591-720 GCA_002314725.1 Bacteroidales bacterium UBA1769
GGTCAGCTCCACGACCCTGTCAAACTTATGCGGATCTTTGGACGGACTTCCCGGCATACCAGAGAGCGATGACGTTATTTTCTCTGCCAAAGCTTCTGCCTCCATTATCTGTTTTGTGAGTAATTCAAT
>DCGV01000110.1:729-1064 GCA_002314725.1 Bacteroidales bacterium UBA1769
TCATGCTTGAGGCCACGGCCTCTGTTAAGAAACTGATATGCTTCTGATAATGTCATTAACTTACCTCATTATTTTTGTAATTTGTAGCGTTTATCGTATGGTGCAAATCTGTCAGGACGAACGTACTGTTCAAGTTCTCTATCAATATCGGCTTTTGATTTCCACATATCTTTGTCATGCTTGACCTTGCCGTTGACGATGATGTTGTCGTTGATTACATCGTCACAGTAGTCTACCTCTGTCTTGCGGAATTCATCCTCAAACTCTGCCAACCAATCAGGACTCATTCCCATTCTGCCGAGTGTGATTGTGACTTTGTCTAGAGTCTGCATTCT
>DCGV01000110.1:1092-3284 GCA_002314725.1 Bacteroidales bacterium UBA1769
CCGGCAAGAGACAGATTTTGAGCCGTAATCTGTTGGACTAGTTTTAACATTGTGTTTTTAGCCATCAATATGCTCCTTCAACTCTTCTTCAACTAATGCTTTAAACACCTTTATGGCACAATCGATTTCAGACTCCCCATAATCACAGTCAATTTTGTTTAAAAACAACTTAATGTTACGCATCTTTTCTAACATTATGTCTGCATCAACCATTCTAGGCTTTGCCACTTCTTTCACCTTATCTTCATCGCTCATGCATTTGTTTCTTATCGTAAATAGGTCAGCTTTTTCGGCATTGTTGAGTTTTAATGCAGCAGCTATGTTTTCACACGCTGAATCGCTTGGAATTCTTCTGACTTCATATTGTCTGTACTTCCATGAAGAACCATTCATTAATTTGCCAACCTCTTCACAAGTAAGGCCTCTTTTCTTGCGTTTTGCTCTTAAAAATTCTGCTAACTCATTCATTGTCTACCTCAACTCTCCTATTCCACACAGCTTCTGCTACTTTTGGATTGGCATTTATAAAGTCCTTATCAAATGATGTTATACTTCCACAGTTACTGCAGGTAAAAAACCGAAGTCCTCTATATCCAATATGTGTATTTATTTCATTTCCGCAAAATGGACAAGGTTTAAGTCTGCTCATTGTGTCCTCCATTATTCTCTATGATAGTTTTTAGTTCGGAGATTTGGTCTATTAGAATCTCCATATTATCTTTGATGTTATTAATCTTTGTAAACTGCTCGCTCTGATAGTTCTTTTCAACAAGCTCATCCATAAGATTAAACATCTCTTCAATAAGGACGGCTTGAGCCATATCAAGCTCCAAGTGCAGCATTTTAATTTTAGTTTCCGGAGTCTGTTCTTTTAAAGCTCCAAATAATATGTCATTAAATGAGTTCATATCAAGTTTCATNNCGTGTAACTCTTTAATTTTTTCTATCAGATATGCAAGTCGCTCTTCATTAGTCATTCTTTTCATCCTCCATCTCTGCTCCACATTCAGGGCACACAGGATATTCGTCCTTATCTTCTTCAGGAATAGGATAGGCACACTGACTGCACCTCAGTATGCCGTCCTTTCCTCTTACTTTTTTCCAACTACTCAAGATTCTCGTCCCTTTCGTACTGTGCACAGATTAAATCGCCATTAAAAATAACAATCTGTCTCTGAGGTGCTTTATTATGACAGTACAGTCCGTATCCACAGTAGATACAAGCATCTGCCTCTGGAAGTGGCATATCAGGACCTGACCAGCGACATTTTCTGCAATCGCTCATTTTTTCACCGCCTTTTCAATCTTCGGAAAACTCGCATTGTCTGTTTTCTTGCCGTTAATCATGTTGATAATGTCCTGATAGCTGTTCTCCACGATGAGGTAACGATTAGATCCGCCGAAAGCTACTTCCGGAAGCGGTGAATCGTACACCACCGAGATTGCCTCTGCGTTGACATAGAGTTTTCTGCTTGTGCCAGCCTCTGTTAAGTTAATAAAGTTTGCCATTTTTTATATCTCCTTTAAATTTAATTAGTCACATGAATCGCCACGAACGTAGCGTACAAAATATTTGCCGTCATCTTCTTCAACTCGAAAACTGTAGACTCCATAGCCATACAGTTCTGATTTTGAGCACTGGATTTCCATGACATCGTCAATATCCATTTTCTTGTACTCGTCATAGTCGCTTTTACTGATTTCTCTGTTAATGTTCATTAGGCTCTCCTTTCAATATGGTAAATCGTCATCGTCAAATGACATTTGTTTGTTTTCGTCCATCTTCTCCCATCCGTATGTCTGCTTGGAAAGATGTCCTTTATCTATAACTCGTTTAGAATCTTTGCTGAAGAACAGTTTTATTGCTTCTTGCTCTCCGATAACCAACCAACCGTTATGTCTGTTCTTAATCACATTGATTCGGTTGTCATATTCAGGATTGTCTTCTCCACTGATTTTCTTCTTTGCTTTGGAATACACCAGAACAGTATCAGCCTTGTTGGTGATATCGGATGAACCGCTGACCGAATCATTGTTGAGTTCTCCATCATCTTTTTTAGGATGTGCTATCAAAAGAACAGCTACATTGTTTCGCATCGCAATCTGCTTTAGCTTGTGAACGAAGTTGCCTTGTGCCAGATATAAATCGTTCTGCTTGGTAACAATATCCATGGCCGTCATAAGGTTATCAA
>DCGV01000133.1 GCA_002314725.1 Bacteroidales bacterium UBA1769
GCCGTGTATTCAAATGTAGGCAAACAGAATTCTCTTCATAGTAACTATAATTTACCTTTATCCTGCTTGGGGCAGAGGACTAACCCATCATTCATGCTCCTTACAGTACGTCAGCATCTCTTTGATTGCATCCAGCGCTTCTGCATAGCTGATATACTTATAGCATGGCCAAACGGCAGAAGAATGGAAACCCGAGAGGCTCATATAATGATTCACGATATCGGATATCTCCTCCTTCACATCGGCCACTTTCATACCACTTGGTGGCAGAAATCCATAATAGACCCTCTTCTGGCTTACATTCTCCTCAAGTCCGATTCGATACATTTTGCCTCGGAATTGGAAATGGAGACCAAAGAAATACCAATGCTTGTCAGGTCGGAGCTGTACCTTGCAGTCTGGATATTCGGATTGTAACCGTCCAGAGATGTCCTTGACACAATTCTCTCGTGCCTCAAACTCGAGAGACTCCAGTTGATCCGCAACCGTACGTAAGTCACGGAGTTGCTTCACAACCAGCGAATGATTCTCAAAATCATTATCCGTAAACTTCAACATTCCTCTTAATTGGTCCTTGATTTCCATTTTTTCAGTATCGTTTAATTCGTCATATCTTGATAATGTCTCCAAATATACTTTGTACTGAATCAACGCAGTATAGAGCTGCTGATCCATCACCTTACATTCAGGTATAACCTCCTCCTTGATCCAAGGCAAGATGTCATCGCTGAAAGAAAGACGTAAATATCTAGGTTCGAACTCTTCCCTGTATGAGTAAAAGTCTCGGCATTTATCCGTATTCTCTTGTCGGCAGTTGCGGCAACATTCTTGAGGTTTCTTCCAGCTACAATCGCTGGGTTCATGGTCATCCAGAGGAAGGTACACAACAAAGATTTTTTCGTTGGTATAGCCTTCTTTCTGCATTGATTCAATATATCGGGCTAATTGGTTCTTTTGGTCCACAGCACCACGAATCTTATTCTCGAAAATGATAGCATAGTCACTATCTTTCACCAGAATATCAATGCGGTGCTCCTCATTGCTAAATTTCGGATTTTTGATCGAATGGTCAAAACTATCGCCCAAGAAACTGCGAACAAACATCTCGAAAAACTCGTAACGATTATTTCGTCTGATCGAAAGAATTTCTTTCAAGATGCGGCTATTTGCCTCCTCATCTATTCTGGCAAAGCTCAAAACCGAGAAAGGAATCTCCCTCTTCTTATTCCGATGTCTTTCTTTCAATTCGCGAACCTTGTCAAGAATCCGCCAGATGTTCGAAATTACCGTAGAAGCGTTATCAGTCTCGTTGCGCTTAAACTCTTCCACGAACTTGAATATTTCAAAAACTCTATCTTTATCCATCATGATATGATTTAGTTCGCCGCAAATATACATAAAATTTCAATACATTGGTATTATTCCACATAAAATAATCATGAAAATACTGCTCAAACAGGCAAAACTAGATAAAACGGACTGAAAAAGAGGCAATCGCAGATAAATAGAAGCTAAGCATAGCTAACCTGACTAACCCATTTGCAGAAGTCAGAAATAACTCATATCTTTGCATCATGGACCCCTTGGAACCTCTGGACCCCTTGGAACCTCTGGACCCCTTGGAACCACTCTGGACCCATTTCTAAAACCACCTCAACATTTCTGGCGAAAGCCCATCCATTTCTGCGAAGCACCCACTAACCCGTATCCCCAAGCGCCAATCGTTAATCGCTAATCACCAGTATCCCGACCATCGGGTGTGTGTGTTGAGCATCTGATATTATGATGCTCGGAATTCAACTTGTAGCAACTCCTCCGGCCGCTCCTGCAGCTCCCGTCCCAGCGCCTCCAGATAGCGGCCGATCTCGATGGCAAGGTGCTTGCTGTAATATAGCTTCATCTCCTCGATGTTCATCGCTAATACACGCTCGTCGTAGACATTGCGCTCATCATAGCCATCGGTGAGGATACGGTAGATATCATCGAGCATCGTGTAATCTCGGCACGAATCTGCCAAGTCGTTCCAATCCAGTTTCTGTAGGAAGACAAAGGGGTTGTCGGTCAGTCGTATAGTCATACAATTGCTGTATTCAGAAAGTCAATATACCTGGCCATTGATACGAGTCATGGTGTCCTGGCCGAAAAACGAGACCTGCTCTTCGTATCTATCGCATAGACGAATGCAAATGGCAGTCAGTTTCTCAAAAGCTTCGGCACTGTGCCCATCAATCAACGAGAGCACTTGCCCCAACTCGGCACCAAGTCGTGTTGGGGCAGTTCTGTCTACGTAGCGCACCTGAATCTTGAACAACGTATATGTTTTGCCTTGCTCAGAATATACACGAGGTGTCAGTTGCTCGAAATAACAATATGGCGTGAGGACATACGGAAGTGTCGCTTTGAAAGCCGAATGCTGAGCATAAGACGATCCGTGTTGTAATTCCACGAAGTTCTGCCATTCCATATCCGAGGGCCAAGGCACATTAATGCTAGGACAGGTAGCTGCATATCCTAACCAGCGACTGATAGCACTTTTATAATAAAGGTTCTTATAGGGTTCCTCAATATGGAGGGGATTATCTTCCTCTAGTTTCGCAATCAGATCAAGGGCCGATATACTTGTCGTCTGCTCATAAATCCATGGTACTATGGCAGAGATTACTTTAGGCAGGGCAGTATCAATAATCTTCAGATTCGCCTCTGTGACCGTGTTGTCGAAACTCACAAAGCTATATCTGTCGTTACCTGCACAGTGATACACCAGACCTATTTCCTGCCCCTCTCCACCAATTAGGATATCCTTATCGTTGATTCTCCGAATGAACCGATTGCTACTTGTTGCCATTTTTTCGGCAAAGGTAGTTACAATAATCCAGACCCCCAAAAGAATTAACAAACTCCGGCATTTCTTAACACATTCTAATATGAACCGGAATGTGGAGGTGCCGGAGGGGCAGTGTTTAATGGGCTTGAGCACTGTTCCTCAAACCCTCTTTATTATGTCCAATAGGAAGCCAGAGCTAATCTGTTTATCTCCTCAATAGATCAATCATGCTTAAATATTTATCTTTTATCAATCTTTTTCTAACTGACCATAAGTTTTCTAAATCGAATGTCATAAGCATATCATTTGCAATAGATGAAATATCTTCATCTGAATGCTGTCGATTATTCTTCTTAAGTAATCTCTTTAGATTATCAATAAGCGAAGCATGTATTTCTTCGTGATAATCTTGATAGAACATCAGGAAATCAGTATTAATCGTTATAGAGTCTTTTGGAAAGCAATAGAACATTGTTGGCATATCCAGCTCAATTGAATACTTGTCGAGACCTGGATGAAGGTAAGCGAAGTGGCCCATAACCAATCTCTTCATCTTATCTCCTGAATAATCATTACTAACGGCATCAATGAGTTTCTCATAGACATTCCATTCGTCTTCATTTCGCTTCAGGTGGATATCGAAAAGGTTCTTCTTTAGATTTCTATGAGCAATTCTGTCTCCAATATAGAATTCTTTTCCTTTTGAACAGACCCAATGCATCCTTATCATCCTAATACATAGATCGATAATAGAAATCTGCTGATTATGTTTGAAGTTATAATCTTCAAATATGGCAGCAAACCAAAGTATGGATACCGGCGAATTGAAAGAGCTGAGAATCCTCTCAAATTGTGGAACGGAGTGTTTCGGAGTAGGCATGAACATATCAGCCATATAGACGAACTGACTCCACATCGAGAAATAGGGTTCTTGATTGAGCCACAACTTATCCGCATATCGAGAATTAATAATATCTGAAAAACGAATATATGAATCAGGGAACTTAATAAATGGAATCGGATCTCTTAAAAGATTATCAATGATTTGCCTATCAAAATCCAGTTCTTCATCTTCAAGGGAATGTAAAAATTCGTACTTCTCGTATTTTACTTTCCATCTAATAAAGGAAGGAAAATAAAAACAGCAGTTATCGATAACAATCAATAGACAATCTTTTCCCTTTGATTTGTTAAGAATCGACAATGCAGAATTTAAGAAGCATGAGATTAAGGCTTCCCATGCTTTTTCTTTTTCTTCGAACTCTTTTATCTTTTCAACAAACTCGTTGGTAGTAAACATAAACTATCTAAATCTTTTCCTATGAAGAACAATCATTTAGCAAATAATTGGAGTAATACACAAGATCTCGTTTCCACTGATTGTAATAATCATGCGTTATTCTAACGAATCTCGTTACTCCCATCTTCTCGAAATCGATAACCCCATTGAATATTTTCTCTCTTTTATTAGGGGTTGAAGAGGAGAAGAAGTCTAGAATCTGCTCGGACGTGTCAACGAGCCTTGAGTGCTTGACTGCGAAAATATAAGTACTTCTTGAAGAATTCGAATTCTCATACACAACTATTGCCTTGTTTTCGTTTACTCTTGTAGTAAACAATATGGCGTCTTCCAAGTATTGCAGATGAGTAGCAGAAGCATTTATTTTCCGCTCATAACAAAACCTAAAAGGTACAGCCCCATACTGTGACGAAGCAAGATATTTGAGATAACTAGAATCTTTGATTTTGATAGGATGCGAATGACTATAGGTTTTGCCCGACCTATATTCATCAATGCATCTGTTTATAGCTGTCTCAGAATATATGTCGGGCTCCTCTTGTTCTTCAATCTGAGGAGACGGGGGAGAAGTCAAGGTCTTAATGACAGAAGAATAGTCTTGTTGAGTTCTAACACTAATGACATGACCATTAATGCAATCTGCGGAGAATGTCCATTTTTCTTTAATATCTTCTGGTACCATTCCTGCAGGAATGTCGGATAATATCAGATCATATTTATACGGTACGTAATAATCATCGTTACGATGGTTCGGGTGATATATAAGAACCGCATCCTCTTCAAAATCAATACTTTCCCATGGCACTCTAAATGTGCCATTTTCAGGAAATTCATAGAGTATTTCAAAGTGAATTGAGTGATCGAAGAACTTCGAAGTCTGAACGATTTTGTTGATAAGCTTAATGCTGGGTTGAAGACAATCTAAAATCTTATAATACCCTTCATCATAGCTAATTGCCTCGTAATACCTCTTCAGAAAATCATTCGGGGTGTACGTTTCATTATTAACTAATAAACATAGAAAAAGTAAAGCATGCCATTCGTTGCTCTTTGAATAAAAAGAAGAATGAGAAAGAAAATTTCTGAAATTTCTCCTTTTGGTAGGAAGCAAACAAACCAGACCTTTTTCTAATCGTAAAGGCTTGAATTCTTCAAAATACTCTATTGCATTCTGCTCTAATAAAAAATTATAGACATGAACTTCTTCTGGGCAAGAAGGTCTTGTTGATGCTGAATTGTAGATTCCCATTTATTACGCTTGAAACAATAGCAAAGGATTAATATTCTCTTATACAGGAAGATAGACCTGTTTGTCATTGTGTGCTTCGTGCACCCCTCTTCAAAATCAATAATCCTCCTGGTATCCACTCTTTAAGGCAAATTTCTTGCCTTTCGATTCTAGATACCAGACTTTATTGTTTTGATAGATTTCTTTGCTTTTTAGTTTCGCTTTTAGTCTTTCTGCTAAACCAATTACTTCTGAGCATTTGAATACATAGTCACTTTCTTTAGAAAAACTAAAGAGTTGATCGTTCACGTAATCTACATTCGGGAGTTGGATTAATCCTATTAAAGCAGCTAACGATAGTTCGATATTGTTTCTTATATCGGTCGATTCTTCAGGTAGAGCTCTCATTCCTAGGGTACCCATCATTAGCGCAATACAAAGACTATTTTTTGCCTCTCGGTCTAAGACTGAATTGTCATTTCGAGTAAGGTAATTTCCAGAAAGAAGATAGGTGAAATACATCAGAATTTTTTTTGAAAACATTGTTAATTTGCTGGCAAATCGTTTTTGCGCTTTTATTGGAAATATAACATGATCCTCAAGAGCACATAATTGAGTAATAATGAGCATAACCATAGACGTCAAAGTGAAGTCCTGAGTGGTTATCTGTCCTCCGTACTGATTACACAACAAATTATCTCGTGTGTCAATATAATGATGCCAAGAATCTATTAGATTTTGGATTTTAGTAATGATAGATTCTGTTTCTTCAAGTAGAATATCTTCTTTTTCTTTTTCAATCTCGGTAGATGTCGGTGCAGGTAAGGTTGCTTTGCCAGCAGGCAACTTGGTACTATTTTCTATCCTTTTATCGTCTTCCTTTTTCTCTTTCCGTCGTAGGATTCGTTCTACAGCTTGATTATTTAGGGCAATAATAAAATTGTCTGACGCTGAGAGAGCTGATGTATTATCGTCTGTTTTGTTTTTCCCAGTATTTACATCACCTTCTTCCTCTTCTGCTAGCAATTGGTCTTCTAAAGAAAATGTTTGTCTTCTAATAGCTTCTTTAACACTGTCAAAGAGGCGAACAATCGATGACGAATACGAGTCAAAATCACTGACATCTTCTTTGGAGAGGCTCTGGTTCCCAGTATGCATACTATAGTCAAAATTAGGCAATTTTTTTTGGGCGGTTTTGATAGATGGGTTATTACCAGCATACTTTCGAACTAGCTTAGTCTCATCATCATGAGACGTGGTTTGTAGCAAGGAACTAACATGCGAAAGGAATTCCTTCGCATTATAGCCTTTTAGTTCTAATTCTGATATTATGTGGTTTATAGTCCTATTTTCAATCGAAGGATTTGTCCTTTCGAGTAATAATGGCCAATTAATAAATTGCTTATTGCTGATGGTTTCCCCTTTGTCATCAATTAGCTGACAGAAAGCAGTTTGCGGCTTTAAGTTACATTTGACACTACAAACACCCTTCTTGTCGAATAGCAAATCTGTTATATTTAGGTACTTTTCATCAATCTCAATTCTTAAATCTATTTTTTGTTTTGGTTGCAAATTCTTGAAATCGATGTAGATGTACATTGTATCACCCGATACTTCAACATTGAAGAGTCGAATGTTCGGTTTGACTAAATTATCCTTCTTGAGACTATTATCTTCATTTGTTTTTTCAAATTTTACACTAAGTTTTTTTCGCTCTGATAGTCCAAGTGTTGAAAGGAAGTCTATCGAAGAACTCGAAAATAGAATTGCAAATTCATCATTGATTGCTTTTTTACTTGTTCCATCCCCCCATGCGGCTTTAGTCGCATTTGCACTTCCAAGCAACAAATATTCTCCCTTCTTTGTTTTGAAATGGAAAATTTTAGCATGCAGATGTCGATAAAACGAACCGGTCATAAATAGCTCTTTACCTCTGCTCGTTTCGTCAAAATCAAAGAATCTCAATCTGTCACTCTTCTTCATTTCGTATGGCGGCAAAGTACAGTTCTCCTGAAGTACAACATCAATCCTTGAGTTCGGGTATCGTTGCAACAAACATTGCAATAAGAATCCGTCAGAATCGTAAAACGGACTAATAACCGAAATTTCAGATACAACCTTATCTGGAATAATTGTTGATATTTGATCCAGAATGTTGCTTTCATCGTCATTATAACACAACATGCCCTCGAGGTTGTTACGTAGCCTTATTTGTTGATGTTTGGCATTATGTTGGAGAATGGCGTTTTTGAGCATTATGCAGCATGAAGGAATCTCGGTCATGATTCTTTTTTTTACGGCATTATTACCATACTTATTTACGAAACCTGCCAGATACTCCCAGCATTCGGCAATAAGGGGCATCTGTTTTAATTCAGACCCACTAGCCATTAAGCAAGAGAATGCTTCATGGTTTTTCCCTTGTCCCAGTGTCGTAAGGTTGCCTGATCCGAAGACGACAAGAATTTCTTTGTCTCCAATAAACAGATTGATTTTGGGATGAAAAGCGCCTATCGAACGGATAGTTGTCACATAGTATTCCCTTCCAAGCTCTTTGAGTGTAGAAGAATCAGTGAATGCTATTTCTTCATCAAATTGCTTTTCATCAACGAGCAGGTTGATACTAGAAATGCCATGTTTGTGAAGCTGGCTCACAATCTGTCTTTCGAAAGAAATTAGTTCAATAGAGAAAGACATTAAGATAGCTGAATGATACTTAGGACTGTTTATCTGTCCTGGAATATCTTCGAAAATATTATGTTCTATTGTTGCCATCACCTAACTTTTATATAGCCCATATCTGACAAAATGTCGTACAACGATTGTGTGCGAGGATTTGTGGTATTGGGGTAAATTGTTTCTATATGAATAACTTTTCCGTCATCAAGCATAAACTTACATAGATTCGCACTAGTGTTGCCCATTTTTGAATAAGCGGTAATAATATGCTCATTCATTATTCTGACAATTGCTTTCTTGACAATCTCGCTAATATTATTTTTTAAATATTTGCCGATATAGCAATCTAGTGCTTGAGAAAGAGTGCCATTATTATGTGAAAGATTATTTTTTTGCTCAAAATCAATAATATTACCAGCAAAAGGGCGAGTTTCTATCCATATTCTAGCCATTAACCAAAAAGCCATACCTGCTGCTTCTCCAAAGGGTTTTGACTTAACTTTTTCTTTCAACTCAGTTAATTGATCTGGAACTGAAATTTCATTCATGCAGAAGCTGTCTTCCAGTGTTTCGCCGTCAAAGTTCTTCAAAGTGCCTGACATCATTTGTTCATGACACAAATTGATAAATCCTGATTCGGACAAAAGCGCATTATTCTGCTCCGCACAATGAAGTATGTGTAGAAAGATTGTTTCAAGTGAATAATGGAAAGCTTCGCATAGATAATAGAAGTACCAGCCAAATTTTGCTCCGGTATTGTCAGATTCGGAATGTTGCAGATACATGTATTTTGGAAAGTTCTGAACATTAGTCTTTCTATCGTTTATAGCTGGGAGAAACAATTCTATAGTTTCTTGACGAAGATTTTTCTTATTTTTAGAATTGCTTATTAGAAGATTGTTCAGGGATTTCCATTCTTCGGTATCTTTTCTGACAGAATTGATAGCCATCTGTTTTAGCTGTTTAGTATCTGCCAAACAAATATCTCCATTCAAAACACATTGAAGGAAATGCTCTAATGTTTTGTCATCAATGCTGTTTTGGTATGCCTCTGCTAATTTAATGCCATCTTCTTCCAACTGGAACCCTGCTTTACTATAATTTACCAGGTTAAGCGCAATCAAAGAACCTACATAATACTGGCCAAACGCTCCTGATGGTCGAGTCCAGTATTTTCTTCCAGGAGTATCAACATCTGCTCCTTCAATTAGATTACAATGATCTACAATTAAGCGACTCGGAAAAAAATCAGATCCTGGAATGGCAGTGGTTGCTTCTATTATGCCCTTGAGGGTTAAATTGTGCATCATAAAAGCCAGTGCCAATTCTGCTCTTCTAATATAATTGTATTGGTGAAGGGTCGATCCGCTTTTTAAATGGATGTCATAGAATTGGCTTAATAACCAGCAATAGAAACTATAATATCTAACTCTATGTGTTTGGTTTGTAATTCCGGGTAATAAGCAGCTGTATGTAGCTACGGAACTATTCTCAATACCAAGAGGGTCCCTGCCTCTTTTAAAACCTTCGTTTGAAGCCCAGAAGATCTCATTTGTGTTTTTAATAGAGAATTTATTGCTCATAACATGTAGTATATGATATTTGAAGTAGGTATTGTCTAAAAGACTGTAAAGATTGCTCCCATTGAATTATGGGACCAATTCCGGGGTCAAAGATACTAAAAAAATATATATCTTGGTACAAAACGAGCAAAAAACATTCAGAAAAAGTTGTTAAGGTAGCGAAAACATGAAAAAATCAAGTCAAAATAAGGTCTATCTTGGATGGCTTCATACTTGAGACCCTCATTATGTCACTATTGTTTTTCGTCTGGCAGAACTTGGCAAATGTGTAGGCTAGTGGGAATATCGTTGTCTTCTCCATATTTACGAAGGGCATCTTCTGCCTCGTCCTCAGAGCTGGCAAATATTTCGAGTTCTGAGACTAGCCACTGACACATTTCTGCTAGTGTATCGAAAGATTCTGGTTCATAGTCTTCTCTGTCTACAACGTAGCGAGTAGAGAAGTATTTGCAATCTACGTCGTTGGTAGTCATGGTACCATCGTCCATGCACTCACAGTAATAAAAAATCTTGATTGATGGAAAATGCTGGCGGAGGAAGTCATAAATCTCGTAGGGCGCGTGCCAAGCTGATTCTGCTTCAAGATACAGGCATTTTTCGTTTTCGAGCTCATATCTGCTGATACTACCGCGGCAATCTACTTCAGGATTTTCACCCAGCAATTCCCTTAGAATGTATCCCCACCACATGTGGCCATAGTATTCCGCCGAGCGCTTCTCATGCTCGGGATGTTGGTCTACACGCAATAAAAGCTCATAGAGGTTTCGAATATCTTCCCCGCACCCCTCAATATAGTGCGTCGTATAAGCATAATTCGGCATTTGCAACGACTTTATGATTAGCATTCATTTTGTCGTCGCAAAGAACGTAGATCTTTTTTGATCCTCCAAATTTCTTTGATCTATTTAGATCTATTTCACTTGATTTAGATCAGGTTGAAGGATTGCTTCGATTTCTATAGCGCCATCAACGTGCCATCCTTGATGACCAAATGCTTATCGAACAATACGCCGGTATTGGTGATCTCAATGGTGCCAACTATGACCTCGATGCTGGCAGTCTGATGCCGAACCAGGAATCTGTTGCCATTGCCGAAGATTTTTACTTCGCCGAAGTTGTGCTTGATTTCTTTGAGGGGAGCTAACTTATAGAACACGCCATCGGCAATAGACAGGAGGTGGTAGCCCGTTTTGGCAACAACTACCTGTAATTGACCATCGGCAAACACTTTGCTCGATTTGACGTATTCAAGGGTCTTGGTTGTTTTGGCTCCGGTTCCGGTTTTAACCTTCTCGACTGGGGCTGGTGGAAAGTTACTAGCGTTGACAATCTCGTTATACTCGGCCTCAGTAATAATTCGGACGCCATTGCGCCAGAATCTGCCGTCAGAGGTCTCGTAGTGCGAGCCATCAGCCTTCTGGAATGGCACGCCATACTGGAACTCCTTATAGTCAAGGATTTCAGCTCTAAGGTTGTTGAACTCGGTATCACTGATGGCACCTATAGTCGCAGTACCGAAATAATGAGGTCCTTCGAGCAGTCGCTTCAGATGCTTGTTGTCCTCATTCTTTCCACTACGATAATAGATCACTTGAGTACCAGGTACCAGTATCTTCTGATACAATTTTGGGAAGGTGTATTCTATTCCCACTACGTCGTGATAGACCAGATTAGGGCCTCCACCGTTGTCGACGATTACTGCGTAGTTTGGCATATTATTGAATGTTGATTAACCGATTGCCACATATTTCCCTGCATAACTAAAAACAGAGGCTGGCATTAAAGTTTTAAGTTTCCAAAGAATCTGCATTGGACGAGAGCCACTCCATTTCTCGAGATTCACCTGACCAAGATAAACATAGCCCATAGTGCGAGATTGATCATCAGGATGGTCTGACTGCTTACGAACAAAAAGGAGCATCGTGTTCGTTCCGTTGATATATTCTTGTCCAGACTGTGAGGTTGGAGAAACTTTGTTCTGAGTCTCCCAATTAAACATCTCACGGCTCTGTGCGAAGTCGTTGTAATTTGTATTCGAGCCTTCCTCTCGATCTTTGATAATGTCTACGAACATCGCTTCAAGAGCCAGCGTCCTGTTACGTTCCACCCCTTCACGACAAGAAGATTTTCGGTCGAGGGTTGAGGTGCCAATGGAAGCAAATATTTCGTCTTTTGTGTAAATGCCATGAAGCTTGAGTGGCATACTGGATTTGAAGATTGAATTATCTTCTTTTTCAAGAGCTTCGCATCGATTTATTAGTATAGGGATTAGCTCTTCCAATTCAGAGATAAATACCTTGTCGCCGCTGAGTTCGTTGAACATATCCTGGATCGAGGAAAAGACATTTGCTTCTTGGAAAACGTCGTAATAAAACATTAATGCCTGTTTGAGCTCAATGTTACTCAAATCTGCCTCTTTCAACCTAAATCTTTTTTCAACAAGTTTCTTGATGAATGAAAAATAAGAGTAGGAATCGACCGAGAGCCATTTCTTATAAACAGCTCTTTTCAATTCGACGGTGAAACGAGAATGGGTTTCCCTGACTTCTGCAATAGTACAAAGATCTGACCACGTGCTTACCTTATAGATGCGTTCGACTGGTATACGTGTGAGACGGATGAAATTTGCCAATGTAAGTGGTACATCGTAGTTTTGTGAGAATGTCTTAATCGAAGTGATAATCTTGCTTTTCTGAAAACTTCTGATAAATCCGTTTATATTATTCAGTATCTCCTCATACGCCTTCTTTTCTAAAGTGATGGAACAGCCGAGTGGCATGTGGGGAAATCCATGATCAATCTCTTCGGGGACACTCATTGACGTTTTGCCTATCATTGCACGGAAGCGATCTGAATAGTTGAACTCAGCACGAGAATGGCCTACGAAATCGAGCACCGTAAGATGGGTCTTTCCTTCAGCTTTTCGCAGTCCTCGACCAAATTGTTGGAGGAATACAGTTACACTTTCTGTCGGACGCAAGAAGAGCACCGTATCAATCGCAGGAATGTCGACACCCTCGTTGAACATATCTACTACAAACAGATAATTGATATCTTTGTCTCGAAGTTTGCGTAGCTTCCCTGCTCTTTCGTTAGCATTCTCGCTGGTCAAGATGTCCGTTTTTAACCCTGCAAGCGTGAATTTGGCATTCATAAACTTTGCATGCTGCTGGTCAACACAAAAACATAGTGCACAAACATTGTGAGGATCAGGAATATACTTCTCCATTGCACGAAGTATAGTCTCTGTTCGATTGTCATTTGCTGTGTATGCTGCCGAAAGCTCAGAAGTAACGAACTTACCTCTTGCCCATCCAACCTGCGAAATGTCTGTATCGTCACTAACACCATAATAATGATATGGAGCAAGCAATCCATTATTCAAAGCCGTGGCAAGTCGAATTTCAGCAGAAATATGTCCGTCAAAAAATTCGGTAATATCCTGCCCATCCATACGTTCGGGGGTAGCTGTAAGGCCTAATAGAATCTTCGGTCTGAAATGCTGTAAGATTCGCTGATAACTATCCGCAACGATATGATGAGCCTCATCGAATATGATGTAGTCATAATAATCATGAGCCAGGGTAAGTGAATTCAAACGGTTGTGTAGCATATCTTTTGATGCAAACAAACACTTGTATGAAGTAGGCTCATTGTCACCATACCACATATCTCCGAAATTGGGATCTCCCAATACCTGTCTGAAAGTAGCACAAGCTTGCTTGATTATTTCTTCTCGATGAACAACAAACAAGAAAGTACAGTCAGGATTTGACTCTCGATAGCGTTTGAAATCAAAAGCCGAAATTACAGTCTTTCCTGTGCCAGTTGCAGCAACGACAAGATTTCGGAAATGTCCATGAACCGAGCGTTCCACTTCTAACCGTTCAAGTATTTCGGTCTGATATTCTTTTGCCTTCATCAGATCTAATACCGAATAGTCGAATCCTTCGTGGTTGTTAGCTGTTCCAGATAATGCCTGTTTCAGTCTGTCATCATCCTTACCAGGGGTATAAGTTTCGAAAGCTTCGTCATTCCAATAAGTCTCAAACGAGTTCTTGATTGTAGCTACCACTTCTGGCATTTCTGGTTCTGTAACCTTAATATTCCATTCGAGTCCTTCTGTCAAAGCTGGTCCGGAAATATTCGAAGATCCTATATAGGCTGTATGAAAGCCTGAATTGCGTAGGAACAGGTAAGCTTTTGCATGTAGGCGGTCACGGTCTGAATTATAAGAGATTTTTACCTGCGTATTGGGTAACGATGCAAGACGTTTTACTGCCTTGAAATCAGTTGCCTGCATATACGTAGTTGTGATTACACGGAGTCTATTTCCGGCATTAACGTGTTTTTTCAGTTCTTGTTCAATCTCATTCAACCCACTTAACTTAATAAAAGACACCAGAAAACAAATGTCATCTGATGAAAGAATCTCTTTACGCAACTCACTTCCTAAACTAACACCATTGTTATGGCCCGTAAACAAATGGCTTCTAGAAAGTGTTGTAGCAGGGGTAATAGACTTAATATATTCGGCAATATCAGGGAATTCGCACCGTGTCTTATCGATCACAGCAGTAAGGATTGAGGCTTCAGCTTCAATCAAATTGTTCTTATAGTCTTCAATATCGAATTTGCTTGATATATGGCGAATGATATCATTAACTAAGTCTTTACATTTCTCTACCCCATTCTCCTCATTGTCGAAAGAATGGAACAATTCATTCACGATTTGAAGCAAATATTTGCTCAAATAAACAGCAACATCTTTATTTGTAAGTTTGCGCGTACCAATAAAGAATCTACTTGAGTCCAAACTATCTAACTTCGTTTGAAATAGATTGTTTATTATTTGCTCGTATAGACCAAATTCCATACAATTGAATATCAAAAATTCATTACTGTGCTTAACTTCACACCTAGTCCTTCAGCTATCATCACCAAAGACTTGTAAGATGGATTCCGCTCTCCTCGTTCTAACATGCTAATGTAATTACGATTGCATTGGCACTTTTCAGCGAGGGCGGCCTGAGTGAGTTTTTTTTCCAATCGAATCTCTCTGATTCGATTGCCTAATTGGACAAGTATCGGGTCGTTCATATTCCTACAATAAGTATCATTACAAAACAGAAGAGGAACACCTTGTGGTGTCCCTCTTCAAGCAGGTTACTAATCGAATTCTGTAGATTATCTCTATGTGTTTATCTATCATGATTCAAATAGATTATAACGTGACGGAACTATCCCTCGTCACTGTTTATTCGCCCGCAAAGATAACAAAAAAATCAATAATATGCACTATCGTACACATTATTTTTGCAAAATTTGTGTATTTCTATATAGAAATACCCGAAAACGAAGATTTTTGGGACGAAAAAATGAGGTTTAGGTGTACTATTGTGCGCGGAAATGTAGCTTTTAACACAAATGTGTACTATTGGACGTTGACATTAACATTTGAGCGCTTTATCTTTGCGCCCAGAATTTGTAACTATAAAAAACGAAGGGAACGATGGGTACTGAGATTGAAGTAAAGATTGGTCGTGAGATTGTGAGGGCTAGACGTGCGAAGCACTGGAGCCAGGAGCGGTTGGCGCGTGAGGCTGGGGTGAGTCGGCACTACCTCAGTGAGGTGGAGAATGGATCGAGGCAGGTGTCGGTATCGATGGTGGTGAGAATCTGGTCGGTGCTGACTGAGACGGAGGTCGGGGAATTGTTTCGGGTGTTGGGGATCTAGAAGACCCACCCCCGACTCCCTCGATAAATCTCGTCTTCTCGCTGAGGGCTTATCAAGCCCTCTATTCGCTGCGAGGACCCTTCTGGAGGGGAGTATATACCTTGTCTTGACAGTCTGTGTTGCGGGCATCATAATATCAGATGCTGGAAACACACACTCATAGTGATGTTTTGACCTCAAGTATATTATTATTATATATAATAATATACTTGGATGATGGTGGCATCGTTGGGTGTGTGTGTTGGGCATCTGATATATGATGCTGAGAGAAGACCCACCCCCGGCCCCTCCCTTCTGGAGGGGAGTATATACCTTTTGTTGTCTTGACAGTCTGCGTCGCGGGCATCATAATATCAGATGCTGGGAATACACACTCACAGTGATGTTTTGACCTCAAGTATATTATTATATATATAATAATATACTTGGATGATGGTGGCATCGGGGGAGTGTGTGTGTTGGGCATCTGATATTATGATGCCGAGAGAGGAGACCACCCCCGGCTAACAGGGGCGTAGGGCTTCTGTTTCAATTTTCGGGAAAGGGGTGTCTGAAAACGTCACTTTTTGGGCTAAAAATTTGGTTATGTCGAAAAAAATGCGTATCTTTGCAGCGTGAAAATGAAGGACTCTCCCCCCGCCCTCCCTTTCTGGGAGGGAGCCATAATGTTGAGTGGGTCGCGAGCCCTCCTAGTTGGCAATAGGAGATCATTGACCGCGAGTTTAACTTTTAACCATTTGCTGATGAAATGAACTAAAGGAGACCCCCCTCGGTCCCCCCTTTAAGGGGGATGTCTTATAGTCACCACTGTGGGCTACATCTTGTCTGTTTGAAGCTGGCAACATCCATGCCGAAGGTCGTGACTCCAGAACTTTTTATCACTTATTATTAACCCTTGCTTAACCCCCCGGCAAGTCATCCCCCCCTTGGGGGAAAAGAGGGGGGCCAACCATTAACCCTTGCTTAACCCCTCAGCAAGTAAAACCCCGAAGGCACCAGACCCCCTCAATCCCCCTTAAAGGGGGAGGACAGAAAGGTGGTAACGAATGTGTGGACACACAAAGCAGATGATCCGGACATCAGCTGAGCATGACCCACAGCAGGTTGCCACTCCCCACCCCCTCTGATAGGGG
>DCGV01000113.1 GCA_002314725.1 Bacteroidales bacterium UBA1769
GCCGATATTCACTGTCCCATTGATTTGCAAGGCTGATAAAATATAAGGCTTGCCACTTGTTTTCAGCTTTAAAATGAACCTTTAAATCATTATTATCCAAAGCCACATCAACCTTAATAAGATTAGGATGAATGAAGGCATATGCTGCAAGGCTATCATTTCTTTGGATGAGACGGTACGGAAATCTTTCATACAGACTTGTGTCCTCTTTGGAATAATAGGACCATGCATCGGCAATGGCTCTTTGAGTCATATTCTTGTACATCCCGTTGCATCCTGTGAGGATAAACAGAAAGGATGAAAGAATACATATTTGCAGGAAGTGTTTCATGAAAGATCTTTTTCTCGTCAGACAATCGGTGCGCCGCAGACATCACGGCGAAGGCAACTCTTACAGTGAGCTCCACGCCAGACGGAATCAAATTGTTCGGTGACAGCATCAAGAATGGCAGAATCATCAGTCAGAATACCAGCTTCGAATTTGCGCTTGTTTGCTCCTTTAGCACCAATACCGGCACCTGTTAAATTTGCTGAACCGATATATGCTTCACGATAATCAAAGATCATCATCTTGAAATGTACCCTGGGGCATAGAACGCGCTCGAGATTCTTGAAGAGAATTGGGTGCTTGTCAAACTCCTCCCTGAAGATTGGTCCTGGCTCCTTTGCATGGATGAGACGCACCTCAACACCTCGTTCCAGCAGTTCGGCAATAACTTGCAGAAAAGGTTTATTCCCGACGTAAAGGTCCTTTATGTCAGCCGTCCCTATCCACAAAGATTCCTTGACGTTCTCGGCTTTTGAAAAGACTTCCTTGTAGTGCTGCTCGTTCTGGATGAGCTTATAATATGGCAAGTTTTGTGTCATCCCCCAAGCAGTTCGGGTATACATGATATAATAAAGATTTCACATTTTCACTGCCGATTCCAAGAGTTTTGAATTCCCGTTCCCAAATACTCTTCCATTGTTTTTCATTTGTAACATTCTTGCATGGATAACCATTGATAAAACCGACGTATAATAGTTTTGCTGGAATCTTACAGATTACATTACAGAAATACATAAATGCGAGTCGATTGGCCAACTGATAGCAATCAGTTTTCCTCCAATCAATATCATTCTTGATGCCAAGCCATTTCTTTGTGTTCTCAAATGCCGCATCAATAATTTTACAACTACTATCTGGCTTTGCTTCACATTTCTGATATGCTTCTTTTTCGTTAGCTTTTGCTTCGACAAAGAACCATATCCCATGAACAATGAAAACCCCATCCCAATTCATTGAATTTCCGCGTGGAGGCCAAAATTTCTCCCATTGGCTTTCAATAAATGGGTAACTATCCAAACGTCCTTCGAAACAATTAACACCAATAAATTCCCCATCGCCAGAATGTCTTAATGAATTATACGGATAATCAATCCAGTGGATGTCCTCGTCAATATCTTCATTTATAGATCGACGAATAGCGTCATAGAATTCATCCCTATGATGCCCCAAGAACCTAAGTAATTGATACTCGCTTCCGTAGCCTAATGCCATTTCTGCCATAATAATAATTTTTAAGAGTAGATAATTAAATTTCCAATAATCTTGTTTGGAATAATAGTTTACCGCTATTGTCTGTCAATGCCGCATTTGAAAAAACAGTACTGTTCCCTCTCAATATTCCATATGCCTCGTGTGCATGTCCGAAAAGATGATATTTAGGGGTGGTTTTCAACACTTTTTGAAGAATGTCAATACTTCCCCAATGCTTTTTATTCGAAACGTCCAGTATTCCCTCAGGGGGTTCATGTGTCACAAGGACATCAACTTTGTCTGGGATACAATTGGTGCAGTGATAACAACCAAGTCCGAAGAAGGATACGCCATCAATAACAACTCCTCTGTCTTGTAGAAAGTGAACATTTTTAGGTAGATCCTCAATTCCTTCTGCATCCCATAGACAGGTATCATGGTTCCCCGTAACAAATAATTTATGGGAGTATGGCTGTTCAATAAACCAGTTGATGAAATCAAGTGCTTCATCAGCATCTCCCTGATTGCAGAAGTCTCCACAATGAACCAGCACATCACCAGCAGGCAAATCTGTCAGCCGGTGATGTAATCCGTGGGTATCTGATATTTGGACTATTCTCATAACAAACTAAATGATATCCCAACATTCTGTTTTGATAATGGGAGTGTAGACATCCGCATCTCCTTTTTGTTTGACAAAAGAATCTGCAGGAATATCAACGGAACAAAATACTATTCCTTCAATTCCAAATATGTCGATATTTCTATGACCAAGCCAATACGCCCAGTATGAAGCATTGGCTACCACCATAAGCATTGTTGAATCAGAAGCTACTTCTTTCCAGAGGAATGGCTTTGCATCCGGGTGATGTTTACAACTTTTATCGAGCTCTATCCAGTTGGATTTGATCTTTTTGTGATAACATTTCAATTCTTCAGCAGCAAAATTCGGATTATCGGTTCTAGAATCCTTGCCAAACTTCAACTCGCAAAGAACGTATCTATTTCCCATTCTGCCGATAAGATCAACACATTGTTTCCTGGAGTTCCTTCCACCTTCTATCGGCAACTCAATGTCCAACCATTCGATTTCTGTATGTGAGCCAAGAATAGTCCTGCCATTACGCAGAATAGCCCTTTGGAATGCCGTTTCCGTTGTCGCCTCTATAGGCTTGAGGACTTCTACGAGCTTACCCATTATATATGGGGTTTAGAGTTTTTATCATTTGACCGAACTCTTCCCGCAAACTTTTCGGTTCAAT
>DCGV01000028.1 GCA_002314725.1 Bacteroidales bacterium UBA1769
CGATACTTGGCCACCAGGTACTTATTCTTGGTGTCGTTCAGATACTCCTCTCCCTTTTCGCAGACCATGATACCGTCATGAACAGCCTGGATACCTGCGAGAATAAGGAGTGAGATTGTTGTGATACGCTGCTGTCCATCAATGATAAGCAGGTCATCCTCTACTTCACTAGCCTTTACAGAAACAATGCTTCCAAAGAAGTGACTGTTTCTTCCTTCACGGATAATCTTCTCAAGATCTGAGAACAAGCGTTCACAGTGTTTCCTCTGCCAGGCATATTTGCGTTGGTAGAGAGGAACGAGAAACAGGGCCTTGTCTCCGTTAAAATATACGTTAAGTTTGGTTGCGTCTTTCATGAAAATGGCAACAATTATTGAATATGTCTAGTTGTATACAAAACAATAGTGTGTTTCATACGAAATCTATATGGTTACGCGGAATCCATTATGTGATTTATTGAATCTTACATAATTTAATCATTATTCAGCGCTATTTAGTGATAAGGTCATACAAATTTTTATATGTCTTGACATAATCGTACGATACGGTAGAGCTGCTAATTGTTGCAAAGTGTTTCTTCGCACATTCGATCTTTGCTTTCTCAACATCTCTGAGCTGGCTATTGTTTTCTGTACCTTTTGTTTCAGCGACAAAGTAAATATGTTTAATATTTGAACCTTCTTTGAATACAATAGCCCAATCCGGATTATAATGACCGACAGGAGTATTGATATAAAAACCTCCCGGCAGTTTCGTATATACTTCAACATCGGACTCAACTTCAAGAGACTTCGCAAAATCCATTTCAGTCACAACGGAGTCAACGACAACTAAATCATATAGTGATCGGGCTGATTCCATCGCATTAACGCCAAGTTCTCCCTTGAATGAAGAATTGCTGAAAATATCAGATTCAAACGTTTGCTCTAGTTTGTGATACTTAACGTGTTCTATTACAGCAATGGCTTTGCATTCATTGATGATATTCCCAGCATTTATTATGAATTCTTCCGGGTTCTTTTTGAATTGTGCAAAAGTCGTTGGTCTAATCCGTTGGAGAATGCTCACCACGGCTTTTCTTGTTAATTGCGTGGCTTCAACTAATTTACCAACTAAATCATACTTAACTTTCGTTCCTACAACTTCGTTGATTTCCTTACGTTCGGAAGCCGTGATTGCCATTGCCTCTCCGGACTCCAGTTTTTGCTTGCTTTCAATTGATGTTAATGTTCCAGTTACTACATTAATGTTGATTGAAGAGACATGAAGTTTGGAATCTAATAAGGCGACAGATTTATTTATCAGATCTTCTGTGTTGAAATCAACGGTATAGTATGTTTTATGGTTAATCTTTTTCCATAGCTCCTGGAACTTGGCACCTTCAAACTTTTTGTTGTCAAACTTAGCTTCTCTGATAGAACGAGCATTCTTTGGCGTAACAGAAGCAGGATTAAACACTGAATCAAGCCTTTTGATGATGTCTGATTTGAATTCGTTGAACTCTCCTCCGAAGTCAAGACTGTCCTGTTTCCGTTCTTCGTGATATTTTTGTGTCAATTGGCCGTCTCGTGTAATATATTCTTTGCTACGCAAAACCATTCTCAATTCATCGGCGTCATCTTCATTGAGCGTTTTCTGCGTTCCCGATGCATCCGTAACCACCAAGTTGATAAAGAGTTCTTTATTAACTTTCGTAGGACGATCACCAACAGCTTCGGCAATTTCTGTTTGAAGTTTTGAAGCGAATGATTTATAGGATTCACTTGCAATAATTGTCAAGTCGTTAATCTCGAAAACCTTACCATGAAGGACATTCTCATCCTGCCTCTCCCCAAACTTATTCACACATAGACGCATACCGCGTCCGACCTCTTGCCGTTTTTTGGTAATATTATCGCTGTCTTTTAATGTGCATATTTGGAAGACATTAGGATTATCCCATCCCTCCTTGAGCGCTGAGTGTGAGAAGATGAACCTAGTTGGTTCTTCAAAGGAAAGAAGAGCTTCCTTGTCTTTCATAATCAAATCATAAGCAGATTGGTCATTGACCATTTCTCTTTCTGATTTTTGGACGAAATTCCCTTTCTTATCCTTTGAGAAATAACCATTGTGAACTTGATTAGGAGTAAACTTCTTGAGATAATCCAGATACTCAGTTTCATCATTACCAAGCTCAAGTTGGATAGAAGCCACTACGTCCTTATATTCTTCTTCAAAAATATCTGCAAATACACCATTTTTAGTTACTCCCCCCGCTTCATATAATCGGTAATTATCAACATGATCAATGAAGAAAAGGGATAGACATTTGATACCCATTTTAAAAAGGGATCTTTCCTTTGCAATATGAGTTTCAATGGTCTCTCGTATCTGGGTACGTCTAATGGCTAATTCATTCACTGCACAAATAGCCTGATCTTCATATAAGACAGTACCATTAAGAAGGCGTATGCATTTATTGTATCCATCTATACTTTCAATGCGGTAACCATCAGCATATTCTTCAAGTTCACCAGAGTTTTGATAGATATCAAATCCATCGGTAACTATCTTTGAAATCTGTTTTGTTCCTGTCGCAGTTTTTTTGTCAAATCTGATTTTGGCTGTAGGATTTCCGGAAGATAGTTCAATATTCTCCAGTAAGAGATAACCATTGGTGGCTGTAGTCCCTTGCTGTTCAATTCCCTTAACAGAGATTTGTTTTACAAGTTTCTGATTGTAGGCATCCATTGCATCCAGTCGATATATCATATTGACAATGTCATCGGCTCTATGAGTGGCACTATACAAAAGAGTGAAGAGAGGCTGGAATTCCTTGAGTTTCTCTCGAGTTGCGTTATTTCTATCTGCGCCCAATACAGACTGCGGTTCGTCAATAATGAGGATTGGCCTTGTGGATGCAATAACATCAATGGGTTTGCGCGATCTGAAGGCGTCTAATCTCATATAAATTCGTCGGGCGTCTTCACCTCTAGCTGCAAACGCCTGTGTGTTGATAATCATTACCTGAATATTGCTATCGCTGGCAAACTGATCAATCTTGGTAAGTTGCTTGGAATCGTAAATAAAGGATTGGATTCTTTTCCCGTATTCGGCTGCAAAGTGCTCGCTCATTATCTCAAAAGATTTCCAAACACCTTCACGAATAGCAAGAGAAGGTACAACAACAATAAATTTGCTCCAGCCATATAATTTATTCAGCTCATACATCGTTTTGATGTATGTGTAAGTCTTACCGGTACCGGTTTCCATCTCTATCGTAAGACGAAGGTCTCGAAGATCTATGGACTCGGAAGGTTTTAGCTGAGCAGGGATTTGCATCTTGCGAATATTCTCAAGAATGACACTTTCATTGAGCTCAATCTTATTATTCCGATATCCGACTTCCTCAAAAATAGAACCACCACCGGCAGACACACCAGAGTCCATCGTAAAATCGATAAGCTGGGAGTTTCTTTGGCCAAAGAAAACATCAGTGACAGCCTTTGCTGCATCAGACTGGAATTTCTGATTTTTGAATTTTAGTTTCAGTTGCTGTTTCATAAGGCTTATATCACTTTTACATTGTTTTTAACTTCTTCGTCAGTCCAGTTGCATTTCTGCTTGAAGAGCTCGAAAAGATTCATCTTTGTTGACGCTTCTTCAAAGCTCTTGTCTCGGAATACAACACGAAGCGGAGACATGGATGCAATAGTATCTATGGTTTCTTCAGTAATGGTTCCATTAAAACAAGCGATGAGGTCGCCGTCATTCACATTGTGGATGGTGCAATCCCCGGTCTGAGTTGATGAGACAGGAAGAGACAGCTCGATGCCCCAGCGGAGCATGCAATCAAAGAGAAGGTCAAGATCTGTCCTGTCATCCTTGATGTTGTCTTCAAGTCCGGCAATCATGCCCTGGTCGTATTCGGAAGGGGAGAAGTATACATCCTTCATGTTCGATTCATCACACTTGAAGACGCGGAAACCAGTGTCCAAGTCCTGTGTGGTAAGGGGGTTCTCCTCCTTTATCTTCTTGCCGGCACGGCGGATACGCTCTTTACCAATTTCGCA
>DCGV01000123.1 GCA_002314725.1 Bacteroidales bacterium UBA1769
TGCCGATTATACGTAATTCTCGTTCGGTCTTCATTAAATGAAATCAGTTTTCTTTCGATTCCGATTTGTATATAGTCCTTCATAACAGTACTGATAACCTATTCATTTGAAACTAAATGTCATTTTTGTCTAGATTTAGCTTTTATTGCATAACCGTCTCCATATGAGCACAAAAGTGATATTCTTAACGTCAATTCTGAATNNATAAGCACAAAAAGAGATATTTTTATATGTCAATTTTTTGAACTGTAGTCGTTTTGTTAACGTTCCTTTATAAGTATTCCAACCAATTTCTTCCAGTCTTCTCCTGAAAGGGATGACCCGTCAGGACGGTGGGATGTCCAATCCTCATCGGGCATATTCTTAATTATGTTTTTAATTGAGGAATAAGAATAACCGCTCATGTCATCATCAAGAATATCAGACATACTGTCAGCCAAAATTCTCGGAACTCCTATCATTCTTAATGCCAGTGCTTTTTTGTTATCTACGCCATAGTAAACGAAGGACGGCACATAACTGTCTTCAAGTTCATTTTCATCACCCCGCACGATCCCTTCCAGAGCACTTAGGCCCCATGAAGACTTGAAACTGGTACTGGTTAAATACTTGACAAAATCGGATACTCTCGCATCGGTGTCTGATATATTACGGAATCCTGGATGTAACTGGGAGATGTCGTTAAGCTTTTCTCCCTTTACCCAAGCTATCAGAACCTTGGCGACAATACGTGGATTGAATGGCGCAACTTTGTATTCTGTGCCAAGTTTCGTTTCCTTCAAAGCTCCGATTACACGAATTTTTTCTGTCAGGTTTGATGGGTCCTGATAATTGAAAAGAGCCTCCGGTTCCCAGCTATCCAATGCAGATAACTCATTGTTCCCGGCTTGTTCATGCATAATCTTGAGAACCGACGGTACGGAGAAGCCTGTTTTGTCCGCAAAATTCAATGCACCGGAGTATTTTGAATATTTGCTTTCTATTTTGCGATATATTTTGTTACATAGGTCGATGAAAGCGTCCTTATCGACAACGGAAAGATTTGTGTATTCGTACGTGTCCTTGAACAACTCTTCTATGCCATCAACATATTCGTCCTTGGAGACATTGAGCAGGTGAACGAAATACTGGAACAGGGGGCCGAAAGAGTCAGGATACCTTTCGGATACGGATCTCTGCCAATCCTCCTGCTCAAGCAACGCTTCAACTGCATCACGATCCGCAAAAAGTTTGGCTAATACGCTGACTAGGTCTTCCGTCCCTTTTTGTAGGATGGAGAGTCCGAGATCCTTATTATTTTTTGAATTGAATGGCAGAATAACTCTTCCGAATTCATCAACCATCGTGCGGCCGGCACGTCCGCAAACATTCCAAAAATCATTTGAAGACAGAAGTTGTAGTTTCGTGGATGATCCGCGATAATATGAATCAAAATATACTGTTGACACAGGGAAGTTCACACCTTCTGCGACAGTAGTAGTGGCACACACATATTTGATTTGCCTTGTTCTGATTAGATGCTCGACCAGAATCTTGATTTCATCGGAGAGTCCGGCATGATGTATTGCGATACCCTTTGTCAGCAGAGAAGAATAAATGGTGTCACATCCTATTTCCTCTTCAATATATTTCTTTACCAACAATACATCCGAAGGAATGCTGTCAAGTTCGGGTGTCCATTTGCCAATTTCTTGAGCTGTTTTATTAGCATAACCACGGCCTTGACAGAGGACCAGTATGGTTTTTCCTGATTCTGCGAAATGTCGGCACGCGAACTCCAATATATTCTTTTTGGCTCCCGATGAGATAAAGTCGAAGTTTATCGGGATTTTAGTATTTGTTGCTTGTAGGTTGTCAGATAGGAATAGACTTGGAATTGTAACCATATCCATAGCATTTTTATGCTTGGAGATTCCTATAATGACCTTTTCGGACGGTTTCCAATCCACCTTTATCATATTACCACCGCCGAGCCATTCCTTCAAGGAATCCGGATTGCCTGGCAGAAATGGGGATAGAAGCATAAACTTTGCTCCATGCTTCTCTCTGCGCAGCATTGAAATCAAAAGTTCAAGCCGTGCGCCTCTGATACCATTACTCATCATATGAGCTTCGTCAACGATAACCAATGATATATTCTCAACTGACGGGTGTCTGCGTCTGATAAGCAAATCCAATTTTTCCGGGGTGGAGACAAGCACATTTACATCTTCTGAAGATATAAATGTGTTCTCTGCCGGATCAATTTCGTTCACCGACGACGTTTTAGCAATGGAAAAGCCTAGGACCTCAAGGTCTTCGCTCAAGTCATGGTACACTTGATTGACCAGAGCCCGTGACGGAGCGACATACAGCACCTTGGCATCAGGAAGCATTGACAGGCTGACGATGATATTGAACTCCGCTAACAATGTCTTACCTGCACTTGTCGGCATCTCAAGGATAATAGCATTAGCGGCAATATCGAACAAGTTCTGGTCAAATGCCATTTTCTGCGATGGCAGCAGTTCCAATATTCCCATGTCTGCCTTCCTTTTGCAAAGTTCTTTAATTTTGTTCTGGAAAGCAGTTTTCGACCAGATGGAATTAGATACAAGACACTTCAAATCCGCATTCACTCGGGAAATAAATGAAGAGATTTTAGTGTTACCACCAGCCAGTTTAGTGGCAAGATCAATATGCTGGCGAATGACTACATCAATTCTCTTATTCTGATAGTCATATCCCCGCAGTAAATAATTGGCTGCCTCGACTAAAGCTTTTGATGTGTGATATAGAGCTACAAGATCAAGAGCTGCTGCAGTTTGGATTGATGGATTGAATGTGTCGAGATAAGATTTTTCGAACTGAGATTGCTCCTTTTGAAGCTGATTTATCTGATTTATGGCAGCCTTTACATCTTCGTAACCATCTTTTTTGCGAATAAGATAAAGCAGGGCCCTCATTATTCCGGTTTCGAGACGCTTAATCCAGTCCGCTTCCGCCTCTGCGGTCTCTACATAATCGCTTAATACCAATCTGGCAGATATAGTCTTGTCAGATAGTAATGCGATACTTGAGAGGATGAAGAAAAAGAACAATTTCTTATCTTGTAAGTCCAGGCCACACAAATCATCGAACTCCGATACGGCTTGCCCATCACATACCGGATAGGAGTGCAACAATCTATATGCTGTTTCTGCTACCTTCCTGTCATCTGGATTATCAATCGCATAGCACGCAAGAATATATGTTATCTTAGATAGCGTTTTGGAATCATAGTCAGCACTGCCCGCTGCATTCAGTGAAGTCTGCCAATAACAGTCCTCACGGCTACGGATAAAAGCCGCCAGACTCTCATCGTGTAAGAGTAAATCTATATAATGATTATCAGCCATTTATCAATTCTCTTACTTTTTCATAGAAGAGTTGTACGGTCTTGTCTATTGTCTCATTTGAAAAAGAAAATATGGCAAAATGCACATTCCCCGGCTTAAAGTCGGCTGCATTTGTTTTCATCTTACCATAATCTTCAGGTTCCTTTACACAGGAATAGTCGCGTACCAGACCACAACCATAAGTGATGTCATATTTGTCACTCCGGCCTTCTTTCAGATGAATCACAGCCAATCCCATTATAACCAAGTCATTACCATTGCTGATGCGCCTTATATAATCAGTCAGGCGTTGCAGAACAACATCAGGACTGTCGTGATAAGACTTTTGTGTGTTATAGACGGAATCTTCGGCCCGGTCAACCACATTTGGTGGATTACTCGTTTGTGATGACACTTTAGCTTCACCAAGAAGCAAATTAATCTTTCCGTCAGAAGATATCCTATATCCGAGAACATCATTTCCTCGGCCGGGCATATCGTAGCGCTCCCTGTAGGAAATATTCTTCAATGGGATAATATACCTTTCTCCCTGAGGAAGCTTTTCTTCGAAGTAATACGTTGTCAGCAATTCACCGAGGTCGCTCCTAAAGATATCCTGAAAGGGGGCAGGAGCAACACCTTGTTCACGGCTAGGATCAAGATAAACAGAATTAGCAGCGATAATTGATTTGATTTGAGATAGATCGAAGCCAGAACCCAGACTCTCCGCGGTTTTCAGTATAGCGGATTCGCCACCACTGTGGAACGAAGATCGCAAGTCAACATATTTCTTCGCAAACTTCTCAATAAAAACATCGAAGACTTTTATATCAAATTTATTGAAGACGTCCATAAGATGGCTATTCATGTAATAAATGCTGTCTTGACCATCACTACCACATATCCTCTGCAGCATACTTAGCACATATATTCAAGACCAGACAAAGTTACACATTTTTATCTATAAGAGCATATCGGTGTTCGATATTCTTTGCCAGAATTCATTATCTGAAACCCTCCGGTTCACTGCAATTCTGTCATTGATGCTTAGGTCATTTGAGTCAGGATCCGATGCACCTCCATATCAAGGTCCCGGGAGGGCTTTCGCGTCAGCGGTACATCAGCTCTCCCGGGACCTTGATATGGAGGTGCCGCGCTCTTCAACATCCACTACTGGATAAGCCACTTTTTATGGGCGATACAGAAAAGTTAAATAGAGAGTCTATGCCTGTATCGGTCAAGTGTATTCGTTTTGGCTGAAAAAGGTTATCTTTGCGGACCTTTTGTACAAATAGAATATGGCACAGAAACCTTCGATTCCCAAGGGGACCCGCGATTTCGGACCTGTCGAGATGGCGGGCCGGAACTATATCTTCGATACTGTAAAATCCGTTTTCAGGAAATATGGATTCGCTCCGCTGGAGACCCCATCCATGGAGAATCTTTCCACTCTCCTGGGAAAATACGGGGAAGAAGGGGACAAGCTGCTTTTCAAGATACTTGATTCGGGGGATGCATTCGCCGGTGACAGAATCGAAGGCAGCCGTGATGCCGACGGCAGCATAAACTCCAACCGGCTTTCGCTGAAGGTTTGTGAGAAAGGTCTCCGCTATGATCTGACCGTTCCTTTCGCCAGATATGTGGTGCAGCACCAGAATGAACTGGCATTTCCTTTCAAGAGATATCAGATCCAGCCGGTGTGGCGTGCCGACCGTCCGCAGAAAGGGCGATATCGTGAGTTCTACCAGTGCGATGTGGATGT
>DCGV01000043.1 GCA_002314725.1 Bacteroidales bacterium UBA1769
GCAATATCAATATCCCATTCAATCTGTTCGGAATTGGCAGATAATTCTTTATGCTCAATTTTGTAATACTCCAGGACAAATTTCTCAAACAATCTATTCATATGCTCATCTGAAAACGTTGCCATCTTATAGGCACCGCTTTCGTCAGTCATAAGCATACCATCAAGGACAAAATAGCAGATATTCATCAGCATTTTGTACGTCTGGTTATTCCTCTGAAACCGTAGCATATTCCACCTGATGCAGAAAGGATCTATGATATCAACGCCGTCAAGAAATGGCATCAATGATTTGAGCTTCACTTTCCTTGGATGAGAAACTGTCTTCTCTTGAATGAGGATAAATGCGGTTGTCTTCAGAATTTGATTGAAGGCATTATTTTCACTGAGTTCATCATATTCGCAGCTCAGAACATTCTTCTGAAGAATTCGATTCCTGATGGTTTCCTTAATGTCCAGTTTCCCTTTCAGTACAGGCAAAGTATCGTGCCGCTCTATATATTCACGGTATAAACCTTGCTTTAGCTGCATAGACATACCTCTATAGAGGATTTCCGCGAACAAGTCTTGCACTCGTTCAAAATCCTCTTTGCCGATATTCTCATAACTGCGTCTCTTCAACTCTTGAAAAGCATAAGAGAGCATGTAATAGATATTGCGGATGAATATGCCCTTATCGTTAATCATTCAATGCGGCCAGCAATTTGCTTTCTGAATCTTCAACCTCTTTTTTGTTGTCAAACCAATACTCCTGCAGCATTGGAACAATTTCATATTTGACCACAGACCTGAGCCATTGGTCAGTAATCTCCTTTTGCTCGCAGAAATAGCTAGGACCTATCTCGAATCCTTCACCGAGAGAATCATCTGATACTATCTTAGCATTAAGAGCCTTAACCGCGTTAATCAGCGAATCAAAATGAGGATTATTGAACTTGCCGGCATATTCCTTGAATCCATCGGAATTAAATCCAGGCTTCAAATTGAAGAAACTGAATCTTCTACGAAGTGCATAATCAATCATCGCAAGGCTCCTGTCCGCTGTATTCATCATCCCAATGATATATAGATTCTTCGGGACAAAGAATTTCTCGTCTTTATAGGCAAGAGTGATTTTCTCTCCGCGATAATCCTTTTCTATCAGCATAAGAAGTTCTCCAAATATCTTGGAAAGGTTGCCACGGTTTATCTCATCAATGATGAAGAAATAGTCTTTGTCCGGATTATTGGCCGCAGAAATACAGAACTTGTAGAATATCCCTCGCTGAAGCTCAAAAGAGTTTCCGACAGGCTTATACCCCATAATAAAATCCTCATACGAGTAATTCTGATGGAACTGCACAAGGCTTATTCTAGATTCATCTTTGCAGCCCATTATGGCGTATGCAAGACGTCTGGCACTATATGTTTTGCCGACACCAGGAGCACCTTGTAGGATAACATTCTTCTTAGTCTTCAACAGTTGCTGCAGAGTATCAAAGTCGTCACGGGACATATAGACTTCTTTCAAGAAATCTTCCTTTGTATAAGGCTCATATGCATCTTTTGAAGTTTGACCGATATTAGATTCACGAATCAGATCCAACAGGAACTCATATTCTTCTTTTGTCAGTTTGAAGAAACTGCCATTGGGGTTCTGGAGAAATTCCATTTCTGCCAGTTCGGGAATTTCCTTGATTGTCGCAAAGTCGATTGGAGATGTGAGTGTTTCCTGTTTCTCAAAAACAATCTGGGCGCCATCCTGCTCGTGAGAAACAATAGCAAGGCCTGTAATCTGTTTTGTGGGATTTGCCTCATAGCAGATGACTTTATCGCCAGCTTTTGCATCAAGAAAGTTCTGAAAGATTCTTCGTTTATGGTTGTTCTCATTATACAGGGTGTACTCCTGCTCGTCACCAATTGGCCATTCAGCTATGCTCCATACTTTTGGATTGGCACACAACCACCAATATCTACAGTTTTCCTCCGGCACCAATTCTCCATCAACCATTGCATTCAGTCGAGCAACATAATCAACATACTGAGTTATCTCTGTAAGAGTCTTCATTGCCGTGTACTCCTCGGTGTTCCACTCGCCAGTTTTGTCCCACTTCACGGCTCTCACATTACAGAACTCATCTCTGGACTCATCGTATTGGTATTCACCAGTAACAACACCGCGTCCGATGATGCAGGCACGACCTTTCTTTGCAAAGATGACATCACCGACCTCTATTTCATTCACGAACTCCCAAGTCGCAAGACTATCATTCTTATATGATTTATCCGGTCCATATTCATCCTTCATTTGGGAACGCATATCTTCACGGGACTCATATTGCGATAAGTCTCCAATTTCATCCCATCCAAGATACATAGTGCCCTTTTCTATGCATTCGGGCCAGAAGCAAGCATTCTCACCAGGTGAATAAATCCAAACTTTAGATGCGCCTGCGGAATTGCCTGAAGGCTTAGGCTGATTGTAATAGCGACTCATATAGAAGATCAAATCAATAACAATGTTATGCAGATTCTGATCCTTGTAGCAGTCAGCAGTAAGAACGGCATTCAGCATAGGCCTGATATCTGGGTCCGCGTTAACTGCGACCGCAAGACCATCGGCGAGTTCAAAAGCCTTGATTACATTCTCTGAATTGGCTCCTTTTTTTACAGAAAAGTCTGCATTCAGAATATCAATGGCCTTCTTGATTTCAGAATACTTGTAGATATAGTATTTGTCAGGATACATAAGCCACAGATAGGTCGAAATAGCATTGTAGTCCTGATAATGCATCTTGTCCGGATTATGCTTGTCATTCAAATCTTGCGCAGATGCAATAAAAGCATCAATACGTTCTCCAAGCCCTAGACTGTTGTCATAGAGGTTGCGGAACATATTGAGAACTACATCAGGTTCCTTCTGAGCATATTCAATAATCATCCCTTGAGGAAAATGATTTTTGGAACTCAAAAGGTTTGATGTTTGTGCCATAGCCTTTTTCATCATGGCCGGAAAATCGACAGCATCAAAATCCCAGTTATCTTGGAAACACTTTACAGCTTTCCACTTATATATTTCCTCCCCAATCTTGGTCGGGAAATACTTCTTATAGGCTTCAATTACGGCCTT
>DCGV01000053.1 GCA_002314725.1 Bacteroidales bacterium UBA1769
AGAGGAATCATATTCGACATCCGGACCGATATAGCTGTTGCATATGGTATTAGCAAGGTTGCGCTTTGTGCTCGTTAGCAGCTTATCTGTTGCACGAAGCCTTTTAACCTTATATCCAGCATCTCCCCGGAGACACACAAACATCTCAATGCCGAAGTCTGCTCCAGAAAACATTATTGAATTGATCGATGACTGCATTTCATCCTTTGTCATTCTTTCATCTCCTTGACATACAGAACATTCTCTGTGATGGTTTTATACTCAATGCTTCCCAAATTGTCGGGAAATTTTCCTTTTACAACACCAATGCATTTCCCGTCAAAATCTTTGTTTTCCTGAAACTGTATCTCATACACACGATATCCAAGAATTGCCAGCACAGGATTAGCATAATAGAGTGTTGTCCTGTTAAGTAAAGCGCACATCATAACTACTATGATGAAAAAAGTTGCCGCGCCCTGTATAGTGCCTACATCATCTATCAACAAGGGGATGATCATGGTCATGAAAAAGTTAAGGCTTGCATCTTCCTTCTCTTCATACGACTTCAACAAATAGCCCTTCTTTTTATCCGTCCATTTAAAGGCAGAAAAAGAGACGAAGGACCATGCAGCTGCAATTATCCAAACGGAACACAGCATAAATACAATTATCAGAACCATATTTAGACGAAAGAATTCACCCCAGTATAATGCAGAGGAATCAATATTAGCCGGAGGCTTTTGGAATGAAAAATTTCTGATAATCGTCAGCAGAGCCAGAGGGCTCAATGACTGAAGCATCAGACTGTGTTTTATTTTTGTGTGCATCTGAGTCCTCCTGTCGCTAAGTATTGCTCTTTGACAACCACACAAGTTGAGGAAATACAGCTTCCATCAATCAGATTATGTGGTAGTCGGTTTACTTCCTACATCATAGTTCATCCTTAACAACTCAGATTTCATCCAACAAGGTACTAATTTTATCTGCCAATTGAGTTGCTAATTTAACAGGCACAGCATTGCCAACCTGAATACACTGGTCCTGTCTAGTTCCAGAAAATACAACATCGTCAGGGAATGTTTGTATTCTTGCGGCTTCTCTAACAGTTAAACTTCTATTGGCAACAGGATGTAGAGGGAAGGCATTGTGTCATGGCACCATGGTCGTTGCAGGGCGAAATCTACTCAATCGCTTATAAACGTGACTAAAATTCTTGAGTTCATTATCTTTGTAGTCACTTCGAGATCCTTTTGCTATCTCATCTGGAAGTCCTTCAGCAGGGATGCCTTCGCCTTCTCTGATATATGCTATTCTTGCTGTAACAGTAGCATTATGTTTCATCGGCACATGATTGGGAACACTGTTTTCTTTTCCAAGCAAATCATTGATAGCATCACCGACAGTAACATAATTCTCCTTGTTATGTGTTTCGCTCGGGAATACAGGGTCTATACATAGGTCATTTCTTACACCCATAAAGAAAACTCTGTTTCTTAATTGTGGCACACCGTAATCTGCAGCACAAATCACTTTAGAAATTGTCTTGTAACCAATTCTTGCATATTCTTCCTCGATGGCCGCTTTGGTTTTTCCTCCATCTGAGGATAATAACCCCTTAACGTTCTCCATCAAGAAAATTTTGGGCTGAATCGTTTCAACAAAACGAATAAATTCAAACACAAGTTCATTTC
This sequence comes from Bacteroidales bacterium UBA1769, assembly GCA_002314725.1. Classification (GTDB taxonomy): domain Bacteria; phylum Bacteroidota; class Bacteroidia; order Bacteroidales; family UBA932; genus Cacconaster. Next base: position 1,674 of record DCGV01000053.1, read on the forward strand.
TCGGATCCTTAACAAGACGTTTTCCTATCGTAGAAAAACCTTGACATGGCGGTCCTCCAACGATAACATCCACCATTCCCTTATATGGAATCAACCTTTCAGTTTCAATTGTTCTTATATCTTCACTAAGTAGTGGAACATTTGGATAATTATTCTGATGCGTTTCAATAGCAGGCTTCCAAACCTCGACAGAAAAAACTGGTTCAAAGCCAGCATCCATAAATCCGCGCAATAAACCGCCAGCTCCACTAAATAAATCGATAAACTTATACTTCGCCATAGTATTTATCCAACTCTTCCTTTAAGTACTTCGCCCAAGCTTGTGCCAATAACGGAGGAACTGCATTACCAACCTGCATACACTGCTTCTGTCTTGGTCCTTGGAAAATATAGTCATCTGGAAATGACTGCAATCTAGCAGCTTCCCTTACAGTCAAGCTTCTATTTAACCAAGGATGGATTGGAAATGCATTGTGGCCCGGCACCATTGTCAAAGAAGGCTTATCTCGATGTAGTCTCTTAAAAGTGTTGCCAAAATTTTTTCTATATAATTCCGGAGGCAATTGATCTTCTGGAAGTCTTCCGCCTTCGGGAATTAGGGCATATCTTTTAACATTTATTTCTCCATGCTTCAAAGCAACATGGTTTATTTCAGGCTTATCAGGCAAATCAGCCAAATCTGAGATGGCGGCACCTACAGTATTATGCGGCACGGAGGTTCCTTCGCCACATATCGCAGCCGGAGGGGTCATTTTTACCCCAATGCGATTACCATAAAAGAACACTCTGTTTCGAATCTGCGGAACACCATAATCTGCAGCATTAAGAATAACGTAATTGAATTCATAACCCGTTTCCGCAAATGTCTTCTTGATTTCTTCAAATATGCGTCCCTTATCCCTTGTGAGTAAACCTTGAACATTTTCCATTAAGAAAAATTTCGGCTTAAGGTAACGAAGTATTCTAATGTACTCCTTAAAAAGTGTGTTTCTCGGATCAGCTTCGGCTCGTTTAGTTGGATCAGAAGAAATTCTTTTCCCGATAGTGGAAAATCCTTGGCAAGGGGGACCTCCGATTAAAACGTCAATATTGGTATCCGGAGAAACGTACTCACACAGCTTATCCTCCGAAAGATCATGAACATCAATCCTGAGAAAAGGAACATCAGGTCTATTTACTTTATGAACGGTCTCACAGTCTTTGTCGAAATCCGTAGAAAACAAAACCTCGAAACCTTCTTTTTCAAACCCCAACTGGAAGCCACCAACTCCACTGAAAAGGTCTACAATTTTATAATTAGCCATTTACTTTATCTCCTCAAACGCATCAGATAATAAAATCTCGTTAATGCGCTTCCAGTTAAAATCAATTCCTTTGAAAGGCTGAAAATATCTAGCGGCCCCGTAAGGAATGACTATTCCTAATTTATTCCAGAGCTTAGGTTCATCTCGAATATATGCCTTCTTTGCTCCAGTAGTAACAGCAGTTGGCTTTCGAGTTCCCATAGAATTCTTGGACATCATATACTCATCAAACAAAATAAAGAATTCTGCGCTAGTTTCAGGAATTAGCTCAGGACATCCTTTTTGGAATTCATCAAGATCTTTAATTAAATCAAGATGCTTACCGTCCACAAGTATCATTTTAGCCAGTGCATCAAAATACTCTTTGCTATCAACCCCGTAGTGCTCAATCAACTTTAGGAGTTTTCTTCCTTTGGAAGTTAAATGCCCGGTATCAGCGTCCCAAAATCCCAGCTGACACATTGGTATTTTGTAATTCTGTTTCTCTGCCTTAAACGATGATTGACTATATTTCTTAACTCGCGGCTTTCCATCCCATTTCCTAGTCTCTCCGTTAATCATCATTTCAAAGAAATGCGGATACACATATTTGGTATAGATATCACCATCTTCAGCATCAAAGGAGCTACTAAGTTTTAATAAAGAGGCAACCTCAAAATGACTTCCGTCACGCCACCAGCACCAATATGATTTTTGCTCGGATGACGATCTCGCTTCACCAACATTATTTGGCAACTGCATTTTTCGCAAAACGCTAATATTGCATTCAGAATCATATACGGCGACACTTATCGGTAACGCATCCAGATTTTTGTTTTTTAATTCAACAACCAAATCGGACGCTTCTCCTAAGCCATTCAAATCGAAACATACAAGACATCCACTATAGTTCTGCACTGCACGAAGCGAATAGTCTAATGTGCTGTTTTCATAATCTTCAGCAAAAAGGATTGCTAAAGTTTTTTGAGTATCATTGTCCTGATAGGCATACTTTATCCAAGCGTTTTGCCAGGTTGCTATACGCTTTAAAAAAGAGGAGTATGCGCCAGTTGTCTCTATTTGGACAAGCATCCCATTTTCAAGGATGTAATCTACTATTTTCCTTTCGTCGCCGGTCATATTTGTCCCCCTAACGATTATTTCTTGGAGTCCTTAAAGGTTGGTGGGAATTTTAATACGCTCGAATTTTCCCCAGCATCTTCTATGGCGGCAATGTCTTCTAGCCATAATCTAAGGAATTGCTCAGTATTTGGATCCTCACCTGTCACTTTCTTGAAAGTAACCTTATTTGGCAAGCTGATTCTTGTAGCCTGCTTAGTACCTTTTGACAATCCATCTTTTAACTCGATTCCTGCAGCGAATCTTCGGATATCTGATACAAAATCAAGAACGATCACTTTGTCCTTATCAGCAGAAATTCTTAATCCGCGTCCAAGCTGCTGAATAAAAATTCTTCGTGAATGTGTTACCCTCTGAAATACAAGGATATTAACATCTGGAACATCGATACCTTCATTAAAAATATCAACAGTGCAAACAACATTTATTGTTCCATCAGCAAAATCTGTGAGTATTTTATTTTTCTCAAATTGACTCATAGAATAACCGTTGCCAGAGTTCGAATAAATAGCAGCAGCATTACAAAATCCTAGAGCATTTAACTTGGTACACATAATGTTTGCATGATCAATGGTCCCGCAAAATACAATTGCTCTTGGTTTCGCTTGCTCATGCCATGTTTTCTGCAATTCATAGACTACAGAGTCATCCCACTGTTCGATAAACAAGGTTTTGTTGATTTGCTTTGGTGTAAATGACTGTCCATCTAAATTTGCCAGAGCATCCCAGTTAATATTGTCTGTATACATACGGTAGTCAACATTTGAAAGAAAACCTTTCTTCAAACCCTCAACCATATCGATACAAACCACTGTTTCCCCAAAGAAGTTGCTGATATCAATTTCATCTGGTCTCCAAGGAGTAGCTGTTAATCCCAGAAGGAAAGGCCCATTGTACTGTCCAGCACGTGTAAAATCAAATATTTTGCGATACATGCTAGATCCAGCGTGATGACATTCATCAACTACGATTGCATCAAAATGAGGTAAGGATTCGGTTCTAGCAATATAATCTGAAACCGTATTTACGCAGGCAAATACATAATCTGAGTTTTCCAGTTGGAAAGCAGAAGGCTCCTCATATCCGTTCCAAATTACGGAAGTTTGATATTTTGTCATAAACGGCCAAAATGAACGTTCAAGCTGATAAATCAAAGGATTGGTATGTGCCAATACCAACACTCTCATTCCAGGCTTGAGACCGCCTATTCGTCGTATTGATTCTGCCGCAACAAAAGTTTTTCCTAATCCTGTAGCCATAACAGCCATGGCTTTCATTTTATCGTTGACAAATGCATTTACAATTCCTTGAATTGCCTTTTCCTGATATTCTCTTGGCTCATATTTGTTTGGTACATTACTTCCCAATTTTTCAGCGTGAGAAATCAGCGTATCTACATCCCATAGCTGTAACGGAATTCCTTGACCTAACAAATAGCGTTGGTGCTCAATTGCCTTGCTATCAAATCCATTTGAGGCTACAATCACCGGAATTCTTGCTTTATATATTTGGGCCGCCTTTAACGTTTCATCAATTACGCTGACCCCAACAGGCTTTCCCCAATGTTTAGCCTGAAATAACCAGCGAACCCCGTTTCTGTTAGCAATAATATCTGCGCCATGATCATTGCTTTGACCAACAACTCTTGCACCAGAAAAACCTTCTGCGGTTGCCAGTCTACTGATCAAGCGTTCAAAGGCTTGCCACGACCCTTGTTGTATTTGTTCATTATTTACGAACATCATTCCATCACCTTTTGACGAAGTAATTGCAGTGCAATTCTCGTTTTCTGAAGCACATAATCTGCCTGGTTTTTATATGTGACGTAATAGAGCAGATCCTGCAGACAACTCTGATAAAGAGCTTTTGTACGTTCTTGAGTAAAGCGAATGATTTGATCCTTAGCATCCAAAGAGGCATATGGTTCATTCCATACGTGTCCATCAAAGAAAAACTCTGGCTTTTCCTCAAACAAGCGAACAATATATGAAACAGGAACGTACTTGATAAAATGGCGATTCGCTTTGTAGGTTTCAATTTTTGTAATATCAATACCTGCATTCAGCATTTCATTAACCATTTTTGTTGTTTCATCATTGGTTAACATATCAAAGCATTCTGACAGACTGTCGCTCGAGGATAAAACCAGACGTTCGCGAATAATACCTACAATACTGTTTATATCCGTCATTAAATCATCCGAATTATCTTCCAGCTTATCTGCCCAATATTTTTCTACAATCTGCCACGAAATGTATGGAATCGTATGCCTGCCGTTTGAAGAAGATACTGCCTTGTTTAGCATAAAAATATGTTCTGCAGCCTCACTAGCAACTATCTGTTCCAATCTCATCTTGCAATTCTTGAACATCCTATGTGTCTTGTCTACAAAGATAAGAAGCTCATTTAATGTAGCTTTGACCGTGTACACGGGAATCGTCTTTTCTTCGAAATTCGGACGAATAGGGTGCTTGGTAATGTATACCTGAATAGATAACGGTGAACAGTTTTGCCCATTTGAAAGAGCCACCGTACAATCAGAAATTGACAAAGCATCGTCCTTATCAGAATCAGCCAACAAATATTCTTTAGACAGATGGTTTTCTTCGCCTTGTACCGCACCACAATTTGAGCATACAGTCAGTGCTGCATTATTCTTTGTGCCACATACTTTGCAAGTCCATGGCTTTACAATCTCTGCTTGCTGACTAGCACCACAGGACGGACACACCTTAGCGGAAACCGGAATAGTTTCAGAGCAAGCAATGCATTTCTTGCCCTTCAGAACTGTTTGACATGCAATACAGACCTCTGCTTCTTCGAGATTCTGACAACCACACACTGGGCAAAGAGGCATCTGCTTTACAGGCTTTTTGTCAGCCTCCTCAACCTTTTTCCACCATTCATCGTCTGTATAATAGCCAACCTCTTTGTTTTTGAATTTCTGATAGAACTCTTTCTCTACATCACGACTAATTCTTCGAGGTTCTTCTTTTACTGGGTCCCAAGTTCCCATATACATGTCGGTCTTACCGGCAGTCTTCACTTTACGATAACCTTGGAACAGTTTGAAAATAGGCGAAGTGTTTTTATCTGCACCAGGCTGTGTTGGCTGCAAAGAACTTTCTCCACGAAGATATACAATGGCTCTATGCCATTCCGGGCTACTACGCTGGAAGTCCTGCTTCATGAAGTCAACAGGAATATGATCTAAATGAACCTCGCCAACAATGCGTCCAAAGTTACTATCAATTGGATAGTCCTTAATTGTCTTTTGAAACTCATCCACGAATTCAAAAAAGGCGCTCTTTTCGGAAATTCTAATTGCACGACCATTGCGAATTAAGTCAATACCGAATTCAGACAAATCATCAAATCTCTGAATGCCAACCCATCCAGAAATGCGTTCTTCAATGGTTCGAATTTCTTGAGATCCGCAGGCAGGGCAGCTTGTTTGAAATGCTTCCAATGTTGCGGTACAGTGAAGGCATTTTTTCTGAGTATGAATAACTTCATTAAAACGATATACAGCTGGAATTTTTCCGTGCTTCTGCTTTTCCACATATCTAGAATCTGCCCATACACAATGTTCAAAAGCTTCGCAGGAAACTTCATTTACGATAATTTTGATCTCATTCTTTCTCAGAATAGTAGCGTATCTACGACCAAGCTCATCCCTGATTTTCTTCGCACCATATGATACCAAGGTTTTAACAAAGCCACGGTTATCATTACCATTAGGCCACCAGTTCGACACTTCAATTATCGTTCCGTGAGAGGTTGCTCCTTTGTCAACTTTATAAGCAACAACCTTATAATCTTTGGTTTCGTTTATCTTATTAAGATCAATTACTACATCTACTGCTTTATCTTCTTCCTGGCGAGCAGAAAAGAAGTGGGTCACACTACCAATCTTACCTGTCGAAATGTTAAAGCCCATTCCAAACAAGCCAAGAGTGTCATACGGATTATTGCCGGAGAAACCAGCCCTCAATGCCTTCTCAGCGGCAGATGCACTCATACCAGGGCCATTGTCAGAAATACGCACAACGCCCTTATCGCTATCTATCTCACTTATTTTAGGCAAATCAATTCTTACAACAGGATTGCTAATGCTAATGCCCTGTAGTTTTGCCGAAGTAAAAGAGTCTATAGCATTATCAATCAATTCGCACAACGCGTCCAAAGGTTGAATATGTGTATGCGTAAGTGCAATCAGAACCTTGGGATCTGGTGTGAGATTTAGGACAACTTCATTACTCTGAATATCGCTGTACATAGTAACCCTCCTCATATATTGGTGTCAGTAGTCACGGACTTTACGTATTTTCCACTCTTGATTCTTTCATCCTTCGGCTTTTCCGCATCGGCTGGAACAGCCCAGTAAGAACCGATCTTTGTCGCTCCTTCAATTCTTCCCTCAGAGCACAATACATTAATTCTTCTTGCGGAAAGTCCCCATTTTTCTGCTACTTGTCTGATTGATAAGTATTCCATAGTCATATCTCCATCTTGCAATGAAAGCTGATAACAGTATTCTTCCTATAGTATAATCTCAACCTCGAACAAAGTCAATGTTTGCAAGGCTTTGTCGATGCTTGTCGAGATATTTTTTCGTGGTTTCTGCATCATTTTCTGTTCCATTTCAATTTAGTCATTTCTCCGCCAAATGACCAAATTGAACATTAGAATGAACATATTGAAATA
>DCGV01000082.1 GCA_002314725.1 Bacteroidales bacterium UBA1769
CTTGGAATGGAGTTCATCAAGCATCATCACGGCGAAAAAGTTCAGATTGGAACACGTACCGTCACCGTTCTGTCTGTGTCAGAATATGAGCAGTTTGTCAACGATAATTTCTCAAAGAATCCAACCAAGAGACGTAAACTCTTGATGGATGATATCCCTGAGGATTTCATCCAACGACAGCTTAACGACAATCGCTATATAAGTAAGGTTGTCAAATCACTCCTTTCTAACATAGTTCGTGAAGAAGATGAAGAAGATGCTATGTCGAAAAATGTGATTGTTTGTTCAGGAGGCATTACAGATCGTCTGAAGCAAGACTGGGGAATTGGAGACGTCTGGAATTCAATAGTTCTTCCAAGATTCCAAAGACTGAATGAACTAACAGACAGTTATGATTACACGGCCGTCACCAGCAATGGACACATAATCCCGGAAGTTCCTTTTGCGCTCAAGAAAGGATTCAGCAAGAAGCGTATTGATCACAGGCATCATGCAATGGACGCGATGGTAATTGCCTGTGCAAGCAGAAACATTGTCAACTATCTCAACAACAGTTCTGCCCTGCCGACAGCTTCAACATCACGCTACAACCTGCAAAGATTATTGTGCACAAAGAACTTCGAGGACGCTCCACACAAATACAGATGGACTATCAATAAGCCGTGGGACACATTTACTCAGGATGTAAAGAGGCAGCTCCAGAATATCATTGTAAGTTACAAACAGAACATCCGTGTAATTAACAAGACATCCAATAAGTATCAGCACATCAATACGGATGGGAGGAAAGTGATGGTTTCTCAAACCAAAGGAGACAGTTGGGCCATCAGAAAACCGATGCACAAAGACACAGTCTTTGGTGATGTCAACCTTCGTTTGGTTAAAACAGCCGGTCTGAAGGAAGCACTCGCAAATCCTGATGTAATAGTAAACAGGGATTTCCGTATCAAGCTCAAAGAATTGATTGCCAAGGGTTATGATGAGAAGAAGGTCAAACAATACATGACCGATGAGGCCGATACATGGCAGGATATTGACATCAAGAAAATAGAAGTCTATTATTTTGCCCATGACACCCGTAATGAGCGATATTATGCAACACGCAAACCTATAGACGCCTCTTTCAACGAAGAGCATATCAAGAGTGCAGTAACAGATACAGGTATTCAAAAGATAATGCTCAGGCATCTTGCTGAAAAAGGAGGCGATCCTACAATTGCATTTTCGCCGGACGGCATTGACGAAATGAACAAAAACATCACCCGCCTCAATGACGGTACACCGCATAAACCGATTTTCAAGGTAAGAGTTTACGAAAAAGCCAACAAGTTTGCTGTTGGGCAGAAAGGAAACAAATCAAAGAAATTTGTTGAGGCTGCAAAAGGTACTGTATTATTCTTTGCCATTTATGAAAGTGAAGTGCTTGACAAAGCGAGCGGCGAAATGAGAGTGAAACGTTTATATGATTCCATTCCTTTGAGTATTGTTATTGACAGGTTGAAAAAGGGGCTTTCACCTGTCCCTCCCAATGAAGATGGTATCAATCCAAAATACGTACTGTCACCGAACGATATCGTATATCTTCCAACAAAAGAGGAGATAGTTTCAGGAAAACTTGAGATAGACAGAAACCGTATATATAAGTTTATTAGTGGCGATGGAACAAGAGGGTGTTTTAGATTATCATATGTGGCAACCCCTATTGTAGATAAGTTGGAATTTACTCGACATAATAAAGATGAGCATGCCATTACAGGCGAAATGATTAAAGAAACCTGCCTCCCTATACAACTCGACCGCCTTGGCAATATCATCAAAATAGGGTGACAGTGATCAAGAAGACTCTTTGTTTCAGCAATCCATCGTATCTGTCGATGCGCAACAGACAACTTGTAATCAAGATTCCACAAGTTGAGGCAAGCGACATGCCCGATGGTATGAAACAGGAGTTTGAGACTACTCGTCCCATCGAAGATATCGGCATAGTCATTTTGGACAACAAGCAAATTACAATCACTTCTTCACTGATTGCAGCATTGCTTGAAAATAACTGCGCTGTTGTATCATGCGATGATAGGAATATGCCAGTAGGGCTGCTGCTCCCTCTGGAAGGCAATACAATTCAATCTGAGCGGTTCAAAGACCAGATTGAGGCATCATTGCCCTTGAAGAAACAGATGTGGCAGCAGACAATTCAGGCAAAAGTTGCAAATCAGGCTGCTGTGTTGGAAAAGTGTAGAGATGAAAAGTTTCCCTGTATGCACATTTGGGCAAAAGATGTATCCAGTGGAGACCGGTTGAATGTAGAAGCCAAAGCAGCAGTATTTTACTGGAAGAACCTGTTTCAATGTATTTTTGGTTTGGAAGAGTTTACCAGAGGGCGCGAAGGAGAACCTCCCAATCAACTGCTAAATTACGGGTATGCCATTCTTCGTGCCATCATCGCCCGTTCACTGGTTGGAAGCGGACTCTTACCCACTCTTGGTATTCATCATCGGAACAGATACAATGCATATTGCCTAGCAGATGACATTATGGAGCCTTATCGCCCGTTTGTGGATGAGTTGGTGTATGAAATAATCATGAGATATGGTGTGCCTGAGCACGGAATTCCTAAAGAGATCAAGCATGAACTACTCACAATCCCCACTCTTGATGTAATGATAAATGACAAGAAAAGTCCTCTGATGGTAGCGGCTGGATATACCACCGCCTCTGTAGCCAGATGCTTTTCTGGAGAATCCAGGAAGATAGATTACCCAAGACGTTAACGATATATGATTGAACGATTCAGTGATTATCGCGTTATGTGGATACTCGTTTTCTTCGACCTGCCTACTGAAACAAAAAAGGACAAGAAAGCATATTGCAAATTCCGCAAGGATCTCATTGACGACGGCTTCACTATGTTTCAGTTTTCCATTTATGTCAGACATTGCGCAAGTCAGGAGAATGCCGATGTGCATCTCAAACGGGTCAGAAGTTTTTTGCCTGATTTCGGGAAAGTTGGTATGATGTGTATTACCGACAAACAGTTTAGTAATATTGAACTATTTTATTGCAAGAAGCCTGCGGATAATCAGCCGTATGGAGTACAGTTGGAACTCTTCTAAAAAAACAGAATTGGTGAAACAAGACTTGAAATCTCTTTTCACCAATTCGTTCCTTTTGTTTTTTTATTCCCAATGCTATCTGTAATGACCACAGAATCAATAATTTATCAAGATTCTGCTGTATTGTCACCTGCAAAGGTAGGAATCTGAAAGCAAATCACAACCCTGCATACGAATACCGAACATTGAACACAGCTGTATTGTCACCTGCAAAGGTAGGAATCTGAAAGCAAATCACAACAGAATCCGGTCACGTCTTCCGTCGTGCCGGCTGTATTGTCACCTGCAAAGGTAGGAATCTGAAAGCAAATCACAACTGTTTCAGCACCGTAAGGTGCAGCTTCTCCGCTGTATTGTCACCTGCAAAGGTAGGAATCTGAAAGCAAATCACAACTTCTCCTGCTTCGCGAGCTGGAAGG
>DCGV01000026.1 GCA_002314725.1 Bacteroidales bacterium UBA1769
GGGTTCGAATCCTGGTACAGCAACAAATGCTGCAATCGGTTAAAACCGGTTGCAGCGTTTTGCGTTTAAATGGCTTTGATTATCATTGCTTTATGCCATTTTGCTGCAACATTTGCAATTTGTGAATATCATCGAAATTGCACCAGATTTCAGGATTGTGACAGAAATGTGACAGAAAATTGGAAGTGTCGCACCACCTGAATGATCTCAAGAAATGTTCGTATCTTTGCGTTGTAAATCGAATACGAAAACTAACAACGCGTATGAACATAAAGAAAGAACTATCAAGAAAAGAGGAAGCTGGCAAGAAGCAGATCCTCGTTCGTGTGGACGTAAGCCGTACCGTGCGTCCAAGTTTGAAGACTGGTATTTTTACTACCCCAGAGTTATTTGACCCTAATACTGGTTCCATCGCATTTCCTAAACAAAGTCGCAAGAATGAGACTTTAGTAACCGAAGCCCAGTTGGTAGATCGGTTGCTTCAGTCGTTCCTTCTTCGTCTTAATACGCTGTGCCAACAGGATGCAAGAGATATGCAGATAGACATTACCAAAGATTGGCTGGTTAATCAGATGGCTTCGATGGTAGAGCAGAACATCGAAGCAACCTTGGGCGTCAATGGAGCTTCTTTGAAGACCACTTCTCCTACTACGGAGAAAAAGTCACGCCAGCCTCTCGTCCCTGTTCCTGCCTCAGTCGTCGATGCAGCTTTGCATCCAGACCGACCTGTGTACGAAAGTCAGGATTTCTATCGGTTGTTAGTACTATATTGCGAGCGGAAACAATTGTCAGAGTCCAGAACCAGGTGCTATAAGACTCTGGCGCGACAGCTTCGTCGTTTTGAGCTGTATCAACAGGTTATGGTGTCATCATCGTTTGTCCTTAACTACGATTCATTGACGACAGAAGATCTTGAAGCATTCCGTATCTTTGTACGTAATGAGGCTGATTATGCCAAAAAGAATCCAAGGCTTTTCCAGCGATTGTTTGCAGAGGCTCCTTATACTTGTAATGCGAAGCGCCCTCGGAAGATAGCAGCACGAGGAGACAACTATATTTCTGGTTTGATGAAACGCCTCGCTGCCGTGTTCCATTGGCTTCTGAACAGCAAGAAGACTACTAATGATCCCTTCGATGGATTTGACTTCGGACAGGAGGAGTATGGAGATCCTATCTATATTACGAGAGAGGAGAGTGACACGATTGCAACCTTTGACTTGTCTGGCTACAATGATGTTGTTCTTGAGCAGCAGCGGGACATCTTTGTTTTCCATTGCTTGTGCGGTTGTCGTGTCGGAGATCTCCGATCTTTGAGACCGGCAAATATTGTTGGCGATATTCTCGAGTATGTGCCAAAGAAGACAAAGAAGACGAAAGGGCAGGGGAAGGTGAAGATTGTTCGTGTTCCGATGAATGCCCAGGCACAATCGCTGATCAAAAAATATGAGGGAGTAGATAAGAGAGGTCGCTTGTTTCCTTTTCTCAGCGATATTCATTACAACCTTCGTATCAAGGAGATTTTCGAGAAGTGCGGCATCAATCGTATCGTTCAGGTCCGAGATCCCAAGACTGGTGACTATTTGTCCCTTCCTATTAGCGAAGTTGCAAGTAGCCATATGGGCCGTCGCACCTTCATCGGTATCGCCTATCAGTTAACCCACGATCCGAATCTCATTGCCAAAATGACCGGCCATGTGCAGGACAGTAGAGCATTCTCTCGCTACTATCGCATAGATGATGACGACCTGCGCACTGTGACCAATGCGATATAAATATTGTTGATTTATACTCGCAAAGTGCCATTGTGTTCAAAGTAGTTTTTGAGCACAATGGCATTGAAATTGTGGAGAGGGAGATTGACTAATTGAAACAGAGTTATAGAAAATGGCAGATAGTCTATACAAAATAGCTTAGATTCGGCGGGAAAATTCTTTGTAATATACAATAATTTCCTCAAGTTGGCCATTGTCCAAAAAAAATTAATATCTTTGCATTGAGAATTTTTATGTTTATCTATAATGTCTTCTTATATGATAATCAGTCGTAATAGATATTTGCAACAACTGATTGCAAAAAAGTGGAACGGAAAGATTAAGGTTGTCACTGGTATTCGTCGTTGTGGCAAGTCTTTCCTCCTCAATAATCTGTTTGTAGATCATCTCGTTGGTGAAGGTGTTAAACCAACCGACATTGTCGTTATGGCATTAGACGAAGCCATTAACGCAAGATATCGTAATCCTTTGGAGTTGGATCAATATCTTCGTCGGTTAGTCTCCAACAAAAAACGTCAATACTATGTCATTTTGGATGAAATTCAGAAGGTAGAGAGTATTAAGAATCCCTATCTTCCATCTGATTCCAATGAGAAGATCTGTTTTGTCGATGTACTTTTGGGTCTCATGAAACTTCCTAATGTTGATGTTTATGTTACTGGATCCAATTCCAAGATGCTGTCAAAGGATGTCATTACAGAATTTCGAGATAGGGGAGATGAAATACACGTTTGCCCCCTTACCTTCAACGAATTTCATGCTGCATATGAGGGAGATAAACGATACGCCTGGCGTGACTTTTGGTATTATGGGGGTATGCCTTATGTCATGCAGTTGACCGCCCATGAGGAGAAAGCAAAATATCTTCAGGAACTCTTCCATCTTACCTATATAAAAGATGTCATTGAGCGTAACTATATTAAGGCAGACACTAGTGTACTCGAAACACTCCTTAACATAACCGCATCTTCTGTAGGTTCCTTGACCAATCCTAGTCGATTGTCTAATACTTTCGAGTCTGAACAAAAAATAAAGATAAAGAGTGAGACTATAGATTTGTATCTCGAATTCTTTATCGATTCATATCTCTTACACAAGGCTCAGCGATATGATGTCAAAGGACGATTATACATCAGTACTCCGTTGAAATACTACTATTCAGATGTTGGACTCCGTAATGCACGCCTTAATTTTCGTCAACAGGAGGAGAACCACATCATGGAAAATGTCCTTTACAACGAATTCATAGCCCGTGGTTTCAGTGTTGATGTGGGAGTTGTTCCTTATCACTGGAAGACAGAGGATGGCAAAACCAAGCATTCTCAATTGGAGGTGGATTTTATTGTGAACAAAGGCTATCAACGATATTATATCCAGTCTGCTCTAAACATTGATACAGAGGAGAAACACGCACAAGAAATCAACTCCCTTATTCGAATTGATGATTCTTTCCAAAAGATAGTAGTCGTCAAGGATGATATTATCCCTTGGAAGGATGAACAGGGAATCCTATATATTGGTATTCAAGAGTTTCTCCTTAACCATATAGACCAGTTGTAACTGCCCCTTCTTGTCTTCGTTTATACTTATGCCATTTAAAATAATGAGAAATTTTTGCTTGTTTTGTTTATCGTTTCTGCTTTCCTGTTGTGCGGATCGAGGAAATGTCAGTGCAGAGTTGGATAGGGCAGAAGCCTTGATAAAGGAAGATCCTGCCTATGCACAAACTGTACTTGACTCCTTACACTCAGCAGAGGAGTCACCGTTTGATGAACCAAAGTATCAGGCTCGTTACATCTTGCTGAATGAGTATGCTAAATATCGCAATGGAATTGACGAGAAAAACGACTCGATGATTTGCATTGCGGAAGATTATTATATTCAGCATGGGACAGATCATGAGCGGATGTTATGTCTGTTTCTGCATGGAAGAGTTCTTTTCTCAAGCCAAGAATATGGCTTTGCTATGCTTAAATATGCCAATTCTGCGGAATATGCTAAGTCTGTCAATGATCATCTAATGCTTGGACAGATTTATACTAATCAGTATCTGCTTTGTGCTGATGCTTTTGGTGCTAATGCTATTGAGCTCGCTCAGGCTGCTGCTGAGGAATACACAATGTCTGGTGATAGTATCTACATAATGGATAGTGAGACTAATTTGGGCATTGCATACTTTTATAACCGCCAGTACGAGGAAAGTGAAGTATGTCTCCAATCTGCATTTCAATCTGCCTGTTTGCAGAATGATACATTTGCAATGAAAAAATGTGTGAGGTTCCTTGCTTATCTAAATAATGAGAAAGGTGATGCTACTACTGCAGATTCTTTATTCCATGAACTTTTTTGCACTTATCACGATGTTCGGTTTCTTAAAGATTATGCTATACTGTCAGAGGTTCATGCGCAGCAAAATCATTGTGATAGTGCGTTGCATTATTTGTCGATGGCCAGAGCGGAGCATTTTTCTTTAGTTGAAAATCGTATGCAATATTTGAAGAGTGCAACACGCGTTTTTACAAAAATGTCTAATTATGAAAGTGCTTTGCGTTGTTGCCAAGAATATCAATGTGTTAGTGATTCTGTATTCTGGGGACATCTAAGCAATTCTGTCATGAAAGAACAGAGTGATTTTATTCAAGATAAACTCACTC
>DCGV01000042.1 GCA_002314725.1 Bacteroidales bacterium UBA1769
GCTCTGTAGCCCTCTATTTTTTCTATCAAGCTATTTATACTGTTCGACAATGGTGCCGTCTGTCTCTGTAAATCCAGCATCAAATTCGGTTTCCTCGTTTTCAGTTTTGATTCATATCTTCTGGCAGACCTATACAAATCTTCAAAACTATTATTTGCATTCAGAAGCGGGGCGATAATATTGTTGATATCATCGGAAGAAAACACTGCATCATCCTTCAGTTTGTCGGAATATGGGGGAATTTCCCGGTTGGAATCATCAATCTTTATGCGGAGGCTTTCTATTGCGGCATATAATAACTCATTGATGCTATATTTCAAAGTTTCTATTTCAAAAACAATATGTTTGCTCTCGTGATAAATTAAATGCATTTCGCACACAAAAATCCATGTTCTAAGATTATTTATTCTCGCATCGTAAACTATCTTGGGTATAGAATCTTCAATCTGTTTCAATTTTTCTTGTAAAGAATTTTCATTGTTTTCCGCAATATGTTTCAATTCTTTTTGTATATTATTTTGAAATGTTTGCGAGTTATTCTCTATCGACCTTAACTTATCATAGACAGAATCTTCCATTTCACTGATTCTATTACTATATTCGGTTCTGTCATTAAGAAGCATCGTCAAAACAGCTATCAGTGCGAAAGATATCAGAAATGTCAACAGATTGTCATCAAATATCTTATGGATATCTTCCAAAGTTTCCAAATCCCTCTTACTGTCTTGAGACTGTGTACAATGACAACACCCATTCTTAAGAGTATCCAACACTACTATTTTTGTTATCATAGTATCCGGCACTACTATAATATTGACCGTGTCCGGCATCGCACTTCCACATTTCACTGCCATCGGACGCGAATCTTCAGTCCGCATATCTCTAAGGCAGTGAAGATATACAGTGGTGAAATTTAAGATAGCGATGAGAAAACAAATGAATACGATAATGAATAAAGAACATGAGAGTCTTTTTCTATCGTGAAACAGATTATGTAAAAACCTCTTGTTTTCCTTCTTGTCTGCCATAATTATCTTTTCTTATATTTTACTTTTGACATATCTCTCCAATTCATTCAGACTGGAAAAACTTTTCTGAATCATCTTTATCCCCATGATGGACACCGATGGCCTTGAGTCATTTCTAATCAAATCCGTATATCCGGAATAAATGACGATATTGTCTCTTTTAAAACCGGAGCGTATCAACTGATTGATGAAAGGGATACTGTAAAAAGGCATACACTCGCACCTGATTTTTGGGGACAATCCGACGGGAGGTATCTGCAAATCTGAAATGACAAATCCTATGTGTTCTTTATTTTCTTCATAAATATCTTCGGCTGAAGCATAGCTGTAGGCGATAAGACAGTTATGTGCGGGAAATTTACTTGCGATCGCACGCGCCATGGTTACATTGTCTTCAATTATCAAGATAGTGGCCATAAGTTATTTATTATTATTTGTGAGTAATGATCTATATTTGTAGGTACTTTTCAATGTTACGGTAAAAGTATTTTTATATGTAGGGTTCACTATTATGGAAGACATCTCGTGAAAGCCTATCTTCCACTGCTCATCAGGTCTCATACGAGTGTTTACGACCAGCGAAACTTCAGTATCTGAGATGGTGTCCTCCAAGAATCTCTTGACATCTCCTTCACCTCTTTTCACAGGATTCTGCACCATATACCAATAATGGGCGGGGATATTCTGGTCAGAAACCCATTCACTCCCGATATCAAGCCCATATCCCAATGCGACACACATCTTCTTCACTATGAATAACCCGACTCCCATTCCTTCCACCCCCTCAGATTTGTTGGCTCTTTTAAACAGTTCTGTAATGCCCTCCATTTCCTCATATGTTATCTGTTCCCCATAACTCGACACCGAAATCCTGACAGACCGGACCTTATCACTATTCAACCTGACTTCGGATTCATTTTCTGAGAAAACTCTTATACATATATTGCTTCCCATATATCCATATTTGACAGCATTATCGAGAAGATTGAAGAAAATATGTGTAAACAACCCATCGTCTGTCAATATCCTGACCCGATTATACACCTCATCCATATCAACATCTATCCGTTCAAACCTCTCTCCGGCTTTCTCATCAAACAATGTCTTTACCGAATACACCAGACGATGGAGATCATAATATTCCACCCTTGGTATTATATCTTTGAAAGGGATTGTGGATCTCTTATAAACGTTGTCCAATGCCTTCAGCCGCTGATAAACGTCCCATAATGGACGATCATTCTCAGAAATTCTATAAGGAGAACCGATATATGTATTCTCTTTCTGACTATCCAGACCGAGTTCCCGATATATCGTATCGGTAACCGTCGGAATCACATTCGAAGCCTCGTGTACCGTAATACGCATCGATGTCTCCAGATTCTTGCTCAAACTGGTCGCCTGAAGGACATTGTAAGGTTCTATGATAGTATGGTACAGAGGATGAAGATGCTTCTCGACAACACGGAATTGCTCAGGATAATCATCCCGCCAACTGAAAAATTCCCGGATAATAATCA
>DCGV01000011.1 GCA_002314725.1 Bacteroidales bacterium UBA1769
TGGGCGGTTGCCCAATAGCAAATCCCTCATAGTGCCAAGATTCATGTTGTGCTCGTTCTTGCTGTGGGCATCCGTGGCATCGTGATACTCGTGGCTAAGAAGGAAACTGTTGGCGAACCTGTAATAGTCTCTACCTCGATTGACAACTTCGTCTTGATAGAGGGTGATACACTCGCGGCATAGTCGGAATAATCCTTCTACACCAACACATGGCTCTACATGCTTAGCATGTGAACCGTCTCTCTCTGCGCAAAAAGAGAGAGGAGGATGAATGATTCTTCTTCATCTCGTCAATGGTTATTAAGTTAAACAAATATGGAGTTACTACTCCTTCTTACATATATTTATTATTATATTTTGCGTCTTTGGACGCAAAGTTAGTCCTCGGTTGTATCAAACCGTGGGACAAGCTACAATAACCTTCTATTGAGATATGAAAATAGCCGCCAATGTAGTATATTACCACACTGACGGCTACATTTGATGCCGATTTTGTAGATATTACTTCTTTTTATTGAACTGGTTCGCAAGTGTCATCAAGCATGGGTCATATTGCTCAATGACTGGATGATCCCTTCTTAAAGCAGGCATACCTGATTTCAGACTACCTTTATTCGGTCTCTTCCCATTAACCACAAAGCAGTTCTGAGCCTTGACCCATATCCCCATATTGCGCTTGCTGAATGCGAAATATACGAAATATGTAAGTGAACGCTGATCCTTAATCCAATTGATGGGTTGAAATATCGACGTATCTAAATCACTTTTGATTCCAAATATGCGCTGGAACTGAATGTATGTGGTTTTCTTATCAATATATCCATATGTTATAAGAGCAAGGAAGAGTTCTTCCATGCAATTATCATTCAGAGGCTTCTTGAAATACTCATCCTTCTTACTATCAGTTAATGGAGAATAATCCACCTCGGGATATAAGGCTTTAATGTCCTCATATTGCTTTGAGAAACCTTCAGGAACTTGAACAGTACCAATTCGGTCGCAGTTCCATTGTCGTTCAAATGTAACCCACTGTTCTCGCCATTTGATACCAAGTGATTGACCAACTCCCCATGCAATAGCTTTTAACTGCAATGGTGTTATTCCCTTTTTGGGTTTATAATTGCAGTCAAGGTAGCCAGCATTTACAGCACGCATCAATAGTTCTGCTCCTTTTGCATTTGATAATGCATCTTCAAGATCTCCATAAGGTCCACGCTTATACATCTTATAATAAATATTGGATGTTGAGTATAGCTTTTCTATTGAACCTGCAAAAGAAGATAAAATCTCGTAAGTCTCACGTTTCCATTTTCTATTGCTATCTTTCAAAGCCTTTTTCAGAAAATCAATGGTAAACATTTTATGAGCAAATGATACCACAGGTTTGCATGAGTTGTTTTTCATGAAAACCAAGATTTCATCTATCCAACCAGGAACAACTCCAAGATCAAGTGCTACAGATATATTGTCAAGGTCTTGATCCAACTCTATCCAATATGCTACTTGCTTGTTCATCATATTGATTTTTGCGAGAGCAATAACAACTTCTTGTCTGTTCATGACTTAATTATCATTTGCCTGTTTCTTATTCTTATTCTTTTTCGAAACGGAATCTTTCTCGTTTAGATCGGGAAAGAGCATGATAGCAGCTTGCTTCTTCTTGTCAAGAACCTTTGCGTATATTTGAGTTGTTGCAAGCTCTCTGTGTCCCAACATTTTTGATACAGTGTAGATGTCTGCTCCAAAGTTCAGCATCAATACTGCAAATGTATGTCGAGAGCAATGGTATGTTATATCTTTATTGATAGATGCAGCCAACATCCATCTGCGTAGTTCCAAAGAAAGATAAGAACCTGTAAGAAATCCTTTGAACACGAGTTCATCAGGATCGTCCTGAGGCTTACCAAGATATTTGACTGCCTGATTTGGTATATCAAGATACTCTTGACCTCCAGTCTTTTTCTGCTTCCAGACTATACGTGTAAAACCATCAAATTCTCTGACCTCGCCCCAAGTCAGTCGCTCGATGTCAGATTTTCTAAGTCCAGTGAAGCAAGAGAAGAGAAAAGCATTTTTCAGAACCTGAGACTTACAAGGAGTAGCATCCAGCTTTACTACCTCTTCCCAACTAAGGTGTTCTCTGGCAACCTCGTCTTGTTTGAAGCCTTTTACACCACGAAGCGGATTGACTACGATTATGTGTTCCTCAAATGCTGCATTGATACAAGCTTTGAGTTTGTTGAAATAGGAATGCTTAGAATTAAGGGAGAGTCCATTGAAGATACTGATGTTCTCACGATCTCTACGCTTGCAAGAATCTTTCTCTACATTTTCGAGAAAGTCCTTGAAGCCTTTAACCCATTCAGTCGTGATTTCACTGAAGGTTGTTGATTCGTCACAATAAGCTTCAAGATAGCGAAGACAACTACGCCAGTTGCCCCAGTTACCTTGGCTGTCTGTACGAAAACGCTCTTCGCACATCTTTCTATAATAAGGGAGGAAGTAGGTGTTTGTCTTGAATTGCTGAAGGACTTCATAAGATCCTTTCTGCATTTCAATCAATCGCTCAGAACGGATGGCTTCTGCCTGAGCCATTGTCTGGCGATTCTGTTCTTTGATAGTGCGAGAGTTGCCTTGCAAAAGATAAAGTTTGAGGAACTCACGGCTTCGCTTTCCATTGTGACGGATGTCCAAATACAAGCTTGATGTGCCATCGGAAAGTAACTTCTCGCGAATGGTTACGGTCTCTTTTCTGCCGTTAGATTCAGTCTTTTCTGTCATAGCTGAAAATTTTTAAAACATTTTACTTTTGTCACCTGGGTGACCGAATAGTGGTCACTTGGCCGTTTCGGGTGACCACTGGGTGACAAAATTATGCTTTAAAAACGACAATCAAGAACAAAAATGACCAAATATTAAAAAATCTTAAAAATTGACAATCATCTGCAATTGAGGGGCTAAATCGCTGATTTTTGCCGTTTTTTTGATTTGTTTTTGGTTGTTTATTATCTTTACTATTTGCCGATGCAGAA
>DCGV01000030.1 GCA_002314725.1 Bacteroidales bacterium UBA1769
AGGCTCTCCGAAAGAACAGGACAATTGATTGGCAGAAGAAGGAATCAGCCCGTGCCGGTATGCGCAAGATTGTAAAGCGGCTTCTAAAGAAATATCACTATCCACCAGAGGAAGAACAGAATGCTTTGGAGATTGTAATCAAGCAGTGTGAGCAATGGGCAGACACTGATTCATATGAATATGAAAATCTTTAATTTTTTGTTATGGATCAGCCGAAAATTGAACGTATGTTGCGCCTGATGAAGCTGATGTCAGGCAATATCAATTATTCCATTGATGAATTGGCCAGAATGCTGGAAATGTCGTATAGGACAATTTATCGCTATATCGATACATTCAAGGCTGCTGGATTCTCGGTGACTAAGCTTTATAGCAATATCTATAAGCTTGATCAGATGCCACGAAAAGCTCCTAATTTTGATAAACTGGTGTATTTCTCGGAGGAAGAAGCATATATAGTCAATAGACTTATTGATAGTCTTACCCCGACCAATAACTTAAAGAAAGGACTGAAAGATAAGCTAGCTGTTATATATAACTCAACCTCCATCGAGAATTTCGTAGATATACACACAAATGCCGCTCATGTTCATTCACTTGAAGAAGCAGCAAAGAACAAGAAACGTGTGATCCTTCGTCAGTACGAGTCCGGTAATTCTCACAGCATCCGTGATAGGTTCATAGAACCTTTTGGTTTTACAACAGATTTTATTGATGTCTGGGGGTATGATATAGAAGACGGACATAATAAGATTTTTAAGATCCAGCGTATCAATGCAGTTGAAGTTTTGGATGAAGATTGGGAATGCGAAAAGAGTCATAGAAAAATGGGAATGGATGCTTTTCATATGACCGGTTTGGGCGGCATGAATGTTAAACTCCAGTTAAGCATCCGTGCAAAGAATCTCCTTGTTGAAGAGTATCCTCTTGCAGAAAAGGATATCACCAGGAAGAGCAAGGAATGGCTGCTTGATACCACCGTGTATAACTATGCCGGCATCTGCAGGTTCTATATGGGTCTGATGCACGAAATCAAGATTGTTGACAGTCCGGAATTTTCAGACTATGTCAGTAATTATGTATCAACCTATTACCGCAAATAGTTTAGGATGTCAACATTAGCCACATATCTCAACCAATTCACAAAATTGAGGGTAAGCAGCTCCGGAGGTTTCAAGGCGCCGCACAAGGCTATTCTTCTTATTACCATAACCGAGATGGTTAGAGACGGCTATATTGACTCCACACAAATTGAGAATAATCGTCTGTTGTCAATGTTCTATGAAAAGAACTGGCACCAGTACATCCAAATCAATACACCATTTGTATGCAACGTCGGTATGCCATTTGAGCATATCGGAAGTGAACCTTTTTGTTCTCAGCTCACTCGAGATTCTATCATTATTGACGAAGAGTTGTTCAGCTATATGGGAGAACAGGAAGATTCTGAGGCAATAATCACGGCTCTCATTGCGAATTACCTGGCTCCTTTTGCTAATAAGCATAAAGTTGTTTTCTCTGAACTTAATCCATATCGGGACAAGCAGTTGCGGCCATATCAGATTGAAGCAAAAGAGAAAATTTATAAGATGTGGATCCAGAAACGGAGCATTATGTTTCAGATGCCCACTGGAACAGGTAAAACTCGTCTTTTCGTTTCGATAATCCGAGATCTTTTTGACTGGGGTGCTTCAAAAAAGATAGTCGTCAAAGTTCTTGTTCTTGCTCATAGAATAGAACTCATTGACCAGATTGATGAACATATCGGTGTGAAATACAATCTTGCCCATGGTCTTATTATTTCAAAGAGCCGCGAGCAAAAAATGTATTCCGTACAAATTGGCTCAGTACCAACATTGACAAGGCGTTTGTCAAACTGGACAGACAAGGAGTTTGATATTATCATTATTGATGAAGCTCATCACGTAAAGGCCGAGAGTTATAAGCGCATTCTCAAAGAATTTCCAAAGGCAAAGGTGCTTGGCGTAACAGCAACGCCATACCGAATGAATCACGCCAGCTTCCATCCTGAATTTGATGATCTGATCACATCTCAACCCGTTTTGAATTTTATACGGCAAGGTTATTTATGCGATTACGATTACTATTCAATACGGCCAAATTCCAGGATACAGTCAGATATTGATAGCATTACGCAATTCGCACTCGACGGTGATTACCTTGATATTGCAATGCTGGATGTGATGGACAAGGACGAAATCAGAGCTGGTATTGTAGATGCCTATTTCCGTTACGCTCGTGGTAAGAAAGGCATCGTTTATACCATCAATCGCGATCATAATATCCACGTTTGCTCAAAATTTGTTGACAGAGGAATAAATGCAGTCGCCATTGATTCGAAAACTCCTCCTGAAGAAAGGAAGCAGATGGTTGATGACTTTAAACATGGTAAAATAGATATCATCTGTAATGTCAATATCTTTAGTGAAGGTTTCGATTGTCCGGACGTGGAGTTTATCCAACTTGCCAGGCCGACAAAGTCGCTATCTATGTATTTGCAACAAGTTGGACGCGGATTAAGGCCTGCTGAAGGAAAAGAAAAGCTCATCATAATAGATTGTGTTGGCCTTTATAATCGGTTTGGATTCCCTTCTGCCAAAAGAAAATGGCGTCATCATTTTGAGGGCCGGGACGTAGATTATACACCTCATTCCGGTATCGGAGGTCTCGAAGAAAGGGATGTTATTTATATTGACGATTATGAAGAAGGCAATGAGGAAGTTGAAATCTTGCATTCCTCTTCGGATGAAATCGTTTCCGAGATACCAGAAACCGAAGTATTCGATGCTTATGCACATGAGGGAGAGTTCAAGTATTTTCTTTCCCGAAAGAGATACGATGACGACACTACAGAAAAGATTATTAAGGGTCTGAAGAATGATGTTGATTTCATCATAAAAAGCAAATACAACTCCAAGCACACAAGTGTGTTAAGTATGGATGATATTCCATCCTTAGAGCTTTATATGCAGGATTTTGATGGAGATTTAGCAATTTCCGGAATCAACAAGCAGAGAAGAAATATTCTTACATCATCTCTTGCTACCTACATTGAGTACCAGAAATGGATAGAGGCTGGTCGTCCGGATGATGAATTTGACGCTACTATTAGCCACACCAATGAGAATACACCTATTGAAGATGCTCCTATGAGAAGTATCGAAGAGGTCAAAGCAGAAATTGCGATTTTCAAGAAATATAACTCTACTGTTCCGGAGCAATTGCTTCAGGAATTGAATGATATTATCAACAGCAGAAAGTAATCCGTATTATGAGTGAGATTAACGAAATACTTAATGATATACAACAGCATTGCCAAAGAGAGAGTCGAGAGCGTGTTTCTGACCCAAGCTTTGGACGAGGTCTGATACGTATCAAAGGTTTTGCGGAGCCTCAAAAGCTTTGGATCGTAAACCGAGAATACGAAAGGCGTATGACGCCCGAGTATGATATCAACAATACCATTAAGGGAACAAGCATTTCAGGTCGCCTTCAGCATTTAGAAGACGATGGACGTTGTATCTCAAAGAATAAGATGTACGCCAGACTCTTGCTCGAGAACTATGAAGGAAATCATATTTGCAAGACATCTGATGGGCGAGTTTTTAATTTTATGATTAAGAACTCTGAAACTTACTATAATGAAAACGGAAGAGTTGGAGAAATAAGATTTGGAATAGCTGGTGATAAATCTTGGTCGAGATATCCTTCACTTCAAGCTGCTTTTGAAGCTCTCAACAAAAACCAAGAATCTATTGCAGAGCGACAAATTGCTGAGGAGGAAGCGAGGAAAAGAGCTGAAGAGTTAAGACGTCAAAAACAGGAAGAAGAGGCAAAGAAAGCTGAGGAAGAAGCAAAAAAACTCGAAGCGGAACGCAAAGCATTGGAGGCTGAAAGGCAGGCGATAATCGATAAGTATAGTCAAACTGCAGCATTCGTTCGTCAACAAGTATCATTGAGAAATAACCCGGTACTGGATAAGCATCAAAATGATGCAAAATTTTCCAATGTTTATAACGGAGTTGCAGAGGTAATAAATGGTGGCCCTGGTACAGGAAAGACCACGACTATGATTCAACGTCTTAAGCTCTTGATTGATTCAGAAGACTTGAAAGACTTTAGAATAAATCATGAAGACTGCAAATTGACGGATCATGAGATTTCCCTGGTAGCTGGTGACGATAAATGGATATACTTCTCTCCAAATCAACTTCTGAAGAAGTACCTCGAGAATAATATGGTTTATGAAGGACTCGGCAGGGCTCCTATACAGACCAAAGTCTGGAAAGACTTTCTTCGTAATGCTGTCAGGGACGGGTACCATTTAGCTGGCGAGGATTGTCCTTTTGATTTCCCTAAGCATAGATATGAAGATGTTCCAGTATATGTCGATGGACACTATGATATTATTACTGGTTTCATTGACTATTTTATAGCACAGACAAAGGAAAAATTCCAAAAAATCGCCAAAGTTGAGACCGGAAAATACGACTGGAAAATATTAGGCAGCGTTATTACTCGAGAATGTGCAAAAATCAATGATGTTCATAGCCTGTCGGATCTATTACGTTTCCTGATTCATATGGAAACGGTAGACTCAAATATCATCATTGATGGCAAACGTCAACCTTCCGGGTTAAGCATTGTACGAAAGCTGAATGACCAAATACAATTTCTGTCTGATGAGTGTCTCGTTAGAATTAAAAAGGACGAGGAGCTGTATTCAAAGCTTGTGAAATTCATTAATGAATCGTTGAAGACGACAAAAAATGATGACGAAACTGATGAAGAAGATGAGATATCAGAAACAGAACAGAATTACGGAGATGTCACCCTGGTTTTAAATCAAAAACTGAGATCACTTCTAAAAGCTTTGTCACTTAAGCAGATTGATGGAAGCGTTAAGATACAAGGCAACGCGAAAGTTCTTTTCGAAATGATCCAGTCTGCGATAGACTTTGAGAAATTGAAAGAGCAGTCAGCTAATGCATTTTTCGCTAAGTATTTGTATCCTGCAGTAAATGGCTCACTGAATACAATATTCAGTTCAATACCAAGGATATACAAATCATTCAGAAAGAATCTTTCTGAAGATATGCTATCTCATTTTGATTCGGATATTCTTCAATACATTCTGGAAACATCAAAGAACCGTGCTTTATGTCCACAAGAGCAAGCCTTACTAGTCGGGTTCATAAACAGAATATGCAAGGACTTCTATAGAGTAAGGAAAACAGATTTCGAATCTTCCAACCATAAATATGTGCTTGCATACAAAGATTTATGTCGTCCTGTTATTGGCGTTGATGAGGCAACCGACTATAGCATTGTTGATTTCTTTGGAATACGTTCATTTGGTCACTATGAGATTGAGTCTTTCACGCTATGCGGGGATTCTATGCAGATGATGCGGGAAGATGGTATCAGTGACTGGGCTATCCTACGGCATCCATTGATTTTCGGTAATCTTGATATTAAAGGTCTAAATATTTCATATCGACAGAGCAAAGAGCTTATGGAATTAGCCGGTAAAATCTTTCAGGCCGAACTCGGTAGGCCAGCACCGTATGAATGTTATTTAAAGAATGAAGATACTCCAAAACCTCTTTGGCTCGAAAGTGACGACATCGATGATAAGGCTGAATGGATTACAGATAGAGTCCTTGAAATCAATGCGAAGTATGGACAAATGCCAACCATTGCTATATTTACTAAGGACAAAATCACTTGTGAGCATTTGAAAGAAGCTCTTGATGATTGTGATAATCTGACAAAAGCTGGTATTCAAGTCAAGGTATGTTCAGAAGAAGCTTATGCCGGAAATAAGATATTGAGAATCTTCCCAATAGACGAGGTAAAAGGAATGGAGTTCGAGTCCGTATTCTTCTATGATATTGACGATATAGGCTCCACTAGCTTGGTAAACAAGTATCTATATGTGGGAATATCGCGTGCAGCATTCTACCTTGCCGTTACATCCAATGGTCAGTCAATGAGAATAAATGATCTTCTCTCTCAATATTTCGAGAAGGGAGGAAATTGGAAATAGAGAAATTCGACTGTCAAAAGTTGTCAAAGTGCCTTTCTACCTTTGCAGGAGCAATGTTAGAAAGGCATTTTA
>DCGV01000121.1:0-670 GCA_002314725.1 Bacteroidales bacterium UBA1769
TAGTATGATACCGACCTTGAGCACATGGCCAACGCGATCACGCCCTCTAAGGCAAAACTCGAATCAAAAGGCGTGAAAAGCGTATCAAGCCGCATAACCACCCTATCGCAACACCTCGACATGAATATTGAGCAATTCAAGGCTTATGTAATAGAAACCATGTGCGACGGCGAGTTAAAGATAAACGCGAATGACATTGAGCAAATAAATAGCATTTCTCAAAGTTATCTCGAGCCCGAATTTATCATGGGTAACAATCCACGCTGCAACATGCGCCGAAAGGAACGTATCGATGGTGTTGGCGAACTCGAGGTAAGTTTTGAACTTGTACACAATATCATCAGGAACATAAATGTCACAGGTGATTTTTTCCTTATCGGCGATATTGACATTTCAATTATTGACCGACTTAACGGAGCAAGTTACACAAGGGAGTCAATAAACCAAGCACTCAAAGGCATTGACGTTTCTGATGTAATCATGAATTTGACAAACAAACAATTCATTAACCTTTTAATAAATTTCTAAACAGTTATGGCAGATAACAAAAGAACATGTCTATATGACAAACATGTAGAACTGGGAGCATTGATGAGCCCATTTGGCGGTTTTGATATGCCCATTCAGTACAAGGGCATCGTTGAAGAGCACAATGCAGTGCGCAACGAAG
>DCGV01000121.1:682-54814 GCA_002314725.1 Bacteroidales bacterium UBA1769
GTATTCGATGTTTCGCACATGGGCGAAGTAGAAATCACCGGTCCCCAAGCCGAAAAATTTGTAAATTATATTTTCACAAACGATATCACCGATGCTCCTCTGGGCAAGATATACTACGGTATGATGCTTTACCCCGACGGAGGTACTGTAGACGATTTGCTGGTATATAAAGTTGCTGAGAACGACCTGTTCCTGGTTATCAATGCAGCCAATATTGACAAGGACATTGCTTGGATCAACGAGCAAGCAGCATCGTTCGATGTAAAGGTTGACCACCAGAGCGACTACTACGGACAGCTTGCAGTACAAGGTCCCGAGAGCGAGAAGACTCTCCTCGATGTACTCAAGATTGACGCTACCGACCTTGTGTTCTACACTTTCAAGAAGATGGAATACGACGGTGAGACTATCATTGTGAGCCGCACAGGTTACACCGGTGAAGATGGTTTCGAGATTTATGCAAGCCATGCTGCAATCGTCAAGATGTGGGATCTCCTCATCAACGCTGGCGTTCAGCCCTGTGGCCTCGGATGCCGTGATACCCTCCGCTTTGAGGTTGGTCTGCCGCTGTACGGTGACGAACTTACCGCCGAGATTTCACCCATCATGGCTACACTCAGTATTTTCGTAAAACTTGAGAAAGACGATTTCATCGGCAAGGAAGCATGCGCTAAGCAAAAGGCTGAAGGCAGTGCAAAGAAACTCGTAGGTCTGGAACTAAAGGACAAGGCTATCGCACGCCACGGTTATGAGGTATTACAAGGCGACAAGGTTGTAGGTTATGTAACAACCGGTTACCGCGGCATCTCGGTTGAGAAGAGCCTCGCATTTGCACTCGTTGATCGCGAGGCAGGTACTCTTGGCAACGAACTCATGGTGAAGATTCGCAAGAAAGTATTCCCCGCCGAGGTTGTAAAGAAACGCTTCTACAAGAAGAGCTATAAGAAATAATTAACCCAATTAGATAATAATTAACACAAAACAAAATAAACAATTATGAGTAAGATTATCGAAGGACTCTACTACAGCGAGTCACACGAGTTTGTAAAAGTTGAAGGTAACGTTGGTTTCGTTGGTATCACCGACTACGCACAGCACGAGCTTGGCAACGTAGTTTATGTAGACATGCCCGAGGTTGACGACGAGGTTTCACAAGGCGAAGAATTCGGCGCAGTAGAGAGCGTTAAGGCTGCCAGCGACCTTATGTCACCCGTGAGCGGTACTGTAGTTGAGGTTAACGAAGCTCTTGAAGATGAGCCCGGTCTTATCAATAAGGACGCTTTTGAGAACTGGATCATCAAGGTTGAAATCAGCGATGTTGCTGAACTTGACAACCTCATGAACGCAGAGGCTTACAACGCATTTATCGGCGAATAATCCATACTAAACTGAATCATTCAATGAGTTACAAATATTTCCCGCACACCGACGAAGACGTTCGTTCGATGCTCGGCAAATGTGGCCTTAAGAGTCTGGATGAACTCTACCAGGACATCCCTGACGAACTGGTGCTGCATCGCGACTATGACCTGCCCGAGGCCATGAGCGAAATCGAGGTGCGCAATATGTTTGACGAACTGGGAAGCTACAACCAAAAGCTTCACTGCTTCATAGGCGCAGGTTGCTACGACCACTACTCTCCCTCGGTTATAAACGCAATCCTTAGCCGCAGTGAGTTCCTCACTTCGTACACCCCTTACCAAGCTGAGATTTCACAAGGTACACTTCAGTATATCTTTGAATACCAGAGCATGATGGCAACCCTCACAGGAATGGAGGTAAGCAACGCATCAATGTACGACGGCTGCACTGCAACTGCCGAGGCAATGATGATGGCTGTTGCCAATGCAAAGAAGAAAAACAAGGTGCTCATCTCCGACACAATGAATCCCATTGTAACGCGCGTGGTTGAGACTTATGCTAAGTTCCATGGTATTGTTGTCGAACACATTGCAGCTGCCGACGGTGTGACTTCTCGTGAAGATTTCGAGCAGAAGATTGCTGTTGGCGACGTAGCTGGTGTTATCGTTGCTGCCCCCAACTTCTATGGTATCGTTGAAGACTATACCGGTTGGGCCGACCTTTGCCACGACAACAAGGCATTATTCATCATGAACTGCAACGCAAGTGCACTTGGTGTAATAAAGACTCCTGCCGAATGGGGTGCAGATGTTGCTGTCGGTGATGGACAGAGTCTGGGTATCCCCATGAACTTTGGCGGTCCTTATGTAGGTTATCTGTGCACAAGCAAAAAACTCATCCGCAAGATGCCGGGTCGCATCGTTGGTGCAACCAAGGACCTTGATGGTAAGCGCACATTCGTTCTTACACTTCAGGCACGTGAGCAGCACATCCGCCGCGAGAAAGCAACAAGTAACATCTGCTCTAACCAGAGTTTGATGGCGCTTTACGTTACCATCTACCTTGCACTCATGGGCAAGCAAGGCATGAAGGAAGTGAATGCATTAAGCTACAGCAATGCCCACTACCTTGCCGAGCAACTCACAAAACTCGATAAGTTTGAACTCGCTTTCCCCGAGAAACCGTTCTTACACGAATTTGCTGTGAAATACAAGGGTGGCGACATCGATTATCTGCAAGAGGCTTTGCTCGAGGCTGGAATCCAGTTCGGTCTCAAGATTGATGACGAAACTCTCTTGCTTTGCGTAACCGAGACACTTACCAAGGAGGTTATTGACGATGCCGTGATGATTTGCGAAGGCGTCCAGAACCTTAAAGACGAAGCTATTATTGACTAAATAAGGAGGAAAAACTATGAACAGCGTATATTACGGAAAACTCATTTTTGAGTTATCAAAGGAAGGACGATGTGGTTATTCTCTTCCTAAGAATGAATTAGCTCAGTATAGCATCAGCGATATGCCCGCCGAGTTGATGCGTGGCGAGGCTCCCGCCTTGCCCGAGGTAGATGAACTCACTGTAGTTCGTCATTACACCAATATGAGCAACAACAATTTCGGTGTTGACACTGGTTTCTATCCCCTTGGTTCTTGTACAATGAAGTACAATCCCAAGATCAATGAAGAAATGTGCAACCACTATGCTTTCACAGGTCTGCATCCTCTGCAGAACGAGAGCACAGTGCAAGGCGCACTCGAGGTTTACTACAACCTCCAGGCATCGCTTTCCGAGATTTCGGGTCTTAGCGAGTTTACTCTTAATCCTTTTGCGGGTGCTCACGGCGAACTTACAGGTCTCATGGTAATGAAGAGTTATCACATGAGCCGCAAGGACGACAAGCGCACCAAGGTTATTATCCCCGACAGTGCACACGGAACCAACCCAGCAAGTGCTGCAGTATGTGGTTTTGACGTAGTAGTCGTTAAGAGCCGTCCCGACGGTACTGTAGATGTTGAGGACCTCCGTCCTCTCCTCGACGATACCATTGCCGGTATGATGATGACCAACCCCAATACTCTGGGTATCTTCGAACACAACATTGCCGAGATTGCAAAACTTGTTCACGAGGCTGGTGGCCTTATGTACTATGATGGCGCAAACCTCAACCCCATGTTGGGTAAGTGCCGCCCCGGCGACCTTGGTTTCGACATCATGCACATCAATCTGCACAAGACATTCTCAACACCTCATGGTGGTGGCGGTCCAGGTTCGGGTCCCGTTGGCGTACGTGCCGGACTTGAGCAATTCCTGCCCAATCCCCGTGTAGTTGCCGACGAAGAGAACATGCGTTATAAGATTGAGTGCAACGACGAGTCGCTTGGCTCTGTATCCGGATTCTTGGGCAACTTCGGTGTAATCATGCGCGCTTACAGCTATATCCTTACCCTTGGAAAGGAAAATCTGCGTATGGTTGGTCCGCTCGCTACCCTTAATGCCAACTACATCCAGGAATCGCTTAAGGATTGCTATGAACTTCCCATTGAGGGCGTTTGCAAACACGAGTTTGTATTTGACGGCCTTAAGGACAAGTCTACCGAAGTTACAACTCTCGACGTGGCTAAGCGTTTGCTCGACTACGGTTTCCATGCTCCTACCATCTACTTCCCGCTATTGTTCCACCAGGCACTCATGATTGAGCCTACCGAGAACGAAAGCAAGGAAACCCTTGATGGTTTCATCGAGGTGATGCGTACTATTGCAAAGGAAGCATCTGAGACACCCGAACTTGTAAAGACTGCACCTCACAACACTCCCGTGCGTCGTCTTGACGACACTCTGGCTGCTCTGCACCCCGTGGTGACATATACAGAACTTGTAGCCGACAACCAGTAATCAATCACTAATTAAGCGTGGGGCGAAATTATTTTATTTCGCCCCACAATATTATTTAACATGAATAGCGATTTAATAATCATAGGTGCTGGCCCCGGTGGTTACGAAATGGCAGCCGAAGCAGCACAGCATGGCCTGCAAGTTGTTATCGTTGAAAAGAACGAGGCTGGCGGAACATGCCTTAACCGAGGATGTATACCCACAAAAGCTTTATGTCGTAACGCCGAAGTCGTTAACCTTCTCAAAGAGGCTGACAAATGGGGCGTAAAAGTGGATTCTATTTCACTCGACTATAGTATTGCTTTCGCTCGTAAGAACGAGGTTGTCGCCCAACTTCGCGAAGGTGTGGAAATGCTCATGAAGCAACCCGGTATAACTTATGTGAACGGAGAAGCATCATTTGTAGACGCTCACACAATAAGTGTAGGCGATGAGATGTACACAGCCAATAACATCGTTATTGCAACAGGATCAGCTCCGCGAGGACTTCCCATTGAAGGCGCCGAATTGGCTATGACAAGCGATGATATTCTTGCCATGGACACTTTGCCCAAGAGCCTTTGCATTGTGGGTGGCGGTGTTATCGGTATGGAGTTTGCCGCAATATTCAACAGTTTCGGTGTAGAGGTTTCTGTGGTGGAATTCTGCAAGGAAATCCTTCCTCCATTCGACAAGGACATAGCAAAGCGCCTTAAAACGGTACTCAGCAAGCGCGGCATTAACATCATGACTCAGGCAGCTGTTAACGGTATTCACCATATCGAAGACGGTCAACTTGAAATCACTTTTGAGCAAAAGGGCAAAGCCAAGTCGGTTGTAGCCGAGAAAGTATTAATGTCGGTTGGACGTCAAGCGGTTCTTACCAAAGGATTGGACGCTGCAGGTGTAAATGTTGGACGCCGAGGAATTGAAGTGGATGATAACATGATGACTAATGTTGCCGGAATTTATGCCATTGGAGATGTAAACGGACGCATGATGCTTGCTCACGCCGCTTCGGCTCAAGGCACAAGGGCTCTTCACCACATCCTGGGCAAAGATGATTCAATCAAACTCGACATAGTTCCCAGTGCAGTGTTCACAACTCCCGAATTATCGATGGTAGGACTTACCGAGGACCAATGCAGCGAGAAGGAAATGGATGTCACTGTAAAGAAGTCATTCTTCCGCAGCAATGGCAAAGCCGTTTCAATGGGTGAAACAGACGGTCTTATCAAGATGATTGTTTGCAACGAGACTCGCAAGATTGTGGGTTGCCACATATGCGGTGCACATGCAGCCGACCTTATCCAAGAGGTTGTAACCGCAATGAATACAGGTTCTACAGTCGATGCTATTGCTAGTGCTATCCACGGCCACCCCACCCTTAGCGAGGTCGTCATGGCAACAGCAAAACAATTCTGAAACAGAAAAATACAACAATAGAAATGGGGGCAAGAAATCTTGCTCCTTTCTTTATTTTGCAGCAAAAAGAAGATTGCCTAAAAACTTGCTCTTACGTATTATATAACTTACCGCTAAGCAAGCGCATACTACCAACGCCGATACTACAATAAGAGAAGGACGTCCAAGGTGTACTCCATATTGTTTAATCAAATATAAGTTGAGTATAGGCAAATGCGATATAAAGAAGAAGTGCATCAAGTAGATATCTAAAGTTCTTGTACCTACATAACACATGACTTTGGTAATCTTACTTGAATCTGTAAAGAAATCACGTAATTTTACAAAAAGTCCGAATACCATTACAAGCCCTGTAACCCTAATTGACCATATGGTAATGAAGTTATTTATTTTCTCGGGCAAATGGTAAAAATCATCAAAAGCAGGAACTTGAAGAAGGAACAAAGCAATAACAGCGATTATAACCGCCCACTTGTCAAGATACTTAATCACAACATCATAACATTTGCGAATTAGTGTACCAGCTATGAAAAACGGGAAATAACGGGTAAATTCATAAGCATCGGTGTACAAACAGAAGAGACCTCCCTTTTTGCATCCGTGATATATCATTACGCTCACAACCGAAAGGGTGACCAGAATGGCCACATTCGCTTTTGGATGATTTCTTGTTAAATAATTAACAGAAAAATAGATAACAAAGAACTCAAACAATACTATCGTAAACCAATACTGTCTCCAGCCGTATTCTAAAAACAATAGTACAGGATTACTGTCGCGCATAAAATAGAAGTAAGCGCAAAAGAAAATAACGGTGGGGATAACCTGCGACCTGAATTTCTTAACGAAACGCTTCAAGGTGTTCTTACCGGTCCAGAATTCAAGGGCCTTGTAAGCGACAAAACCGCTTACAAAGAAAAACACAGGCATCCTGAAACTCTGCAAGGCTTTGTCAAGCAGAATATCATCCTTAAAGATTTTATCAATTACATGATGATATACAACAAGGAACATTGTGAGGCCTCGCAAGGCATCAACATATAACATTCTCGCTTTAGTTCCTTGTTCCATCACGATTGTCATTTTATTTCCATGACACCTTTACGGTATATGGAACACCATTCAACAAGTCCTTTACCTCGGTCGGTTTGTAATACTGGCCGTGATGGTTTTCAACCACTTCGGGTTTATCAAGGCAATGTACTGCTACATACCATATACCCTTAGCCATCTTAGACAAAGTGAACTCATGCTTAGCGCCATCAAGTGTAGAACGGAAATCGGCGCAGTCATCATATGCATAAGTATCTTTACATATTGCAAGCGTCATGTGGCTGCCAGTCGCACCTTCAAGGGTAAATGTAATGTCTCTCGCACCTTCGGGGATCTCCACGGCAAAGTGATGATATTGCATGTCACCGATACGGGTATATTCGGGTAAACGTTCATACGTTTGGCGATCCATCACACGCGCTTCTCCGTTCTTGAGATACCCTTTGATTTTGGTCATACCGATACCGTCAACTGCATACTTTAGCATGGCTGCGGTGAGGTCGCGACGCTCACCGTCAACAACTTCCTCGGGATGTGAACCGCACAATACAAGGCGACCGGTATTCACATTAGCCTTATAGGCCGAAACCGCAGGTTGTTTATGAGCCTTACCCGCTTCCTTAAAGTCATATCGAGCAAGGCACTCGGCTCCATTGGGCAACGATGCCGGATAATTACCCTGATTGTGACGCACATTAGCAATATATTTGTCTCCACCAAAGTTGTAATACTTGAGCAGTGGCGACTTATTCTCTATTGTAATACCCGAACTGCTGTTCGCCTTGTTTGTACGGGAAAATATACCCGGCCATAGTCCAAGGTAAGTAGGAACAGACGGCTGTTCATCAAAGCCTCGCGAAGCTATGATTGCACCGGCGCAGGTACCAACATAAGAACCACCCGCATTGACAAACTCACGGATGCGACGACGACCAGCCTCGCCCAGCGATGAGCCGTGTTCGAGCGATGAACCACCGTCCATAAAAAACACCTTAAAACGCGGTTGCCCGTCGGGATAAAGAAGGTGGCCGTTCCAGTCGGTTGAGTCACCAGCAATAATAGCATTCTGCTGCGCAGCTTCATCAGAACCGCTGAAGGCTCCTCGTTCAATAGACCATTTAAGCATCTGTACGGCAGGTAAGGAATCGCGTGAAGTAAGTCCTACACCGCAATCAAAAAATACATCCTTATAAAAACTGCGATTGGGAACATTGTCACGAAGTTTTTCGGCACCTGTCACTTGCGATGCCGTAATGAGAACCAAGAAGCAAAAAAATAATTTTCTCATAGGTTTTTTAGTATTTCGTGTCACAAAGGTACGCACATTTTCCCATATACTCAACACCTCGACCTAAAATATGTAATATTTTGCCATAAGTACCTCAATGCAGAAAAAAACATATTATTTAATAAGGTGTATTCAAAGAATTATTAGTAACTTTGCATGATATTTAGAACCAAACAACAAAGAGTCTAAAAATCTAAAATTGTTACTATATAATTAATCTAAACTTATGGCAGAAACAAGAAAAAAACTGTTCGACATGTTTCCTCCCGTCTCTCCCGAAGAATGGAGAGCAAAAGCCGAGGTTGACCTGAAAGGTGCAGACTTTGGTAAAAAGATGGTATGGCGAACAAATGAAGGTTTTGATGTTCAGCCTCTCTACCGTGGCGTAGACATTGAGAACCTTAAAGCAACCGATTCACTCCCCGGTGAATATCCTTTCGTTCGTGGTACACGCACCAACAATGACTGGCTCACTCGCCAGGACATCGTTGTTGAAGACGTTGCCGAGGCCAACGCTAAGGCTCTCGACATCCTCAACAAGGGTATCGACTCTCTGGGTTTCAAGGTTAATGGCGAAGTTAAGCTTGCCGACCTTCTTAAGGGTATCTACCTGCCCGCATGTGAGATTAACATCTCTTGCTGTCCCAAGTGCGCTCTTGGCTATGCAACCGAACTCGTTGAACTCGTTAAGGCTGCCGGTGCCGAGGAGACTTTCAAGGGCTCTATCGACTTCGACCCCTTCAAGCGTCAGTTCAAGCACGGTGTTGCATTCCCTGGCGACATCAAGGCTATGGCTACCGAGCTGCTCAACGCAGTTAAGGACGTTAAGGGCATCAAGGTTCTCAGCGTAAACACTAAGAATCTTACCAATGCTGGTGCTTACATCTACCAGGAACTCGGTTACGCTCTCTCATGGGGTAACGAGTGGATGGCAATGATGACCGAGGCTGGCTTCACAGCCGACGAGGTTGCTCACCGCATCAAGTTCTATATGGGCGTATCTACCGTTTATTTCATGGAGATCGCTAAGTTCCGCGCTGCTCGTCAGCTGTGGGCACAGATTGTTAAGCAGTACAACCCCGAGTGCGAATGCGCTTGCAAGATGGTTGTTAATGCCGAGACATCTAAATTCAACCAGACCCTGTTTGACTCACACGTTAACCTCCTTCGCTCACAGACCGAGGCAATGAGTGCTGCACTTGCATGTGTTGACTCAATCGTAGTCGTTCCCTTCGACGCTCCCTACAAGAAGAGCGACGATTTCTCAGAGCGCATTGCTCGTAACCAGCAGATTCTTCTTCGCGAAGAGAGCCACCTCGACAAGGTTGTTGACCCCGCCGGCGGTTCATATTATATCGAGATGCTCACTGCATCTATCGCACAAGAAGGTTGGAAGCTCTTCCTCGACGTTGAGGATAAGGGCGGCTTCAAGGCTTGCGTAGAGAGCAATGAAGTAACCAATGCTGTTAACGCTACTGCCAAGGGCCGCTTCGACAAGGTCGCTAAGCGTCGCGAGCAGCTTCTGGGTACCAACCAGTTCCCCAACTTCACCGAGGTTGCTGCCGACAAGGTTGCTGCTAAGTGCGAGTGCAACTGTGGTTGCGCTCCCGAGGAAGGCGAAGTTAAACTTAACGGCAAGCGTCTGGGCAGCGAGTTCGAGGAAATCCGCCTCGCTACCGAGAATGCAGCTAAGCAGCCCGTTGTATTCATGCTTACCATCGGTAACCTTGCAATGCGTCTTGCTCGTGCTCAGTTCTCTGACAACTTCTTTGCTTGCGCTGGTTATAAGCTCATCGACAACAACGGTTTCAAGACTGTTGAAGACGGTGTTAACGCAGCTATGGAGAAGGGTGCCGACATCGTTGTTCTTTGCTCAAGCGACGACGAATACCCCACCCTCATTCCCGAGGCTGTTAAGCTTCTCGACGGTAAGGCTGAACTCGTACTCGCAGGTCCCGAGACCGATGAGTTTAAGGAGATGGGTGTTACCAACTTCATCAACGTACGTACAAATGTATTAAGTTCACTTAAAGCTTTCAATGCAAAACTTTTAAAATAACAGTTGACTAATATGAGACCAAATTTTAAGAATATAGATATTGCAAACGAGGCTTTTAACGTAGAACACAAGCCTCTGGTGATGGCCGAGCCTTGGAAGAACGCCGAGCTCCTCGACATCAAGCCCATTTATACAAAGCAAGACCTCGAAGGTCTTGAGCACCTCAACTTCGTGGCTGGTATTCCTCCCTTCCTGGGTGGTCCTTACAGCCTCATGTACCCCTTCCGTCCGTGGACCGTTCGTCAGTATGCAGGTTTCTCTACCGCACACGAGTCAAACGCATTCTACCGCCGTAACCTGGCATCAGGCCAGAAGGGTCTTTCAGTAGCATTCGACCTTCCCACTCACCGTGGTTACAACGCCGACAACCAGCGTGTAGTAGGTGACGTAGGTAAGGCTGGTGTATCTATCTGCTCAGTAGAGGACATGAAGGTTCTCTTCGATGGTATCCCCTTGAACAAGATGTCAGTGTCTATGACAATGAACGGTGCCGTTCTTCCCATCATGGCATTCTACATCGTTTCAGGTCTGGAGCAGGGTGCTAAGCTTGAGGAAATGGCAGGTACAATCCAGAACGACATCCTTAAGGAGTTCATGGTGCGTAACACCTACATCTATCCTCCCAAGTTCTCTATGCAGATTATCGCAAGTATCTTTGAGTACACCTCACAGAACATGCCCAAGTTCAACTCTATCTCTATCTCAGGTTACCACATGCAGGAAGCTGGTGCAACCAATGATATCGAGATGGCTTATACATTGGCAGACGGTCTTGAATACCTTCGTACAGGTGTTAAAGCAGGTATCGACGTTGACGCTTTCGCTCCACGTCTATCATTCTTCTGGGCAATCGGTATGAATCACTTCATGGAGATTGCGAAGATGCGTGCTGCTCGTATGATTTGGGCTAAACTTGTTAATCAGTTCAACCCTAAGAATCCTAAGTCTTTGTCACTTCGTACACACTGCCAGACTTCAGGTTGGTCACTTACAGAACAGGATCCATTCAACAACGTTGCCCGTACTTGTATCGAAGCAATGGGTGCAGCTCTTGGTCACACACAATCATTGCATACAAATGCTCTTGACGAGGCTATCGCACTTCCTACAGACTTCTCTGCACGTATCGCACGTAATACTCAGATCTACATCCAGGAAGAGACTGGCGTTTGCAAGTCTATCGACCCATGGGCTGGTAGCTACTACATTGAGAGCTTGACAAATGATCTTGCACATCGTGCTTGGGAACATATCGAAGAGGTTGAGAAACTTGGTGGTATGGCAAAAGCTATCGAGACAGGTATTCCTAAACTTCGTATCGAAGAGGCTGCTGCACGTAAACAAGCTCGTATCGACTCAGGTATTGACAAGATCATCGGTATCAACGAATATCGTCTTGACCATGAAGATCCTATCGAAATCCTTGATGTTGATAATACTAAGGTTCGCGAAAGCCAGGTTGCAAGACTTAAAGAACTTCGCGCAAACCGTGATCAGGCTAAAGTTGATGCAGCTCTTGCAGCTATCACTAAAGCTGTTGAGACAAAGAGTGGCAACCTACTTGAACTTGCAGTTGAGGCTGCCAAAGTTCGTGCAACTCTAGGTGAAATCTCTGATGCTTGCGAAAAAGTTGTTGG
Organism: Bacteroidales bacterium UBA1769; assembly: GCA_002314725.1. Taxonomy (GTDB): domain Bacteria; phylum Bacteroidota; class Bacteroidia; order Bacteroidales; family UBA932; genus Cacconaster. The sequence goes on from DCGV01000121.1 coordinate 12,378, forward strand.
ACGTTATAAAGCAGTTATCCGTATGAATACAGGTGTTTACTCTTCAGAAGTTAAGAATGACTCTGAATTCGAGAAGGCAAAAGAAATGGTTGCCGAATTCGCTAAGAAAGAGGGTCGTCAGCCTCGTATCATGATTGCAAAACTTGGTCAAGACGGTCACGACCGTGGAGCTAAAGTTGTTGCAACAGGTTATGCTGACTGCGGTTTCGACGTAGATATGGGACCTTTGTTCCAAACTCCAGCAGAAGCTGCAAAACAAGCTGTCGAGAACGACGTTCATATCGTCGGTGTTTCTTCACTTGCAGCAGGTCACAAGACTCTTGTTCCTCAGATCGTAGCTGAACTTAAGAAACTTGGTCGTGAAGATATCGTAGTAATCGTCGGTGGTGTTATCCCTGCACAGGATTACGATGCTCTTTACAAAGCAGGTGCAGCCGCTATCTTCGGCCCTGGTACAAGAATCGCTTACGGTGTTATCAAGATGATGGAAATCCTTAATCAGAGATTCTAATCATTGATAATAGATATTAAAAATAAGGCTCGCATCTGCGGGCCTTATTTTTTATTGTCTGAAATCCGAATGTACAACACATATATAGTTTCTAAAAAAAATAGCGGGCAATCAAACTGACTGTCCGCTATATAATATAATTGAGTTGTCAATTATTCTTCATCAAGATGCAAATGTTCAACGTAGATGGCTTTCATCATCATTGCGCGCTTCTTAACTGAAGGTTTCTGGAATTCGCGACGACCACGAAGTTCACGTACGATACCTGTCTTTTCAAATTTACGTTTGAATTTCTTAAGAGCTCTCTCAATATTTTCACCTTCTTTAACTTGTACGATAATCATTTTGCATACACCTCCTTTTCATTAGGGAGTGCAAAGATATAAATGTTTTTTAGTTTCTCAAATTATTTTTCCATAATTACTTAACTTTGTATATATGCAACATGCTGATTCATTTATCAATCACATCTCTGCGATCAAGAGATACTCACCACGGACCGTGCAGCTTTATTCAGATGCATTGAACTCCTTTTATGAATATATACTTGGAGATGGTAGTGCCTCTTCACAAGATGAGATTGATGTGCTTACACCTCTCAATATCCGTGGATTCGTTGCTGAATTGATGGAAAAAGGACTTTCTGCACGAAGTGTTAATCTACAACTGTCAGCAATGAGCAGTTACTGCTCATATTTGATGAAGATGGGCATGATCCAATCAAATCCAGTCAGCAAGATTACCCGTCCCAAAGAGAGCCGTAAATTACCAGAGTTCTATACAGAATTGTCATTGGAAAAATATTTTCAAAATGCTTATGAATCATATCTTGAAGATAGCTCTTTTGAAAAGTTGAGGAATTATACTCTGATACTTATTTTATACTCCTCTGGAATGAGGCGAGCCGAACTCTGTGGCCTAAAAATTGAAGATTACAACTCAGTGAGATCTGTTTTCCGTGTAACGGGGAAAGGCGACAAGGTAAGAGAAATACCGGTACCTTCTTTGATAAATGAAGATATTTTATTATATTTGAAAGAGAGGACGAGGATTTTTGGCAAGGAGTCGGATTACTTTTTTCTGACAGAACATGGACAAAAGCCATATTTAGCATTTGTAAACAATATTGTCAAAAAGGAGCTTTCACAATATGATGGTTTTACCTCGAAGAAATCGCCACACGTTCTTCGTCACTCTTTAGCGACACACCTGCTTAATCGCGGTGCCGATTTATATAGTATAAAGGAGATTTTAGGACATTCCTCACTTGCTGCGACACAGATTTATACCCATAACTCTTTCGAGCAGATGAAGAAAATATATTTAACCGCTCATCCACGAGCTAAAAATGGAGGTAATTATGGAAATTAATGTTCAATCAATCAAGTTCGATGCAGACCAGAAACTTCTAGATTTCATTGACAAGAAACTAGGTAAGATGGACAAGTTTTATGAAGAAGCGCTAAGTGCAGAAGTTACCCTCTCATTACTCTCTGATCACGACAACAAGAATGTCAAAGTCAGAGTATTAATTCCTGGAAACGATGTTATCGTTGAGAGAAATGCAGACACATTCGAAAATGCAATTACAGAGATTGCCGGTATCTTGAAGGACAATCTTGTATCTGCAAAGGAGAAAAAGATCAAGTAAACAATAGTGATACGAATTGATTCGTATCAATTCCACAGAGATAATCATCGATTGCCACACTTTCAAGGCGGTCGATGATTTTTTCTTTTTCATATTGGGCACCAATCAATACCTTGCACAACTCTTCAGTCTGTGCCTTGAAGAAATAGTCGCCATTGATTATAAGCTCCGTTATTGAGCCTTTTTCTATATTAAAAGATACTTCCAATACTCCGGCGGAGAATTTAGCTCTGTTGTGAAATCTGCATTTGGGAGAATTGCCATAATTCCACTCTCTGCTTCTGTATTTTGAATCGGCAAGTGAAGTAATTTGAACTATATCGTTTTCTGTGTAGTGATATTCAGTAAGATTCTTACTGCAAAATGCTGCGATGTAGTTGAAGAACTCTTCAGTTGTGAACTTTGATCTCAAGTGTTCAGAAATATTGGTCACTCTGGATCTATTGGATTTTACACTCTTGCCAATAAACTTATCTTCATGGACAATCAAGGCCTCAGATAGATTATTCATCGATGATTGAAAAAGAAGGGTGCCATGTTGCAGAACTCTGTCGCCATGGATACATATTGCGTTGCCTGAAAATTTCTTTTCATCAATAAGAAGATCGTTGCGACCGGAAAGATATGCTTTGACATCAAGGCCATCAAGTGCTTGAATGATTGGTGATGTAAACCGTTTGAACATCTCTCCAGTACTTTCTGAATCAATCTTTTTGTCAATGAATGTGTAATTTACATTGCCAAGATCATGGAATACGGTCCCTCCACCAGTAAGTCTGCGAACTACAGGGATATTGTTCCTCTCTACAAAATCAATGTTTATCTCTGCAAATGTATTTTGATTTTTACCAACTATAATGGAGTCGCAATTCCTCCATATACGAAAAACTGGCTCACTGAAAGATGTAAGAAGATACTCTTCAGCAGCCAGATTCCAATATGGGTCATTGGTATATCTATCAATTATGCATAGCATAGTCGTCAGTCAATGCATCCCATAGTATATTCTTCAACTCAGGGATACCCTCTCCAGTTAGAGAACAGATGAAGATTGTAGGTATTTTCCTAGGTAAATGACGTTTTATCTCCTTTTTGAGTTCGTCATCCAACATATCCGATTTACTTATCGCAAGAACGCGTTGCTTATCAAGCAGTTCCGGATTATATTGTTTCAACTCATTCAGTAGGATTTTATACTCCTCTGAAATATCCTTGCTGTCGGCAGGAATCATAAACAGTAGGATTGAATTTCGTTCAATATGGCGTAAAAATCTATGTCCCAGACCTTTACCTTCGTGTGCACCTTCAATAATACCAGGAATATCCGCTACAATGAAAGATTTGTCATCATAATAGTTGACTATACCAAGATTAGGTTCAAGTGTGGTAAATGCATAATCTGCAATCTTTGGCTTGGCAGCGGAAATCACAGATAGGAGAGTGGATTTACCGGCATTAGGGAATCCTACAAGTCCAACATCCGCAAGGACTTTAAGCTCAAGGATGAACCATCCTTCGATACCCTCTTCACCTGGTTGCGCAAAACGAGGTGTCTGATTTGTGGCACTTTTGAAGAAATCATTTCCCAAACCGCCACGTCCACCTCTGGCAAGAATCATCTCCTGGCCGTCTTCAACCACTTCGAACAGCACCTCTCCAGTCTCTGCATCCTTTGCAACAGTCCCAAGAGGTACTCTTAATATGATATCTTCGCCATTCTTTCCGTGGCAAAGCTGTCCGGCGCCATTGCCACCATTCTCTGCCTTGATATGTTTTTTGTATTTGAGGTGAATAAGAGTCCAAAGCTGCTTATCTCCCTTCAGGATAATATGACCGCCACGTCCTCCATCTCCACCGTCCGGACCACCCTTAGCGATATACTTCTCCCTACGAAGGTGCATTGAACCATTACCCCCGTCACCTGATTTACAGAAAATCTTAACGTAATCTATGAAATTGGAATCTGACATAACGCCACAAAGGTAACGATTTCTTTCGAAAGAATTGAATAATTGTGAAATGCCCCTGTCCGTCTCGGTGACGAGCAGGGGCTATCCGTCGATTAATATCGAGAAATTGCTGTTGTTACTGAAGAAGGGCGTTGCGACGGGCAATGGACTTGTCACTGTTGGCCACAACAAACTGTTTCATTAACTCAAGAGACGTGAAATAGTAGTCTCTTTCCTCGTCGGAGTTATTTACCCGGCTTTTGTTTCTCCATTCCCAAAGTTGGGCCATCTCCTCATCATATTGAGCCAATTTCTCAATAGCCTTCATTCTTGACACCAGCATAGTATGGTATGCCTGCAATTGTTCGTCAGTGATCTTGCTGAAGAATAATTCAGGATTTTTTGCAAGGAGATAGTCGTACTCAACATAGATTGCATTATAATACTGCCAGAAGAAGGAAAGACTGCCTTGTTCCTTGAATAATTCATATATTTTCTTGATTTTCTCAGATACCGGGCCATACCCCATAGCAAAATCAAGATCAACTGGGAAGTTTACTTCTGCAGCCAGTTTGGCAATGACTTCATCCACCTCCTCGCAAGGCATTTCGTATAATTTCCTGACTCCTCTGTCTGTAACATATATTCCCAATGCATTGACTTTTTGATTCTTTGTGACAAAGGTACTGGCAATGGCCGGGTCAAGAAGATAATCTGGTTTGACAAGCTTCTCAGCATCAGAGAGTTCCATTGTTTTTACCCTGAACGAGTTTGAAGATGCATCATAAAATTGTTCAGCCAGAGCATCAATCTCTGTCAATATCGAATCGGCCAACGCCTGCTTCTGCTGCTGGATTTCTTCTTGAGTCGGTTCCGTGGTTTTTGCGTTCTTGCAAGAGGCTATCATTGCGCAGCAGACTGCCACGCAGGCAAATAGAGTAAGTGTTTGTTTCATTTTAATTTTGTTTTTGTTTGATTTCCAGCGGTCTAATGGCACAATTACATAATCTTGGAAATCTTCTCGAATATCTCTTCGATAGTGCCTACGCCGTCAATTTCCTGATATTTATTCTGTTTCTTATAGAAATCGATGATAGGTTCAGTTTTATCGTGATATGTTTTGATTCGGTTCTCTACAACTTCGTCCTTCATATCATCTTTGCGGTTTTCGACCATTGCGCGGTGTTTGATGCGCTCTTTGACCATTTCGTCGTCGATAATGATAGAGATAACTGTTGAAACTTCTCCTTTGAAACCGGCAAGAATTTCGTCGAGTGCTACAGCTTGAGCTGTTGTACGAGGGAAACCATCGAAAATGAAACCGTTAACTGTAGGGTTATTGGTGATAACGTTTTGAATCATACCTTCAACAACCTCATCGGGAACAAGACTGCCCGCTTCAATAAGTTTTTTAGCCTCAAGACCGAGCTTTGTCTCATTTTTCATCTCTTCACGAAGAAGATCTCCTGTTGATACGTGACGTAGGTTGAATTTTTCAACCAAAAGCTTTGCCTGTGTGCCTTTTCCTGCACCTGGAGGGCCAAATAAAATGTAGTATTTCATGATAATTTATATAAATTAATATTAATTACTCTCAACTCTCAACTCTCTCCCCATCCTACGCACATTCACTAACCCCAGTCATTTCGCTTCGCTTCATGACAGCCCCAAGGGGCATACATTCCGCTTCCACTTCGTTCCAGCGGGCAGCTCCACTGTTTCGATTTTCTCCCGAAAACCTCACTGACGTTCCGCTGCGGCATCTGACGATGCCTTACTAGCTGGCAAGTTGCGCTCAAGTCTAGAGTCCAGAGTTGAGAGTCCAGAGTTTGAACTCTTAACTCTTAACTCTTAACTCTCAACTCTCCAACACATAAATATCCTTGTAATTCCTTCCCAATTGATCATAATCAAGACCGAATCCAACAATGAAACGGTTAGGAATCTCCATTGCGACATAATCCAATTTAACCGGGCCCTTATATACATCTGGTTTAAGAAGCAGGGTTGCAATCTTTACCTCTTTAGCCCCAGCAGCTTGAAGCAGTTTGCTCAAATCTATAATAGTTTTCCCGGTATCCACAATATCTTCAACGACTATCACTCTCTTATCTGACAAATCCATTGTCAATCCCATAAGTACTTTTGACTCGCCAGTGGATTTAGTTCCAGCGTATGATGAGATGCGTATACAACTGAGCTCACAAGGGAAGTTCAATCTTTGCATAAGTTCACTTGTGAATAAGAGTGATCCGTTCAAAATACAAAGTATGATAGGGATATCATCAGAATCCTTGAAATCTCTGTTAATCTGTTCAGCAACACGATCGATAGCGGCAACTATCTCCTCGTTTTTGATAAATGGCACAAATGTCTTATCCCAAACTTGTATTTTTTCCATGGTAATTTGATTTGTAATGACAAAGATAATGACTAATTTTGAGAGTTGAACCATTGAGATTATTTTTAATTGTAATATATGACACCGATTGTAAGTATAATTATGGGAAGCACCTCTGATATGCCTATTATGTCAAAGGCTGCTGAGTTCCTCGATGAAATGGAGATACCATTCGAAATCAACGCTCTTTCAGCACACCGTGTTCCTGAACAGGTTATGGAATTTGCAAAGAATGCCCAAACACGTGGTATTAAGGTTATTATTGCAGGTGCAGGTGGAGCTGCCCATCTTCCAGGAGTAATAGCTGCCTATACAACAGTTCCCGTAATTGGAATTCCAATCAAATCATCTAACTCTATAGATGGTTGGGACTCCATATTGTCAATCCTTCAGATGCCTTCCGGTATCCCAGTGGCGACTATGGCTCTCGATGGTGCTAAGAATGGTGCTATTTTTGCAGCTCAGATACTTGCATTATCAGATGGGACACTGTCTAAGAAGATGAACGATTTCAAGGTTTCATTGGCAAAGAAGATTGATAAGGCAAATAAGGAGTTACAGGAGGTGACATATAAGTTTAAAGTTTAATAAATTAAGCCGCACAGCCGGCTTGTAATATTTGGAGACATGAGGGGCGAGATTTTAAGAGACAGAAAGATTGCTTCGGCAATCTTTTTTTTATCCTTTTTGGGGATAACAACACAACTGCAGGCACAATCGTTGCCTGAATCAATTATTTCAATGATTGAGAACCACGCCGAGAATCTTTCGGAATCCAGTTATGAAGAGCTGGTTGACAGACTGGAGTATTTTTATGAACATCCTATCGCAATCAACAGTGCTTCGCGTGATGAATTGGAGGAATTAGGCTTGTTGAATTTGTTTCAAATAGAGAGTCTGATTGATCATATTGAACAATTCGGTGATATTCTCTCATCAGGTGAGTTATCTATAGTTGATGGATTTAATAAAAATATCATAAGCCAGATTGAACCATTTATCTCATATGAATCAGACTATTCAATAGGGGAGGTTGATAGAGAGAAACGTTTAGAGACAGAGATTATTGCGAAGGGCAAGAGAAAGTGGGGCAATGATTTTGCGCTGACTTCAAAAATTGCACTCAATTATGATCGCCACTCTGTTGGGATTACTCTGGACAATGATGCCGGAGAGCATCTTAGCCGCTATTACTTGCCTGATTTTACATCATTTCATTATGAGTATCGTAACAACCGTTACAATATTGTAGTAGGGGATTATGTCGCCAAGTTTGGACAAGGCCTGACTCTGTGGAAATCATTCCCAATCTCGTTTGTATCTACACCGTCATCCATGGCGAAAAGAGGGAAGGGTCTGTCCGGTTATACATCAACGGATGAAGACAACTATCTAAGGGGATTGGCAGCAAGTGCTCAGTTCGGATCCAGTACAGTTTCAATACTGTTGTCTGCACGTAATATAGATGCTAGAGTAGTTGATGATTATTATACGTCAATTGTGACAGGAGGTATACATGTCTCAGATGCCGAGATGGCCAAACGCCATACTATGTGGGAGTATCTTGCCGGAACTAATTATACTATAAAGTTGAACTCATTGAAACTGGGTATTACGGCTGTAGCCTATATGTATGATAAACATAATGGCCGTCGAGTCTATGATTATAATAGATATCAGATATATGATGGATTGTGGGGGGATGTCGGAGTCGATTTCTTATGGCATCATAACCATTGCAGATATTTTGGAGAGTTGGCAATTGATGCTCATGCTGCTCCAGCTATGATAGTTGGGATGGTGTATAATCCGAAGTATGAAGTTGAATCCTGTACGACCTTCCGTTATTATGATAAATCATTCATTTCCACACATTCTGGAGCCTTTTCAACTATATCTTCAGTGTCCAATCAACTCGGGCTGACATATAACTTGAAATGGTTGGCATCTGATTCCTTTACCATCAATTATTACTCCGATTTAGTCTATTATCCGTGGGTTCGTTTTAATATAGATTCATCTTCTTCCTCAATTAAATCGAAGATATCATTTGAATATAGCAAAGAGAATAAATGGCAGTTGACATTAATGTTAAATGGAAAGATAGCCAGAGAAACGGAGATATATTATAATTATTCTGCATCATTGAAGGTTAAATATTATTGTGGCAACCGATTCGAACTTGAAGGGATAGGTTCATACAATAGCGGAGGATATGCTGCATGTATCGGTGCAACTTTTTCGACTGAGAGAAAAAGATTGCAGGTGTCCGGTCGAGTTACAAAGTATGATACTTCTGATTGGAATTCCAGGATATATCTATATGAAAAAGGAATGCCCCAAACATACTCTGTTGAGGCATTTTATGGTAAAGGTTGGAGTGAATATCTTATGTTGAAATACTCTCCAAGCAAAAAGTATAATTTCTATATTAAGGTATCAGACCGCTATTCTGCCTTTTTTATTCGGATTTTCATACCAGGGTAGATCTTTGAGCTCTTTGATAATCCGTTGATGGAGTATAGGTCGTTAATGTTGATGCCGTTTGCATTGGCAATAGACCATAATGTGTCACCTGATTTAACCGTGTATGATAAGTATCCTTCAGTGGATATCTCAGTTGCTGGAGCTGTTTTGGCGGTTGTAGCGCTTGAAGATGAGGATGTCACTGTAGAGGTTTTGCCATAGATGGAGAGCTGTTGTCCAATTCTGATAGTGTTGCTCTTTAGGTTGTTCCACTTCTTTATATTGGCCACTGTTGTGCCGTATCTTCTTGCTATGCCTCCCAAAGTCTCTCCGCTCTTGACTTTATGGATGATTCTGCTGCCATCGCTGATACCATTATCTCTTATATTGGTCATAACGGTTTGACTCATCAGACTGTCTTTCTGATACTCATAAATTTCATTCTCCTTATCAATAAAAGCGGATGTATATTGACGAGGGATATTAAATACATATGTCCTAGTCTCTGTACCTGGAACGATATCATGGATGAATTGAGGGTTTACGGCACGGAGTTCATCAAGAGTGATCCCAATATTTTCCGAGATCTGTTTGAAATGAAGATTCTTTGAGACATGGATTGTATCTACTTCAGGAGGAAGATTCATTGGAGTAGGTTTCAAGCCATGTTCCTTATAATAATTGATTAAATATGTCGCTCCGATGAATTGTGGAATATACCCGCGTGTCTCTCTTGGAAGATAGTTGTATATCTCCCAGAAATTCGTCTTGCCACCAGATCTTCTGATAGCTTTGTTGACGTTACCGGAACCGCAATTATACGAGGCTATTGCCAAATACCAGTCACCGAAAATTGCATAAGCATCTTTAAGATATTGTGCAGCTGCTCTACAAGCCAGTACCGGATCGTATCGTTCATCAGAGAATGAGTCTATTTTTAAACCATAAAGTTTGGCTGTATTATACATGAATTGCCACATTCCTCTTGCCTTAGCCCTTGATACTGCTAAAGGATTCAAAGCTGATTCGATGATAGCCATAGCCTCTAACTCCTTTGGAAGGTCATACTCATCAAGAATACTCTCAATGATTGGGAAGTAATATTTCGTAAGTCCGAGAATCCTTTCAGATGTTGATGAGATCTTCTCAGTATATCTGATTATGCTGTTTTTTACATAACTGTTATATGTCAATGGAATAAAAGATCCGATATTCTCCAACCTCTTTATATAAACGGAGTCAGGTATATTGGATGTGAGATTATCTGTCTCTATGTTGTCATACTCAAATGAGTCTTCCAACATGGCTTTATGGATAGAGTGAACATTCAAAAGTGAATCTATGTTGTTTGCATCATAGTAGAAATCCTCATTACCCATAGATACCTCTACTATCTCTTCATCAGATTCATTGTAGAATGCACTATATAGCTCGTCATATTCAATGGACAATGCTTCCAGAGCAGCTTGTAATGAATCAACCTGATTCTGTAATGTTGTAATTGTTTTGGCTTTAGATTGTGCGTTGACTGAAATAGAACAAACCAATAGGATGATGGATAATATAATGGATCTTTTGTTACTCATACGTTTATGTTAGAAATTTAAATTAAGCTTCAGCCCGAAGGATGAAGGATTCACAGTGGATGTGAAGTGATATGTGATAGGCTCAATGACTGCCGGTTCAACTGAAACAGTAGCCAAATTGTCATTGACCTCGAAATCGCTCATATTGGCAAAAACGTTTGCATCAATGATATTCAAAGCGTAAACAGCGATAATGGCAAGAATTGAGTAATCGCGATAACGGCGATAAGTATCCCGATACCATTCAGCCTGGTCATAAGTAATTCCACCCACATATCCGGATGTCTCTTTATACTTATCCATTCTGTAGATATACTTGAAACGCTGATATTGCATATTGTTCTGATGATATGTGTAACCGCATACCAAAAAACCACCATACCAGATAGGTATTTTCCACCAATCCCCATTATATGCTTGCCCTAAACCGGGAAGGAGTGCGGAATACACCGAAGCTTTAGCTGCAACTGGATCAGGCAAATTCGTCTTATAAGAAACAATTCCATCGAGAAGGGATGCCCAATATGTCAATCCTGCACCAAGGTATCCTACATTCCGATAGATGGAATACTTTTTCTCACCTGTTTGTTGATATTTGATGTTGTTGGATATTCCTGTATATATGCCGGCTGCCAATCCCGTATATATCACTGGGATTTTCCAATAATCACGATTATAAGCCTGTCCTATACCGGGAAGTATTGCAGATCCAAGTGTAAGATATCCTGTAGTCAACGTATCTTTTCTGGCAAAACCTCTATATAATTTTTTCAATGAAAACCCGGCGGTTGTATCTGTTTGTACGGTGTTGTCAAGGTCGCCATTCTGTTGATTGCCCGTCTCTGCTCCTGGAGGTGCATTCATATTAATGCTTTGGACTGCTCCAAGAGTGTTTTTCTGAAACTGTGCAAATGTTATTTGTACAGCACAAAATAAGAATAATATGGTTAGAATAGACCTCTTCACCTAATCAACTAAAGATTTTTGTCACGGAGTGCATGCAAGAAATGTTCCATTTGTTCATCACTCTGGAATTTTACTGTAAGAACGCCTGCACCTTTTTCGTTTCTCTTAATGGCAACATTATTGTTGAAATATTTGCCAACAATTTCAGCTACCTTGTAGTAATTGTCTGGTAGAGTAATATCTGATGGCTCTTTTTTACCAGGTTTTGATAGACTTTTTACCTTTTCTTCAAGCTGACGTACTGAAAGATCGTTTTTTATGATATTCTCACAAAGTGAGATTTGTAATGCAGAATCCTCTACAGAAAGCAGAACTTTTGCATGTCCAACAGAGATGGCATTAATCTCAAGAGCTTTCTGTATCTCAGAAGGTAATTTCAAGAGTCTTAAATAGTTGGTAACAGTTGCCCTTTTCTTTCCAACACGGCCGGCCATACCCTCCTGTGTTAGATTGCATTCATCTATCAATCTTTGGAAACTGAGTGCAGTATCGATAGGATTTAAATTTTCCCTCTGTATATTTTCGACAATAGCCATCTCCAACATACCGGCATCGTCAGTTTTTCTGATATACGCTGGAATTGTGGACAAACCTGCTCTTTGTGCTGCCCTGAATCTGCGTTCACCACTGATTATCTGGTAGTGCTCAGGGGAGGTCTGACGCAGTGTGATAGGCTGTATGAGTCCAAGGGTTTTAATGGAATCAGCCAATTCGTTGAGGGCATCCTCATCAAAGGATAGACGAGGTTGATAAGGATTTGGAACTATTTGTTTGATAGGTATTTCAGAAATAGAGGTCAATGTAGCTTCACTGACTGGAGCTACCTCCCTTAAATTCTGAACGTCGTTGGCCTCTGCAAGTAGTGCACCAAGACCTCTTCCTAAAGCTGCGCGTTTTGCCATTATTTCTTTATTAATATCTCTTTTGCGAGGTTAATATAATTTGTCGATCCGATGGATCCAGCGTCATAAAGAATAACCGGTTGACCATAAGATGGAGCTTCACTTAATTTGATGTTGCGAGTAATGACGGTGTTGAATACCATGTCAGGGAAGTGAGTCTTGACCTCTTCCACAACTTGATTGTGAAGTCGCAATCTTCCATCGAACATTGTGAATAGGAATCCTTCGATAGAGAGGTTGGGATTCAATCTTGTCTGAACCAATTTGATGGTATTCAATAGCTTTCCAAGACCTTCGAGTGCAAAGAATTCAGGTTGTACAGGAATGATGACAGAGTTTGCAGCGACAAGCGCATTGACTGTAATCAATCCTAAAGATGGTGCACAATCCAGGATGATATAATCATAGTTGTCGGTTATTTTACTGAGAGCATCTTTCAAGACAGATTCCCTTTGCTCTATATTCAAAAGCTCAATTTCGGCTCCGACCAAATCGATATGAGATGTGATAGCGTCCAGATACTTCAACTCTGTATGTTGGATTGTGCATTCAATATCTTTTGAACCATCGCGTGTACCAATCAACAAGTCGTAGAGGGTGTTTCCGGAATTGGAGTCCGGATTAAAACTTAAACCTGAAGTGGTATTGGCTTGAGGGTCGGCATCGATGATCAATGTCTTCTTCTCAAGAACTGCAAGAGAAGCTGCTAGGTTAATGGCAGTTGTGGTCTTTCCAACTCCACCTTTTTGGTTGGCGATAGCAATGATTTTTCCCATAAATAATAAGTATTAATCCTACAAAATTACAAAATCTTTTTTTAGAATAGTTATTTATGTTAATTTTGCGATAACATATTTTAATGGCATGTCGGATATTTGGAAAGTCATAGTTAGTCGTAAATCTGGAGGTGGGAAAGCCCTGGAACAGTGGAACGAAACCATCAAGGATTTACTTGACAGAAAGAAAATTGACTATTCCGTTTCCATCACCAGCCGCCAATATCATGCCATCGAACTGGCATTGGAATCTGTCAAAGAGGGCTATCGCAAGTTTATTGCAGTTGGAGGCGATGGTGCCATTCATGAGATTCTAAATGGACTATGCCAACAATCTGAAGTTCCAACATCTGAAATCACTCTTGCAATAATCCCTGTCGGCAGTGGCAATGATTGGTCGAGACTGTACAAGATACCTCAAAATAAACCGATTAAAGCTATTAATGCCATTGTCCGCAATAAAGTCGTTATGCAGGATATTGGTAAAGTTACTTCTCAAGCTGAAGATGGAACTGTCCTTACAAGATATATGGTCAATATCGGCGGTGTCGGATTTGATGCCGAGGTTTGCCGACAGTTCGATATAGCAAAAAAGAGAGGCAAAGCGAGTGATGTTCAATATCTTAAGAGTCTGATGAGGAGTTTCTTTTTTTATATAGCCAAACGTTCGACTATAAAAGTTGATGGCGAGGTTATTTATGAAGGTCCTGTATTCTCACTTGCATTTGGGGTTGGTAAATATTGCGGTGGAGGTATGTCTCAATTACCGGACGCTGATCCTCAAGATGGCTTGCTCAATATTACTTTTTACAGAAGGATATCTAAGTTCAAGTTTATCACAGCTACGCCTAAACTATATAATGGATCTATTTATTCATTGAAAGAGGCGTTCCATACCACTTGCAAGAGCTTCGAAATGACATCATCGATACCATGTCCGGTTGAGGTTGATGGCGAAAATGTAGGATACAATCCAGTTTCAGTTGAGGTTATTCCGAATGCAATACGTGTAATAACAAACAAATAGATTTTTTCATTTCATGTCCAATTTCAAATTGGCATTTTTTGTTTTATGAGATTACATCCGATATTAGTATCGCTGTTTTTACTATCGAGTTGCGCTATCTCTGATAATAGTGAATTCGGGTATTCGGATCCTCTGGAGTGTGGGATGAATTCGCAAAAACTCTCCAAGATTGATTCCCTCATCGATTCAGGAATTGAAGACGGGCTTTTCCCTGGGGCGGTTGTTTCAATCGTAAGGGGTGAAAAGATAGTCTATAACAAGGCCTATGGGAACAGGCAGATTGTTCCGGAGATTGAACCTATGAGTGTGGAAACTCTCTTTGATCTGGCGAGTTTGAGCAAATGTATAGGAACAACTCCCGCTATCATGCAACTCATTGAAAGTGGGCAGATAACCTTGACAGACCCGGTGTCGGAGTACTTACCAGGTTTCCTTCCATGGACAGACAGTATCACTGGTGAAAATGTTGAAATTACCATACAAGATCTTTTGACACACTCATCTGGACTTGATCCGGAGATTGTTGTTTCAGATTATATAGAAAAATATGGTTCCACTGTAACAGATTCTCTTTGTTCGTATATATCGAAAGATGTGGGACGCAATTTTAAACCTAAAACAGATTATCTCTACAGTTGCGTTAACTTTTTGACATTACAACTTATTTTGGAGAGAGTTACTTCAGAAAAATTATGCGATTATGTAGATGAACATATCTGCCAAGTTTTGGGAATGGACAATACATCATACAATCCAGACGGCGAGATGTTAAGTAATTGCGCTCCAACCGAGGTACAAGATGATGGAATGCCTCTGCTGGGTGTTGTACATGATCCTACAGCCCGATTGATCAACAAAGGTAACTCCGGCAATGCTGGAGTGTTCTCAAATGCATATGACCTATCTCTATATGCGGCCGCTATTATGAATGGTGGAGAGATAGATGGGAAGAGGATATTGACCCAAGCCACAGTGGACAGGATGGTTGAAGTCCCATCTGATAATGCATCTCACATAGGACGAGCATTGGGTTGGGATAAGAGTAGTACATCCTCAAAAATCAAGGGGGCAGGGCTATCTGATAATACAATATGCCATACAGGATATACCGGGACGTCAATGGTTATTGACTTGGATTCCAAAGTGGCGATTATTTTATTGACAAATAGGGTCCACCCGGAAGATAAGGGCTCGCTTGCCTCCATCCGGGCTGAAATTTCCGATATAGTAGCAAGTTCTATAATTGAATAATATGGAACATCAATTCCCTTTTCCTATCTTTTTGATTGCGTTTATCATATATACGCTATTGCTCTTCACAATATCTTATTTCACATCAAGGAGGGCTGCGACAGGGTCGTTTTTCTCCGGTGACAAAAGAGCTCCATGGCCAGTCATCGCTTATGGAATGATAGGCGCTTCAATTACTGGTGTCTCTTTTATTTCAGTTCCTGGAAATGTATTGGTCCAGAACTTCTACTATCTGCCATTGGTATTCGGTTTCATTATTGGATATATAGCGATTGCTAAAATTCTACTGCCACTTTATTATCGAATGGGACTGACTTCCATATATGGTTATCTTGGTCAAAGATTCGGTCAGAGGTCCTACAGGACAGGTACAGTAGTTTTTATGATTTCCAGATTATTGGGGGCTGCAGTGAGGATATTTGTAGTCATCGTAGTTTTTTATGCATTCATTCCACAAGATATAGTTCAAACTTTATCACCTACCATTGTTTTTGCAATCATAACGACAATTTTCATAGTGTTGTTATATTTCTACACGTATAAAGGTGGTGTAAAAACAATTATTTGGACAGATGTTCTGCAGACTACATTCATGTTATTTGCTATTGCTGCTACCATCATCTATATCTGTAAAGAGATGGGGTGGACCTTCACCGCAATGTGTTCTGCTGTGATAAATACTGAAAATAGTACTATCCCTGGAACTAATTTTTCTGATATCTTTGATTGGAATTGGGCTACAGGGACAAATGCCATAAAACAATTCATTTCAGGTATTTTTATAACCATTGCCATGACTGGCCTTGACCAGAGCATGATGCAGAAGAGCCTTGCCTGTAAGGATATCAAAGCGGCTCAGAAGAATATGTACACCACTGGCATAAATATTCTCCTAGTCAATTTCTTCTTTGTTATACTTGGAGCCATTCTGTCAATTTTTGTGGCATCAAAAGGTGGAATGGAGGCATTGGGTATAACAAAAACAGACCAGATATTCCCAACTATAGCCAGCAATTACCTGGGGATAGGGATTGGGGTGATTTTTCTGATTGGATTGATTTCAGCCTCATATCCAAGTGCTGGTAATGCCTTGACATCAATGACTACCACTTTCTGTATCGATTTTCTTGGATATAAAGTCGATTCCCTTGACGTGGAGAAGGAACATAAACGAAAGGTAATCCATGGACTTTTCTCGGTTCTTTTCATAGTAATCATCATGGTATTGTACTTCGTGAGTAATGATGCCGTAGTAAATCTGGTGTATAAGCTGGCTTCATATACGTATGGTCCGATGCTGGGTCTGTTCTTCTTCGGGATATTGACAAAACATAGAATAAATGATAAAGCTACCCCATATATTGCAATTGCTTCACCACTTATCTGTTTATTAATCAATTTCTTAGGAAAAAGATATTTGGGATTTGACCTTGGGTTTTCGCTATTGATAATAAATGGTGTAATAACATTTGTTGGATTGTGGTTATTTAAAGAAAATAGCAAAAATGAATCTTTGTAGAGAGATATATGATTTGGTATGCGCTAATCTTGATGAGATTCTTTCATTGAGAAATACCGCTGTCTTTAAGGAGGACAATACCCCTGTTTCGAAGGGGGATCTTCTTTGTCAGAAGCTAATAGCTGATTATATCCAAAAGCATTTGGATAGTTGTTTGATTATTTCAGAAGAGATTCAAAATGATGTGGATCATATTTCTGATTATGAATATGTTGTAACAATAGACCCTATTGATGGTACTGAAAACTTTATCTCAGGCATGCCTGAGTGGGGCTTTGGAGTCTCTATTTATAAGGATATGAAACATTTCCAATCTATAATTGCTTTGCCACAGATGGGGATTTGTTTATGTTCAGGAGATAAAATTGAGAGGCATGAGGGATCAAGGATTGTCGCTCTCTCTTCTCATATAGTACCTGACGAGGTTTCATCCATTAAAGATGGTGAACAATGTCGCGTTACCGGATGTAGTATGTATAGCATGTATTGCGTGATTACCGGTAGTTTCAAAAGATATATACATTTCTACGGTAGCTATTCATGGGATATACTACCTGGCTTGAATATTGCACTGGGCATCGGTATGAGAGTGACTCTTGAGGGAAAACCATACAAGGGTGAGTTCCTATTGCCCAATGTTCGATATCAATTTTGCGTAGAGAAATGAAACGAGAGTTAAGAATTACCATCCTGTGGGCACTATTGTTGTTTGTGAATAGTGTATCCTTTGCCCAATCTAAATCAGAGACAAAGGCTTATAATAGTGCGGTCAAGAAGGCTACTGTCAAAGCATACGATAGTTTTTTAAACAAATATCCAGAATCAACTTTTTTTACTGAAATATTGACATTAAGGGATACGAAACTCTTTTCAGATGTAGATACTACTGATGTCTTGGCTGTTGAGGCCTTCGTTGATGCTCATCAGGAAACGCCTTTGATGGAACGGATTGAGACTATTATTGATAGATTGAATATCTCACCAATCGATTATCAGACAGCAGAGTCTATTTTTGGGGAATCACAATCATTGGATGGTAAAGACCTCTCATTCCATGCATTAGGATATAGAAGCCATGGGGTGGATATGATACTTGGAGTAGTGTTGAGGGAGAATGTAAATCCTATGTTGACAAATCTTGTTAAAGATGATGATAATTGGGCTCCTTCCGATGGTATCCTTCTGCCTGATAATAGTGTATTGGGAGAGCCGGAACAAATATATTTTGCTGATGGTTTTGAAATTGTCAAAATTCAATCAAACAGATATCTTCAATTCTGTACAGTAAATTATCATAATGGAGGTACAAAGGTTGAATATGTTGCACATGTTTTTGATATTGAGAATCAACAGGATTATACCGGTTCATTTTATGGAAACAACCTTCAATATCCAAATATTACTTCAGACTATTTGATTGAAGGTCAAGATCCATCATCACTATCGACAGGACTCGTTTTAGCTGAAGAGATTTATTTGAAGAATCTTGTTGCGTCAAATGAAAAACTGACACTTATATCTGAAGAAAACCTCAAGGTTGACAATGCAATAGAGTGGTGGTATAGCAAGAATCCAAAGGCTGAAACATCGGCGAAGTCACTTTCATTTGGATTACTTGATGTTGACAACGGAATAGTCAAAAAATTCTCTTCATCTCCAAAAGAGTCATCCGGACACTACAGAGTGGCATTATTTGACTATAGAGGTCAAACTATGATTTGTGCATATAATACTACAACGAAAGAGTACAGCCTAGTTTGGTGCGAACCTGTAGCTCAGGATAAAAATAGAGATAAATTACTGAATACTATCTACTTCGAAAAGGATAGCAATTTGGTAATGTTCTATTATAAGGGAAAGACGACATTCAAGATTCGAGTAAATTTGGCTAATAAAAGTATCAGGAGATAACAAAAAATCACCTCGAAGAGTACAACCTAAACTTTTTTCACTACCTTTGTATGCAGAGTATGAAACAAATGATTAACAACAGCTATTATTATTACTACTACCACACATTTATGCGGGGCAGGTAATTTATGTTGTTAATTAACCAGATACAGACCTGTTCCGTTGGAATGGGTCTTTTTTTTGTCAACAATTAAAACAACGATATTATGTTACTAAAATTATTGCTTCTAGTTCTGTTCTTCTCTGTAATGATAATTGTGGGGATTCGTTGCCATAAAAGCGCAACAAATGTTCAGGGATTTGTGCTTGGCGGAAGAAACGTCGGTTCATGGTTAACAGCTTTCGCCTTCGGTACATCATATTTTTCAGCAGTAATTTTTGTGGGTTATGCCGGACAATTCGGTTGGAAATATGGTATTGCATCCACATGGATAGGAATAGGGAATGCTCTGATAGGTTCGTTGTTGGCATGGCGTATCCTAGGACGTAGAACAAGATTGCTGACTCAGCATCTTCATAGTGCGACAATGCCGGATTTCTTCGGCAGACGGTTCTCTGATAACTCTTTAAAAGTAGCAGCTTCAATCATTGTCTTTATTTTTTTAATCCCATATACAGCATCATTGTACAATGGTCTTTCCCGTCTTTTTGGAATGGCTTTTGGTATTGACTATGTGTGGTGCGTTCTTGTAATGGCTGTATTGACTGCTATTTATGTAATAGTAGGCGGCTATATGGCAACTGCGGTAAACGATTTTATTCAAGGTCTTATAATGATAGGTGGAATTATTGCCGTAATCGCGGCTGTACTCAATGGAAATGGCGGTTTTACAGAAGCGATGCGTACATTGTCACAAATACCATCTGAGACAGATCCGAATCTTCAAGGGGCATTCGTTTCATTTTTTGGGCCTCAACCGATATATCTTTTGGGTGTTGTATTGTTGACCTCTCTAGGTACATGGGGACTTCCTCAGATGGTAGGGAAATTTTATGCAATCAAGGATGAAGCTGCAATAAGGAAGGGGACATTTATCTCAACTGCATTCGCATTAATCGTTGCAGGTGGCTGCTATTTCTTGGGCGGCTTCGGCAGATTGTATGGTGAAGTGATTGAATACACGGCAGCGGGTACCCCTGTATTTGACAGTATCATACCGTCAATGCTCAACACATTGCCGGATGTAATGATAGGAATAGTGATAATACTTGTCCTTTCTGCTTCTATGTCAACCCTATCATCTCTCGTACTGACGTCCGGTTCTACATTGACATTGGATATCATTGTCCCAGCTACTAAAAATAAGATGAAAGAGAAGAGTCAGCTATTATCTATCCGATTGTTGGTACTCTTCTTTATCGCAGTCTCTTCAGTATTGGCAATCGTGCAGGCGAAAAGCTCGATTACATTTATTGCACAATTGATGGGTATCTCTTGGGGCGCATTGGCTGGAGCTTTCCTTGCTCCATTCTTATATGGGCTATATTGGAAACGAACTACCCCTGCGGCAGTATGGAGTTGCTTCTTTGTAGGTGTATTAATAATGTGTGGCTGTCTATACTGCACATTTACTCATAAAGTGTTCATCTCTGAATTCTTTACTTCACCAATCAACGCAGGCGTTCTTGCAATGCTATGTGGACTGGTAGTGGTCCCGATAGTCAGCTTGTTTACTCCACAAAAGAACAAAGCTGCCGTTGATGAGATGTTCTCATGTTATGATTCGTCTGTAACCGTGAAGGCTACTACATCATTAAATGATTAGAAAGAATTATAATCATCTGTCAATAGTGAGCTCCCTCGCCTTAGCGATGAAGGCTTTTAGACGAAAAGTATATTCATCCATATTGGCCAGATAAGCCTCAGCATGTTTCTTTGCACCCTCAGATAGCCAGAGCTCCTTGTATCCCATGGTCTTGGCATCGTAGAGTTCGTAAACAAACTTTGTAGGTACAAACCTGTCTGGATTGCCGTGGATGAAGAGCATTGGTCTGTCACATTTGGCTACCTGCTTGATGCATGAAGCAGTTTTAAAATCCCATCCATATGTGTCAAGACAGTAGTCAGAAGCCTTCTGGAGACCTTTTTCGCTTAGAAAAATAAATTTTCTAAGATAGTTGTATTCATCCCATACTGAGGTGTATCCACAATCTTCCACCAAGCATCGTACATAGATGGGAAGGTCTGGTTCGCCGCTAAGCATCATTGTTGTTGCAGCTCCCATTGATATCCCGTGTACTACGAAAAAATCCGAATTCCAGAGATTGTGTCCGAGCTTGACCCATGCCATGGCGTCCCTTCTGTCATCCCAGCCCATCTTAGTCGCAGCAC
The DNA here is from genome assembly GCA_002314725.1 of Bacteroidales bacterium UBA1769. Taxonomy (GTDB): domain Bacteria; phylum Bacteroidota; class Bacteroidia; order Bacteroidales; family UBA932; genus Cacconaster. Next base: position 33,626 of record DCGV01000121.1, read on the forward strand.
CGCCGCTGAATCCATGGTACTGAAGATCTGGTACAATCACGTTGAAGTTGAGACTGTCCCGGTAGAGCTTTGCTAAATGAAGCATGGAAATGTGGTTGACCCTGTAGCCATGGATTAGCACTACAGAGCCTTCGGCATTCTGTTTCGTGGCATAGATCGCATGCAACTTCTGCCCGCCTTCACCAGTGATAAAGGTGTCAATGAAAACGTTGGCCGTGCGTAGGCTGTCGTACCATGAGTTGATACCAGGGAAACATTTCTCGGCCATCCTCTTCGTTGGAGTCAGGTTCTCCCTGTGATTTATCGCCTTGGGCGGAGTAAGTGCGAAATCACAGATTGTCTTGCCTACACTACAGGAGTTGAGTATGATAGCAGAGATAAAGATGAATAATAATGCTTTTTTCATTCTATCATAATAATTGAGAATGAACAAAATTAAAAAATCAAAAAAGACGACTGAAGATTCAATCGTCTCTTTTTAGTGGTGTCACCGGGAATTGAACCAGGGACACATGGATTTTCAGTCCATTGCTCTACCAACTGAGCTATGACACCATTTGTTTTGGGACTACAAAGGTATACTAATATTCCTAATCTGCAAAAAAAAATTGTACTTTCGCACTATGATTTTTTGCGAAACATATGTAAATGTTATTTTACCATTAAGGTTGAAGCTGGAGTTAACATATTCAGTTCCAAAAAACTTGGCACAAGAGATCAGCGTGGGAAGTTGGGTAAACTTGAGATTAAGAGGCAAGAGATACCTCGCCGTAGTGTCTAATGTTATTAATGACAAAAATATTCTGCCAGATGTCAATATCCGTGATATTGATGAAATTATCAATCTAACACCTGTCTCTGAGATAGAGATAAGATATTGGCGTATTATCGCTGATTATTACATGTGTTCAGTTGGAGAGGTGATGAAGGCGGCATACAGTACAAATTTTCAACGGCAGCTGTCAAGCGTCAAATCCAAAATCAAAGTTGAAAATGAAAAAGGGATTGATGGTAATAATATACCTATCCTCTCCGATGAGCAGAATCGTGCCTACTCACAGATTATAAAGAACGCAGAAAACGGACAAATCTCTTTTCTACATGGTGTAACTGGAAGTGGAAAAACCGAGATATATATAAAATTGGCTCTGGAAACGTGTGAAAAAGGTAAGAATACATTGGTCCTGGTCCCAGAGATAGCACTTACCAGACAACTAAAGAATAGACTTGAAAAGGTTTTCAATAACAGATTGCTGGTGTTCCACTCGAAACAGACCATTGCTCAGAAGAAAGCTCTGTATTCCAAATTGAATCAATCCTCAGATAAAACATATATCATTCTGGGAACACGTTCAGCACTTTTCCTTCCACCGAACAATCTTGGACTGATAATCGTTGATGAAGAGCATGATTCCTCATACAAACAGACAGATCCGTCGCCACGATATAATGGGAGAGATGCTGCAATCATGCTTGCTACTCTATTGAAGATTCCTATTCTATTAGGAAGTGCAACGCCGTCTTTTGAGACCATATACAATATCAGGAGAGGAAAGTACAAAGAGATTGGATTGACCAGTAAATATCATAAGGGTATAGATCCTAAAGTTGAGGTGATTGATATGAATATGGTCAATAGGATGAAGAATAATAAAGGGTCATTCTCGATAAAATTATTAAATGAGATTAAAAGTACTGTTGACCGTGGAGAACAAGTTATGGTGTTTAGGTCACGTAGAGCATATTCTCCTGTTGTGCAATGCTCAGAGTGTGGCTCTATCCCTAAATGTCCTAAATGCAATGTCCCACTTTCATATCACAAATTCAACAACTCATTGGAGTGTCACTATTGCGGCTATCGTAAAAAATTTACGCCGATTTGCCCTGAGTGCCGACAATCTACTCTAGTCAACAAGGGGGCAGGTACTGAGAAAATAGAGGAAGAGCTTAAAACATATTTTCCAAACTATAATGTAGAGCGGTTTGATGCTAACGTGACCACCAATAAGACAAGGGAACAATCTATTCTTCGTGATTTCTCCAATGGGAAGATTGATATTCTTGTTGGGACGCAAATGATAACAAAAGGTTTTGATTTTGAAAAATTGTCTTTGGTTGCAGTGATTCAAGCTGATTCAATTTTCGCTGTTCAGGATTTCAGAGCGGATGAAAGAGCTGTACAATTGTTGACGCAACTTCGTGGCAGAGCTGGGAGAAGAGAGATTCAAGGAAAGATGGTGATACAGACTTGTCAGCCAGAACATCCTGTTATTAAAGCATTTACCACTTCTTCGTGCTCCATGGATGAAAGACGGATGTTTTCATATCCTCCATTTGTACGCTTAATATTGATAACTGTTAAAGATAAATTTGAATGGCGATTGACTAAAATAGAGAAGGATATGACGGATGCTTTTCAAAAATGCTCAATAATTGAGTATTCAAATGCCATTATTCCGGCAATAGACAGAGTAAATGGTCAAATGATAAATCAATATTGGATTAAATTGCCCAAAAATAACTCATTGCAAACAACTAAGAACGCTCTGTCCATAGAGATAGATAAGATAAGAGAGAAATATAATGATTTGCCATCAATAACAGTTGATGTCGATCCGTATTAAACAATGAAAGAAGAGATGAAACAACGCCTTCGCAAATGTGCGAAGGATATGTATCCGACTACAAAGAAAACATGTTTGTGGTTGATAAAAATGACAGTATCAGTGTCATTTGTAATTATGTTGCTTAAATATTTTGGAGTTGTTCAGTTCCTTTCGCAATATATTGAACCTGTTTTTAAATATTTCGGATTGCCAGGGGCTTCTGCCTTGGCTTATGTTTCAGGGTATTTCGTTAATTGCTACACAGCTATTGCCGTAATGGTGTCTCTTGATTTGAATGTTAGAGCCATGACGATATTGGGGACAATGCTTCTTTGTTCTCACTCGATGATTATAGAAACCGCTATTTTGAAGAAAACTGGAACTTCGGCTGTGAAAGTTGTTCTGATTAGAACTGTCTCAGCATTTCTCTTGGGATTTGTTCTCAATAGAATACTTCCTGGAGCGCCAACTCTCTCTTCCGGAACAGATTTCTCCAGTGTAAATGTGACGTTTTCTGACACATTGCTAGATTGGGTATTGTCAACATTGAAACTATGTTTGATGATGGTTGCCATTATCTTTACTTTGAACTTTCTGCAGAGATGTCTTACAGATTTCGGTCTTACAGAGAAGATATCAAAATTTCTAGCACCGGTTATGTCTGCCATGGGATTGCCAAAGAATGTGGCTTTCCTTTGGGTTGTTGCCAATCTGATAGGCCTGAGTTATGGTGGAGCCGCTATGCTGGATGAGATAGCCAGAGGTAGCATCAGTCATCGCGATGTAGATCTTTTGGATAGTCATATCTGTATATGTCACAGTAATTTGGAAGACTTGTCACTATTTGCGTCAATAGGTGGAGCATGGGGGATTATGCTTATTAGCAGATTACTTTTGGCGATTGTAATCGTGTGGCTTCTGAGGTTATTCTCTTTTTTGAAAATTTACAGAAAATAATTAACTTTGCAAGTTGCTATTTGTGCGACCAAAAATGAAAGAATTGGCCGTCAGCCATTGAAAATACTTGAGTAATGAGTGAAACTGTCAAATGCCTTATTATCGGAAGTGGTCCAGCTGGATACACGGCAGCGATTTATGCTTCCAGAGCATCGTTGAATCCTGTTCTATATGAGGGTCTCCAGCCGGGTGGTCAACTCACCACTACCACTGTCATTGAAAATTACCCTGGTTTTTCCGATGGTATTGATGCCAATATGCTGATGTCTCAAATGAGATCTCAGGCAGAACGCTTGGGTACACAAATAAGAAGGGGTAGAATTACAAAAGCAGATCTGTCCAAGAGACCATTTGTGCTAACGTCTGATGAGGGCGCTGAAATCGTAGCTGAAACTGTAATAATAGCTACTGGAGCAACAGCAAAATATCTTGGTTTGGAATCTGAAAACAGATTCAAGGGAATGGGCGTCTCTGCATGCGCAACCTGCGATGGATTCTTCTACAGAGGTAAAACTGTCGCTGTGGTTGGTGGTGGAGATACAGCTTGTGAGGAGGCTACTTATCTTGCAAATTTGTGCAAGAAAGTTTATATGATAGTACGTAGGGATGAACTTCGCGCATCTAAAGCCATGCAAGAGAGAGTTCTTTCAAATGAGAAGATAGAAATGCTTTGGAAGTGTAATACTCAGGAGGTTTTGGGCGATATGGCCAATGGCGTGACAGGAGTAAAATTAGTCGATTCAAATGGCGATGTTTTTGAAAAACAAATAGATGGGTTCTTCCTTGCAATAGGACATCATCCAAATTCTGATATATTCAAGGAGTGGATAGAATGTGATGAAAATGGATATATCAAAACAAATGGATCGGATACGAAGACCAATGTTCCTGGAGTTTTTGCAGCAGGTGATGTACAGGATCCAAGATATAGACAGGCTATTAATGCTGCGGCAAGCGGTTGTCGCGCAGCACTGGATGCAGAGAAATTTTTATTAGCCGACAAATAGTGGCTTGTTATTTGCTTTCTGTAGAGAAAAAAGATTATGCATAAAAAGACGATATTACTGATTGGGTTTATACTATTGACCCTCACTTCATGCAAGACTCAATATGAATTGTTGATGGAGGGGAGTGATGTGGATGCGAAATTCAAAGCCGCGTTTGAGCTTTTCGATTCCGAGAGGTATTTGAAAGCCGCAGATATGTTTGAATCTCTTTCAATGCAGACCAATGGAACGCCAAAAGATGATACCGTTCAATTCTATTGGGGCTATAGTAATTATAAATATGGGGATTATGTTACAGCTGAGGAGAATCTGAACAATTTCATAACTGTCTACCCAAATAGTTCTTACACTCAACGTGCAAAGTTTCTTCGCATAGATTGTCTATATAAGAGTACATATCGTTACGAATTGGATCAAACCCCAACATATAAGGCACTTTCCGTTATAGAACAATATTTGCTTGAAGATTCTGATTCACCCGATGTGGACAAGGTTCTTGATATGCAGAAAGATTTGCGTTCAAGATTGGAATTGAAAGCATATAAATCGGCATATCTCTATTACCATATGGAAGATTATAAAGCTGCCAGATATGCATTGATGAATGTTTTGAAGGAGAATGCAGATAATCAATACCGTGAAGATATATTATACTACATAGCGATGTCATCATACAAATATGCTTCAATGAGTGTTCCAAACAAACAAAAAGAGCGCTATATGACATATGTTGATGATTATTTCAATGTAATAAGCGAATACCCTGAAAGTTCATATCGAAAAGAACTGGACGGATTATATGAGAAAGTTCAAAAATTAAATATTATAAACAGCGAGGAGGAATAAAATGGATAATACTAAGCCATCAAACAACACTTGTACAAGAAATCTTTCTGAAATAGCAGCTCCTACAGGCAATGTTTACGAATCAGTAATGATTATTGCCAAGAGAGCAAATCAGATTTCTGCTGATGTTAAACAGGAACTTAGTCACAAACTTGAAGAGTTCTCTAATTATGCGGATACGCTTGAAGAGACATTCGAAAATCGTGAACAGATTGAGATTTCTCGTCATTATGAGAAACTTCCAAAACCAACATTAGTTGCTATCAAAGAGTTTGAGGATGGTAAGATTTTCTATCGTATAGCAGAATAATTTATGCTTCAACGATTGACCATCAGTAATTACGCTCTCATCGATTCCTTGGATATCTCTTTCCCGGAGGGATTGATCATAATTACAGGAGAGACAGGCGCCGGCAAAAGTATTTTGCTCGGCGCTTTATCCCTTTTGCTGGGAGCTAAGTCTGATGTGTCTGTTATTAAAGATACAACTCGTAATTGTGTTGTTGAAGCTGAATTTGAGGTGGATGACAGACTTTATATTTTAAGACGTGTTGTCTCTCCCAACGGCAGATCACGTGTTTTTATCGACGATGAGCCAGCTTCCATTGACGAAATCAAGGAATTGTCATCTAAATTGATAGATATTCATGCTCAAAATCAACAACTACTGCTTGCAAATCCTCATTTTCAACTCTCAGTTCTGGATAGCTTCGCAGGATTGGGAAGGCAAGTTGAAGAGTATAATAAACTGTACGATGAATATGTGGCTGCCAAAAGTGAATTGGCAACATTGGATCGCAAGATAGAAGAGGTCTCTGGCAATCGTGATTATATTGAGTACCAATATACCAAATTGGCCGAAGCTAACTTACAAACTGACGAACTGGCCGAACTGGAACAGGAACAGACTAAACTTGCAAACAGCGAATCAATCAAAAGTGATTTATCAAAGATTTGTTCTCTGTTTACAAATGAAGACAGCTCTTTGAGCTCCACTCTTAAAGAGATTGAAAATCTAATCTCTCAGAATAGCGATTATTTTACGGATCTAAGAGCTCTTCAAGAACGAGTGGAATCTGCTAGGATAGATTTGAAAGATGTTGAGGAGGATATTTCAATAAAATTCGAGAACGTAGTATCTTCCCCTGAAAGATTGGCCTATGTTGAGGATAGATTGTCCTTACTGTATGATTTGATGAGAAAGTACAGTGTCAGCACCATTGAAGAGTTGATAGAAAAGAGGGATCAGTTTGCTTCAGAATTGGAACAGGGAGTGGATTTTCAGAATGAGAGAGAATCTCTTCAGAAAAAAGTTGATAATCTCTCTTGTCAATGTTCAGACATTGCTGAGAATATTCACGAAGCAAGAGTTAATAATGCCAAACCATTATCAGAGGTTCTGCAGTCATCAATACGTACACTCGAAATGGATAGCGCTTTGTTCAATGTCGAGGTTGTAAAAAGAGACATGTGGGGAAGAGATGGTCAGGATAGCGTTATCTTTAATTTCACTGCAAATGGTGGAGCAATGAATGAGTTGGCCAAATCCGCCTCAGGTGGTGAGCTCTCCAGAGTGATGCTTTGTATCAAGGCTCTTTTGGCTAAATATGTCGGTATGCCTACTATGATCTTTGATGAGATTGATACGGGCGTATCCGGTAGAATAGCTGATAAAATGGGCTTGGTAATAGGTCAAATGGGTGAAAATATGCAAGTATTTGCGATTACACACTTGCCACAGGTAGCATCCAAGGGAGAAGCCCATTTCTTGGTGTATAAGGAGAAGGATACTGATAACGTTGTTAAGAGCAATATAAAGAGAATAGATGGACAACAGAGAATAGAGGAAATTGCAAGGATGTTGAGTGGATCATCTCTTAGTCCCGAAGCTATAGCAAATGCAAAAGTCCTGCTTGGAATTGATTGATAACAATCAAATCCATAGGTTTAAATAATTGAAAAATAAATTCAAAATATTACTGTTATGCGTCTGATTATTCAAGAGTCTTATGGTAAAATGTCACAATGGGCAGCTGCCTACATTGCAAAACGAATCATAGAGTTTAATCCTACTGAAGAACGCCCTTTCGTTCTTGGTCTTCCTACAGGTTCTACACCTATCGGAACATATAAGGAGTTAATTCATCTTTACGAGACGGGTAAAATATCATTTAAAAATGTCGTAACGTTCAATATGGACGAATATATGGACATTCCGGAGGATCATCCAGAGAGTTACCATACATTCATGTGGACAAATTTCTTTTCACACATAGATATCAACCCTAAGAACGTGAATATTCTGAACGGAAATGCAGAGGATCCAGTGAAAGAGTGTGATGATTATGAGAAGAAGATCCAATCTTATGGTGGTATCAATCTATTCCTTGGTGGTATTGGACCTGACGGCCATATCGCTTTCAATGAACCAGGTTCTTCACTTACATCACGTACTAGGAAGAAGATGCTTACTACAGATACAATAATCGCCAATTGCCGTTTCTTTGGTAACGATGTTAATCTGGTACCAAAGAATGCTATGACAGTAGGTGTAGGTACTATTATGGATGCACATGAGGTATTGATTCTTGCAAATGGCCATAATAAGGCTCGTGCTCTTTTTCACGCTATTGAAGGTCCTATTAACCACATGTGGACTATATCAATACTTCAGATGCATCAGAGAGGTATTATTGTATGCGATGATGCGGCAACAGTGGAGTTGAAAGTAGGAACAGTAAATTATTTCAAGGATATCGAAAAGGAGAGTATGGATCCTTATAATCTCCTGAATAAATAGATAAAATAAACCTCCTTCAAATTGATTGAAAGAGGTTAATCATTAGAGGGTGGTTAAGGTTTTCTCCTTAATCACCCTTTTATTTAATATCAATCGTTAAATCATCGCGGAAAGTGACATCTCGAGTTTCAATGTTGATATAACCTCCTGTTTCACTTACCTTCTCAAATTGAACGTCTGTCTGCATAAGATTCATCTTATAGAATGGGATGTAATCCATGAAACCTTCCGATCCCAAATCCTTGAATGCAGATAGGAAGAATTTGAATGAATCATATCCGTGGAAAGAGTATGAAGATGGCTCAGCATGGAACATAGCTCTATATTTCAGGATAAAGTCTTTTGTCTCATCGCTGCCATAATCAACGAAATATTGTGTTGAGAATTTTGCATTGACAGCATACAGAGTCTCCTCGTCAATCGTTTCGAAATTGCGCACTTTATTACTGCAATAAACGTTCATTGGATAACCACCCAATTTCAAGAGCCAAAGATTCCTGACAGCGTCAGAGGTGAATGCTTCAACCTCAGATGCAATGATAACCGTATTACCGGTTGTCGTCTTGAATCTCGTCTTCATAGAGTCAATGATTGTTCTACCCTCCAAGATATTATATTTCACATCATGTGTAGAGATGCCTTTTTGGGAAAGAAGCTCTTTAATACTGTTTACCAACTCTTTTTCAGAATTGTCTTCATTGTAAATGAGAGTAATGGCCTCATTGGAGTTGATGGTGTTGATCCAATTCTCAAGTTGTTTTGCTTGAGTCGTTGGCATTTGGAAGAAGAATGGATTATCTTCGACCAGTGGCTCTGCTTTTTGGTCCATTAAAGAGACGAAAGGGATGCTTTTTGATCTACACGTAGCGGCGACATCTGTCAATTTAGCAACTTCTGCCGGTCCGATAACGATATCCGAACCAAGAATTGATACGTCGCTTGATATATTTTGAAATATAGATTGGTTAGTAACGTCGATTACCTTCAAGTTTACGGACAGTCCGAGTTCTTTCATCTCTTCAATTGCCATCAATGCACCTGAATAGAGGTCATAGTAATTGGCTGAAGGATTCTGGGATTGTGAGTTTAAACTTAACAGAAGAGAAACTTTCAAAGGATTTACGGCGCTGAAATGTGGCACTGCCGACAATAATTGTATTTGGTGTGCTGCAGTAGTAGGGTCAATAATAACCGGCTCCTCTTCGACTTCCTCCACATCCTCTTCCAAATCTTCTTCAGTGGATATGTCAGATGCTTGAACCAAATTCACATTCGGGATAAGTATCTCCTGCCCAATCTTCAACAATTTGCTGTGAAGTTTATTGTAAGCGGCAATATCATCAACAGAAACGTTATATTTTGCTGCAAGGATGAAAATATTCTCGTACCACTTAACTATGTGCTTTATCTCATTGTTCTGTACGATAACATCATCCTCTTCCTCCTCAAAATCCTCGTCTTTTGAAGATTGTGTCTCTACAAGCGGTTTTTCATTTGACGGGATATATAGAATCGCACCGGCTTTCAAGCCATCTGCCAATGATGGATTAGCTGCAATTAGCTCCTCACTTCCCAAGTCGTATGCCTTGCATAGAGAGTAAATGGTCTGCTTGGGCTGTACCTTATGGACATAATAAATCTTTCCATTTATGTTCACTTTTTCAGTTGATTTAACTATTTCAACTTGAGCAAAAAGGGAACAAACGACAAACAGAGCAAAAAATGTAGTAAATATCCTTTTCATTGGTGTTGAATTATACTAATCTTGAGAGCATGTTTTTGATATTCTCCTCAATTCTGGTATAGATATCATCATAGGATTCCTTTACGAATTTCTTTCCTGTGATATTCTCAAATAACTCAATATAACGTTCGGAAATAATTTCAACTCTTTCAGGGGTCATCTCAGGAACAGTTTGCCCGGCTTTTCCTTGGAAGCCATTCTCCATCAGCCACTCGCGAACGAACTCTTTTGAAAGCTGTCTCTGTTGTTCACCTTTCGCAAACAGCTCTTCGTAAGAGTCTGCATAGAAATAGCGTGATGAGTCAGGGGTGTGTATTTCGTCAATCAAATAGATCTCACCATCGCGTTTACCGAACTCATACTTTGTATCAACAAGGATAAGTCCTTGTTTGGCGGCAACTTCGCAGCCTCTTTGATATAAAGCAAGAGTAATCTTCTCAAGTTTGTCATAATCTTCTTTAGAGATTAGACCTCTGGAAATAATCTCCTCGCGGCTTATGTCTTGATCGTGTTCACCTATTTCTGCCTTTGTGGTAGGTGTGATTATTGGATGCTCAAATTTCTGGTGTTCCCGCATCCCATCAGGAATCTTTACGCCACAAATCTCACGAACGCCTGATTTGTAAGCTCTCCATGCACTTCCGGTAAGATAGCCTCTAACAATCATCTCAACTGGAAGCCCCTGGCATTTATATCCTACGGTTACCATAGGGTCCGGAGATGCTATTTTCCAGTTTTTAACTATATCACTTGTTAAATCCAGGAAATAAGAAGCAATCTGATTAAGGACTTGTCCTTTATATGGAATGCCCTTTGGCAAGACTACATCAAATGCTGAAATTCGGTCAGTTGCAACCATAACCATATAGTTGTCGTCAATGGTATAGACATCTCTTACTTTTCCAATGTATTTGGAAGTCTGTTTGGAGAAATTAAACTCAGTACTAGTGATTGCGTTCATTGTGAAATTATTTTTAATAAAATTGCCACACCGAACATGATATTCGATATGGCAATTGTTATGTCTCTTATTAAATTAGTTATTCGCGTTACGAGTCTTGATATATTCAGCATTCAAACCATCAACGACAGCTTGTGTGATATCAAGAGCCTGGTTACCGAAGATAACCATGTTGGCGGCATCTGTTACACCGATAATGGCGCCAAATTGATGCTCTTCATTGAAAGCAGTCAAGAAAGTTTGGATAGCGTCCATGATTTGGTTATTCATGACGATTGACTCTTCTTGAAGTTCGGCTGATTTCTGCTGTGAAAGATTGTTCAAATCTTGCTCACGCTGCATAAGGCTCTGTTGTTGCTGTTCTGCAGCAGAACGTGTTAGGAGTCCTTTGTTATATTGGTTCTCAAATGATTTTGCATCGCTCTCAAGTTTTCTACCCTGTTTTTGTAGGTCATCTTGAATTGCTTGTGCTTTGCTGTCAAGAGCTGAGCTTAGATCAGCTGCCATGTCGTAATTATTCAAAACGTAGTCAAGACGTACATATACTACATCACCTGCAACAGCTTCAATCTGCTCGCCTGCAACAGCTGCTTTGTTGCTTTTTGAATGACCACAAACGAAAGAAAGGACGATAGTAGCTACAGAGATGACAATAGCAACTATGCTAAGAATCAAAGAGGTTTTTTTCATACTTGTATGATAGTGATTTAAATTAATAATCTAAAAATGTTCCTGAAGTGTTGATTGATACGTCAACTGCTTTAGAACCACAAATATATTAATATTATTCGATTAAGCCAAAACAAGATAATCTTTATGAATCTATTTGGTCTATAACAATTGATTGAGATAACTTTGGATGGTCTTCTCCAATCCCATATACAATGCATCACAAATAAGTGCATGCCCAATGGATACCTCAAGAAGACCTGGAATGTTTTTATAAAAATAATTCAAATTGACAAGAGATAGATCATGGCCGGCATTGAGCCCTAATCCACATTTGGCGGCCTCTTCAGCGGCGGCTACATATGGGGCTATGGCTTTCTCCCTATTTGTCGGGTACTCCTTGGCGTAGGCTTCGGTATATAATTCTACCCTGTCACACCCTGCTTCTGCAGCATACTTGATCATCTCAGGTATAGGATCAATAAAAATAGATGTTCTGATTCCTGCAGTATGGAAAAATTTGCAGATTTCTTTCAAAAAGAGTTGGTTTTTCTTTGTGTCCCAACCGGCATTGGATGTGATGGCGTCGTGAGCATCCGGAACAAGCGTTACCTGTGCCGGCAGTACTTCCAATACCAAATCCCTAAATGACTCAATAGGGTTGCCTTCAATGTTGAACTCTGTGGTTATCAGTGGTTTAAGATCTCTTACATCCTGGTATCTAATGTGTCTCTCGTCAGGTCTAGGATGAACTGTAATCCCTTGAGCTCCAAAAGATTCACAATCTTTTGCCACTTGTAGCACGTCTGGAAGATTCCCACCTCTTGCGTTGCGGATTGTAGCTACTTTATTGATATTGACACTTAATTTTGTCATCTGCTCAAAATTGAATATTTTTACAAAATTATTACATTTTTCTTAAAATAATCAGATAATATGACGATAGCACTTTTCGGTAGAGAAATAGATATCTGTTCCAAACAAAAACTGGAAAAGATGCTCAATGCTTTTATCACAAGAGGAGCTGATCTGCTCTTCTTTGAGCCCTTCTATCTCTTCCTGAAAGAAAAATTAAATATGCATATCGCCGATGTCAGGCTTTTCAATTCTACTGATGATATCCCACAAGAGACAGCAGTTATGATCTCCGTCGGAGGTGATGGTACTTTCCTCTCTGCAGTTGCATTGATAAGAGATAAAGATATTCCTATTGCAGGTGTGAATTTTGGAAGGTTGGGTTTTCTGACCACTGTTCGTCCTGATGACAGTGAAGATTGGATAGAAGATTTGTTTGCTGGAAGGTACACGACAGAAAAGAGGTTATTGTTGAAGACTGAATCTGCCTCCATGCCGGATGGCTTCAATCCATACTCAGTGAATGAGGTCTCCATCCAACGCCAAACACCTTCCATGCTTGGCGTTAAAGTCCTGGCCAATGGGAAAGAGCTTCCTGTCTATTGGTCAGATGGTATTGTTATCGCTACACCAACTGGTAGTACTGCATATAATCTCAGTGTAGGAGGTCCCGTTGTTGACCCTAACTCCAATGTGCTTATTATCTCTCCAATCGCGCCTCACAATCTCAACATCAGGCCACTGGTTGTTCCATCCGATACCGTATTTGAAATCTCATCGCATTCTAGAGGACATCACTCAATAGTTTCGGTTGATAACAGATATTTCGAGATTGAAGACAGTGGCAAGGTTTTTGTTTCAATCGCAGAGTTCGGTTACAAGATAATTTGTTTCTCCAATAATACTTTTATTAACGCACTAAAGGAGAAACTGTTGTGGGGAGAAGATAAACGAAATATCCAATAATTATGGCTGAAAAAAATATTCCGACACATGTGTCCATCATTATGGATGGGAATGGCCGTTGGGCTAAACTTCACGGGAAAGAGCGAATATATGGCCATTATGAGGGGACCGAGAGCGTAAGAGCATGTTGCGAATATGCAGTTGAAAGAGGGATTAAGTATTTGAGTTTGTTCGCTTTTTCAACTGAAAACTGGAGTCGCCCCGATGCTGAAGTCTCTGGATTGATGGACCTTATGCTTAGGTCATTGATAGATGAATTTGATACGTTCCAACGTAACCATATCAGATTGAGAGTGATAGGAGATAAGTCAGGCCTATCTGCCAAATTGATTCATTGTATCAATGATGTTGAGTCTAAAACTGCTTCAAATGACCAAATGACTCTCATTATCATGCTTAATTACAGTGGTAAATGGGATATAGTCCAAGCGGCTCAGCATTATGCTGCAGATTTGAAAGAGGGATTGACAGACATATCATTGGATTTCAATCGTTTCGATGGGTATCTTAGTACGACTGGTATCCCTGACCCTGATCTATTGATTAGAACCAGCGGTGAACAGCGGATCAGTAACTATATGCTTTGGCAGTGTGCTTATACTGAATTTTATTTTACTGATGTTTTATGGCCCGATTTCAGAAAAGAGCAATTTGCAAAAGCATTGGAAGCTTATGCATGTCGGGATAGAAGATATGGGAATGTTAAATAATTTTTATAACTTTGTAAACTTATTCCATAAGTAAATGAAATATCTCAATATATTATTTCTACTATTGCTAATGCCTGTTGCTCTATTTGCTCAGACAGAGAATGTCGAGGCTGGTAGGTCGGCGTCAAGTATTGAAATAGACTATGCCAATCCACAAACATATATTGTCGGAGGATTGGAGATCGAGGGATTGAACTATTTGAGTCCTTCTCAAATTACTTCAATATTGGGTATTCATGAGGGTAATGAGATTACTATTCCAAGTGATGAGCTTTCTTCTGCAATAAAAAGGATTTGGGCTCAAAGAGTCTTCTCTGATATCGGTTTTTATGTAGATTCACTATCTGCAACTAAAGACACTGCATTCTTCAAGATGGTTGTTCAAGAGCGTCCGAGAGTTATCTCTTGGAATTATTCCGGTATCAAGAACTCCGAAAGGGATGAATTGAAGGAGAAGATGAATCTACGCCGAGGAGGTGAGTTGTCAGAGTATGTGAAGACATCCTCTATCAAGACAATCAAAGAGTATTTCAAAGAAAAAGGTTTCCTTAACGTTGATGTAGACGTAATATCAGCTCCTGACAGCACAATCAAGAATGCAACCCGTGTAACATTCGATATTAAGAAGGGTAATAAGGTGAAGATTAAGGAGATATCCTATGAAGGGCAGGGAGATGTGAAGAAATTCAAATTGGATCGTTCAATGAAGAAAACTAAGGATGCCAAGTGGTATAACTTCTTCAGTTCCAAGAAATTCAATGAAAAAGAGTATAAGAATGATAAAGAATCTCTAATAGAGACATTCAATGAACTCGGATATCGTGATGCTAAAATAGTTCAGGATACGATATATAATGTTGAGGAGGATAGATTGGGTATTCACTTTGTAATAGATCGAGGTAAACAATACTATTTCAGAAATATCACATGGACAGGTAATTCAGAATATACTGAAGAGCAATTGAATTCGGTATTGATGATTAACCCGGGTGATGTATATGACGTTGTTACAATGCAGAAACGTCTTTTCGGAGGTGGAAAGGAGAGTGAATTGAATATCTCTCAACTATATCGTGATCAGGGTTTCCTATTCTTCAACGTTTCACCTGTGGAACTTGCTATCGTTGGGGACTCTGTCGATGTTGAGATGCGTATTGTTGAGGGTAAACCGGCTACTTTCAACAACATCCTGGTAAATGGTAATACTATCACCAACGAGAAAGTGGTTCGTCGTGCTGTGTTTACTCGTCCAGGTTATCTGTTCCGTCAATCTGATTTTGAACGTTCAGTTCGTGAAATATCTTCAATGGGACACTTTGACCCTGAATATGCGGCTGATCCTGAGAAGGGATACACATTGATGCCTAATGGTGTTAACAATACGGTTGATATCGCATATAACGTTCAGGAGAAGCCGGACAGTCAGCTTGAGTTGTCAGGTGGTTGGGGCGCAAGTACATTTGTAGGTACTGTCGGTATCAGTTTCAATAACTTCTCAGTTGCCAATATAGGTGATAAAACGGCATGGAAACCTGTTCCGCTTGGAGATGCTCAGAACCTGGCATTCAGATTCCAGACAAACGGTACCTATTACCAGGCATTGACAGCCAGCTTTTCAGAACCATGGTTGGGCGGTAAGAAACCTACATCCCTTAACTTCCAAGCATACTATACTAAACAGACCAATTCATACACTTCATACTATTATCAAGTATTGGATGACAGTGAATATATGAAGATATATGGTGCCTCTTTAAGTCTAGGCCGCAGATTGAAATGGCCGGATGATTACTTCGTAGAGTATCATGTCCTTGGTTGGCAATCATACGCACTCCAAGATTGGTCATATAACTTTATCTTCAGCAACGGTGTATCTCACAATATCAACTACACTTATAGTTTGACTCGTACATCTACTGACCAGTCCCTATATCCTCGTCAGGGCTCAGAGTTCTCTTTCACTCTAGCATTGACTCCACCTTGGTCACTGTTGAAGAAGGGATGGAAAGATATAGATTATGATTCTATGACATCACAAGATCATTACAATTGGATTGAGTATAATAAATGGTCCTTCAAAGGAGCTGTTTATTCACAACTTGTAGGTGATTTGGTATTGATGGCCAGAGCTCAATTCGGTTATCTTGGTTATTACAACAGAAAATGGGGCTACTCTCCATTTGAAGGATTCCTGGTTGGTGGTGACGGTATGTCAGGTTATAATTCATATGGTTCAGAGGTGATTTCATTGAGAGGTTATGAGAATTATTCATTGACACCTTACGAAAACGGATACTATGCCGGTCACGTATATGATAAATTCACAGTTGAATTGCGTTATCCTGTGATTTTGCAACCTACATCCACAATCTATGCTCTGGCGTTCTTGGAGGGAGGTAACTGCTGGTCTGATATCAAGGATTTCAATCCATTCCAGATTAAGCGTTCTGCCGGTGCCGGTGTCAGAGTATATCTTCCAATGGTCGGACTTCTTGGTGTAGACTGGGGATGGGGATTCGATTCAACAGGTCAGAAGAGTCAATTCCACTTCGTAATAGGTCAACAATTCTAATACATTATAGCATGAAAAGAATTTTTATTTCACTGATTGTTATGGCACTCTCTTCTGCAGCTATGTTTGCGCAGAAAGTTGCATATATTAATACTGAAACTATTTTACAGACTCTACCCGAATATGTGTCGGCTCAGACAGAATTGAACACTCTTTCTGATAAATACAGAGCTACTATTGAGACAGAGGTTGCTAAAATAGATGAATTATATCAACAATATCAATCTGAGAAGGCATCATTGACTCAATCTCAAAGAACTCAGAAGGAGAATGAGATAATATCAATGGAGCGAGCTGTTAAAGAGAAACAGGATATCTACTTCGGTGAGGATGGTATTATGTCAGACAAGTCGAAAGAGCTCTTGAATCCTATTCAGGAGAAGGTCAACAAAGCAATCGCAAAAGTGGCTGCAAAAGATGACTATATAATGATAATCGACATCGCGGCTACTCCAGGTGTCGTTTATAAGAACGATAAATACGATTTGACACAACAGATAATAAATATTATTAAATAAAATACCTAAAAACTATTATGAAAAAAATTGCACTTGTTATTCTGCTAGCCGCAGGATTCGGTTTTTGCGCTAATGCTCAGAAATTTGCTCATATCAATTCACAGGAGCTAGTTTCTTTAATGTCTGAAATGGATTCAGCAAGAGTTAGATTAAATACATATCAAGCTGATCTTGAAGAGACTTTCCAGGGTATGCAGGATGAATATCAAACCAAATACACTGATTATCAGAGAAAGGTTGAGACTTGGGCCCCTACTGTTCGTGAAACTAAAGAATCAGAACTTCAGGAACTGGTAAATAGAATCCAACAGTTCCAACAATCAGCTCCTCAGGATCTACAACAGATGCAACAGACACTTCTTGCTCCAGTATATGAGAAAGCTGATGCTGCAATTCAGAGAGTAGCTAAATCAATGGGCTTTATCTATGTTTTTGATACATCAAATGGCACAATCACTTATGTTGACGAAACACAAAGTACCAACCTTCTTGAACTTTTAAAGGCTGAGCTTGGAATTCCAGCTGAAAAGGTTTCTCCAACCGTTATCGAATAAATTTATATTTGATAGCTCAAAGTACGGCTTTTAGTACAAATAATTATATAAATAACCCTTCATGACAATCATCATTAATTGATGGCTCATGAAGGGTTATTTTTTGTTATTAGCAACTCCAAATCATTAGCTCTATTTTAAAGATTTTTGACAAAAAAATCACTAAAAAAACATTGAATTCCCAACAAATAGTGGTACATTTGGCCGATTTATAATCAATAAATCCATATAAATTTTAAATAATGCAACACGAAATTATCGACACACAAGATGTAGTTATCCGTTTCTGCGGCGACTCGGGGGACGGAATGCAGCTTACTGGGACGTTATTCGCTGATGCTTCTGCGCTTTATGGCAACAACATAGCGACATTCCCAGACTTCCCTGCTGAAATCAGGGCACCTCAAGGTACTATTTCGGGTGTTTCAGGCTTCCAGGTACACATTGGAAGTGATGAAGTAAATACACCTGGTGACTTCTGTGACGTATTGGTAGCAATGAACCCTGCGGCACTCAAAGCTAATGTAAGATGGGTTAAACCATCAACTACTATTATCATTGACACTGACTCCTTTGATGAAACTCTTATCCAAAAGGCAGGATTCCAGAGTGATGATCCTATTGAAGAACTCAACCTTCAAAACCACAATCTGGTGGCATCTCCTATCACTTCTCTTACAAAAGAGAGCTTGAAGGATAGCGGCTTGGATTTCAAGACAATAGTCAGATGTAAAAATATGTTTACTCTAGGTATGTGCTTCTTTATGTTCTGCAGGCCTCTTGAGTATACATATGCATACCTTGAGAAGAAATTCAAGAAAAAACCGGCACTGATTGAAATCAATAAAAAGGTACTTTTTGACGGTTTCAATTATGCCAGCAATATACATGCAATTCCAAGTACATATACCATCAAACCTGCTGTTCAAGAGAAGGGTAAATACAGAAATATAAGTGGAAACCAAGCTACGGCATGGGGATTGATAGCCGCATCTGAGAAGAGCGGACGTCCACTTTTCTGTGGATCATATCCTATTACCCCGGCAACTGCAATCCTTGAAGAACTGGCTATTCACAAAAATTTAAATGTGAAGACAGTTCAGGCTGAAGATGAGATAGCAGGTATTTGTACTGCCATCGGTGCCGCATTTGCAGGAAGTTTTGCAGTTACAACCACATCCGGTCCAGGACTCTCACTTAAATCTGAGGCTATGGGTTTGGCAGTTATCACAGAACTTCCATTGGTAATTATCGATGTTCAGCGTTCAGGACCTTCAACAGGTATCCCTACCAAGACTGAACAGACTGACTTGAATCAAGCCCTTTATGGTAGAAATGGAGAGTGTCCTGTTGCAATTATAGCAGCACATTCACCGAGCCATTGCTTCGATGCAGCTTTCTATGCTGGAAAGTATGCAATGGAACATATGATGCCTGTGGTTTTACTTTCTGAAGGCTTTTTAGGCAATGGCTCAGAGCCATGGAAGATCCCTTCAATGAAAGATTATCCAGAGATTAATCCACCAATCATTGACTCCTGTGAAGGTAAGTTCAAACCTTTTGAGAGAGATTCAGAAACATTAGTACGTAAGTGGGCTTTCCCTGGTAAAGCTGGTTTGGAACACCGCGTAGGTGGCTTGGAGAAGACTCCTGCCGGAGTTATCTCTGCAGATCCTGAAAACCACGCATATATGGTATCTCAACGTGCTGCAAAGGTTGAGAAACTTGCTGACTATATCCCTGCTCAAGAGATCATCGGTGACAAAGATGCCGATCTTTTAATAGTTGGTTGGGGTGGCACTTTCGGTCATCTATATACAGCTCTTAGAGAGATTCAGAAAGAGGGTAAGAAGGTCGCACTTGCACACTTTGATTATATCAATCCTCTTCCAAAGAACACTGCTGAAGTATTCTCTTCATTCAAGAAAATTATCGTTTGTGAGTTGAACTCAGGCCAGTTCGCAGCATATCTGCGTACGAAACTTCCTCAATTCTCATATTTGCAATACAACAAAGTCCAAGGCCAACCTTTCATCGTGAAGGAGCTTGTGGATGCATTTAATGAAATATTATAATGGGAGGAGACGAAATGAGTTATACAGCACAAGATTTTAAAAGTAATCAAGAAGTAAGATGGTGCCCGGGGTGTGGGGACCATGCAGTTTTGGCGGCTCTTCAACGTTCTTTCCCAGAAGTCGCTGAAATACAAGGATATAAAAAAGAGAGGTTTGTATTTGTATCTGGTATTGGATGCTCTTCGCGTCTGCCATACTATATGGATACATTTGGCTTCCATGGTATTCATGGTCGTGCTACGGCTATTTCTACAGGAATGAAGGTTGCAAACCCAGAATTGAGTATTTGGCAGGCTTGTGGTGATGGTGATGCACTTGCAATTGGTGGTAATCACTTCATCCATGCCATCCGTCGTAATATTGATATAAATGTAATCCTTTTCAATAACCAGATTTATGGTTTGACTAAGGGGCAATACTCTCCAACATCTAAATTGGGTAAGATAACTAAGACATCTCCATACGGAACTGTTGAAAACCCTTTCACTCCAGGAGAACTTGTTCTTGGTGCGCGCGGTACCTTCTTCGCAAGGGGTCTTGACAGTGAAGTTAAACTAAATCAGGAGATATTCATTGCAGCTGCCCATCATGATGGAACCTCAGTCTGTGAAATGATGACAAATTGTGTCATCTTCAACGATGGTACTCACAATGACTATGCTGCTAAAGATATTCGTTCAGATAAAACTATTGTCCTTAGACATGGAGAACCTATGATCTTCGGAAAAGATATGGATAAGGGACTCGTTGAAATGGGAGGTCAGATTAAAGCTGTCAGAATAGGAGAGGGTGGAATTACAGAGAACGATCTTTTGGTTCATGATGCCCACACTTCAGATACTGGTATGCATCATATGCTTATCAGTATGAAAGGTCCGGACCTTCCAGTAGCTCTTGGAGTAATTCGTAATGTGTCAGAACCGACTTATGATGATCGAGTACGCGATCAATTGGCTGAAGTAAAGGCAATGTCTCCGATACGATGTGTCGATGATCTGCTTCATAGCGGAGCTACTTGGACAGTAGAGTAATATAATATGTATAAATTAACCACTAAATAAAAAACAAAATGAAAGTAGCTGAAATTATGGCGACTCTTGAGAAGAAGTACGCCGGCGAAAGTGAGTATCTTCAAGCAGTTAAGGAGGTTCTTGACTCTATTGAAGAGGTTTACAACCAACATCCTGAGTTTGAAAAGGCAAAGATCGTTGAAAGAATGGTTGAACCTGACCGTATCTTCACATTCCGTGTTACATGGGTTGACGATAAGGGCGAAGTTCAGACAAACACTGGTTATCGCATTCAATTCAACAGTGCAATTGGACCATACAAAGGTGGTCTCCGTTTCC
>DCGV01000047.1 GCA_002314725.1 Bacteroidales bacterium UBA1769
CAATAAATACCCTTTTAAGACGCAATGTTAGGATAAGCGTCATAAAAGGGTATTTATTATCTCTAGACTCTTATCTCTAGACTCTTAACTCTAGACTCTAGACTCTAGTCTCAACCTACAGCTTGCGTTTAATCTCGACAATCTGATATGCTTCAATCATATCGCCGATTTTGATGTCATTGTATCCCTCAATGTTCAAACCGCAGTCAAAACCTGATGCAACCTCTTTAACATCATCTTTGAATCTCTTGAGTGATCCAAGAAGACCGGTGTAGATAACGATACCGTCACGAATTACGCGCACTTTTGCAGTACGTGCAAGTTTACCTTCACGAACCATACAACCGGCAATTGTACCGACTTTAGAAATCTTGAATGTCTCGAGAACTTCGGCAGTTGCAGTAACCTCTTCTTTCTCCTCTGGAGCAAGCATACCTTCGATACCGCTCTTGACCTCCTCGATAGCATCATAGATAACTGAATATAGACGAATTTCAATCTCCTCTTTCTCAGCAAGTTTGCGTGCATTAGGTACAGGTCTTACGTTGAAACCGATAATGATTGCATCAGAAGCCTGTGCCAAAAGAACATCGGATTCTGAGATGGCACCTACAGCCTTGTGTATAACGTTTACCCTGATCTCTTCAGTTGAAAGTTTGATCAATGAATCTGACAAAGCTTCAATAGAACCATCCACATCGGCCTTCACAATCAAATTCAATTCCTGGAAATTGCCGAGTGCAATACGACGGCCAAGCTCTTCCAGAGTGACGTGAGTCTGAGTCTTGATACCTTGGAAGCGTATTAATTGCTCTCTCTTGTTAGCTAGGTCTCTAGCCTCTTTTTCATCATCAAGCACATTCAATGTATCACCTGCGGTTGGTGCGCCGTTCAGACCAAGAACAGATACTGGAGTAGATGGACCGGCCTCAGTAATTTTCTGACCACGTTCATTGAACATAGCCTTAACACGTCCAGAATATTGACCTGCCAGGATAACATCTCCAATCTTCATTGTACCTGATTGAACAAGGACTGTTGCAAGATAACCACGACCTTTATCAAGTGATGACTCGATGATGTTACCTACTGCGTTTTTATTAGGATTAGCCTTCAAATCAAGCATGTCGGCCTCAAGAAGGATCTTATCTAGAAGAAGTTCAACATTAATACCCTTCTTCGCTGAAATCTCCTGGCATTGATATTTGCCACCCCAATCCTCTACAAGGATATTCATATTGGCAAGTTGTTCCTTAATCTTGTCAGGATTAGCTCCAGGTTTATCTATTTTATTGATTGCAAAAATCATAGGGACACCGGCAGCCTGTGCGTGACTGATAGCCTCGATTGTCTGTGGCATGATGGCATCATCAGCTGCTACGATGATGATGGCGATATCTGTAACCTTTGCACCACGGGCACGCATAGCTGTAAATGCCTCGTGACCTGGAGTATCAAGGAAAGTGATATGACGTCCATCAGGTAGTTTTACGTTGTAAGCACCGATATGTTGTGTGATACCGCCGGCCTCACCTGCAATAACATTGGCTTTACGTATGTAGTCCAATAAAGAGGTTTTACCATGGTCAACGTGACCCATTACGGTAACAATTGGAGGTCTCTGCATCAAATCCTCCTCTTTATCCTCTTCCTGCTTGATAGCTCCCTGAATTTCTGCAGTAACGAACTCAATCTCATATCCGAACTCTTCTGCAACAAGCACCATGGCCTCTGCATCTAGTCGCTGGTTGATTGAAACCATAAGACCTAGGTTCATACATGCTTCAATTACCTTGGTAACAGGAGTGTTATTCATTAGGATAGCAAGCTCATTGACAGTAACGAATTCTGTGACTTTCAAGATATTGCTAGACATCTCCTGCATCTCGAGTTCCTCTTCCATTCTATGAGAAATGATTTCGCGTTTCTCGCGACGGTGTTTAGAACCCTTGGTTTTTCCCTTATTCTCAGTCATTCGAGCATAAGTCTCTTTAATCTGTTTCTGAACCTCATCCTCGTCAACTTCTGGGTGAATAGGAGTGAATCTATCTTTGTTCTTCTTGAATTTATCTCTATTCTGATTATTGTTCTTCTGATCAGGTCTATTGTTGTTGTTTTTGTTGTTTTTGCTGAAGTTATTGCCCTCTTTGTTGATGTCAACTTTGTTGTTCTTGTGGATCCTTTCGCGTTTTCCCTTGTTTTCCTTATTGTCATGGGATTGTGACGGTTTCTTTTCAAATTGAGACAGGTCTATCTGTCCGGCAATCTTTGGACCTGAAAGTTTCTCAACTTTAGTCTCAATGTGCTCAATAACAGGAACTGTCTCTTTTTGTGGCTCCTCATGAATGGCCTCAACTTTTGGAGTGGCAGGTTTTTCACCACCCTTTTCAACGACCTTTTCTACAGGTTTTGTTGGCTCTGTTGTCTTTTTGGCAGGCTTGTCAAGATCAATCTTTCCAACTATTTTAATATTGGATGCGTGCTCTGGAGCGGATACTTCGCTGACGGGAGTTTCAGCTTTTGGTTCAGGTTTAACAACCTTCTTTTCGATTTTTTCGCTCTTTTGCTCGGTAGTCTTGTTAGTCAATACGTTGGATTTGATGATAATTTCCTGTTCAGGTTCCTGATCATCATGATTCTCTTTAAGATTATCAGTCTCAGTAATCTGTTTGACAGTGATGGCTACTTTCTTGGATTGCTCTTTAATGAGCTGATCCTTGCCATACTCCTTTGCAATTTGTGAATAAACTTCGTCAGAGATCTTTGTGATAGGGGAAACGTCAATGTTCAATCCCTTCTTTTTAAAGAATTCTGCCAATGTTTCAATACCGATATTGAAATCCTTTAATACTTTGTTAATACGTATTGTGTCTGCCATTTTTACCTCCCGTTTTATAATTATTACCTATTATTCAAATTCGCTGCGAAGAATATTTAAAACATCTTCAACAGTTTCAACCTCAAGGTCTGCTCGTTTGACAATTTCTTCAGTAGGAATTGCCAATACGTCCTTGGCTGTATCGCAACCGATAGCTTTAAGAGCATCGATAATCCATTGCTCGATTTCGTCACTGAAATCATCCAATTTAACATCCTCTTCAAATTCATCCTCTGGGTCGTCACGATATACGTCAAGTTCGTAACCTACAAGTTGACCTGCAAGTTTGATGTTGCTTCCTGATTTACCGATAGCAAGTGAAACTTCAGATGATTTAAGGTTGACTCTTACCTTCTTGTTCTCTTCATCAAACTCCATTGAAGAGATCTTCGCTGGACTTAAAGCCCTTTGGATAAGGAGTTGAGTGTTGCTAGTCCAGTTGATAACGTCGATATTCTCGTTGCGTAGCTCACGAACGATACCATGGATACGGCTACCTTTTACACCTACGCAAGCTCCAACTGGATCAATGCGCTCATCGTATGATTCAACTGCTACTTTAGCTCTTTCACCAGGCATTCTCACTACCTTCTTGATAGTAATCAATCCGTCAAAGATTTCAGGAACTTCCTGTTCAAACAACTTCTCAAGGAACATAGGAGATGTTCTTGAAAGAGTGATTACAGGATTTGTATTGTTTCTCATCTCAGCATTTGCGATGATAGCTTTGACTGTGTCACCCTTTTTGAAGTGATCAGATGGGATTTGTTCACTCTTAGGAAGTACAAGTTCATGATTGTCTTCGTCCATGATATATACTTCGCGCTTTAGAACTTGGTAAACCTCGCCAACTATAACTTCACCTATCTTGTCACGATAGTAGTTATAAAGATTTGCCTTCTCAATATCCATGATACGGCCTGCCAGATTCTGTTTAAGATTAAGAATACCCCTCCTTCCAAATGTCTCAAGTGCGAATTTTTCTGGATATTCCTCACCCAATTCAAATGAGTCATCGATTTTCTTTACCTCCTCGATTGAAATCTCCTTGTTGGCATCTTCAACATTTTCAACAACTGTACGGTTTCTCCAGATTTCGAAGTCCCCTTTATCTATGTTGATGATGATGTCAAAGTTGTCAGCATCACCATACATTCTAGCCAATTGAGTGCGGAAAATATCTTCCAATACACTCATCATTGTGGCTCTGTCAATGTTTTTTAGTTCTTTAAATTCAGCAAAACTGCCGAAAAGGTTCAAACCTTCCATATTAATATTTATTTACAATTTTTATTTAAATCGAATTATGAGTTTCGTAGATTTCAACTCTTTCAATGGGAATGTCTCAGTGACTTCTGTCTTTACACACTTTTTCTGACCTTCAACTTTTTGATTAACTATGTGTGTCAAAATGACAGAGTCTTGATTGGCATCCGTTAATACTCCTTTCAATTTACTGCCATTGGCCAAGGTTATTTCAACATCCTGGCCGATTGCTTTTTTATACTGGCCGAACACTTTAAAAGGAGATGAAAGTCCGGCTGATCCAACTGTCAATGCAAAATCCTCTTTTTCACGGTCAAGACAACTCTCAATGTGTCTGCTCATCTTGACACAGTCATCTAGGTTTACAGAGTTGCTTTCGGACTCAATAGTGACCTCAATGTCATTATCTTTGCTGATTTTGACATCCACAAGGAACAACTCCTTATCCTTTAAATAGTCTTCTGCGATTTTTGTAATTATTGATTTTTCCATATCAGAATTCATATCAAAGAAAAAAGAGGACTGCCGTCCTCTTTCTTCCTTCACAAATCATGGCAAAGATAAACATTGTTTCGTAATAAAACAAACTTTGACATCATTTTTTGGTATGACATTTGAAAGGCCGTATCTTTGGAATTAGAAAATAAGATTCAAGAATGGAGTTATCTGCAAAACAAATTGCTGAATACCTGAATGGCGAAGTGGTAGGGGATCCAAATGCTAAAGGATCTTTCCCTGCAAAGATAGAACAAGGTAAACCTGGTGCTGTATGTTTTTTCGCCAATCCTAAATACGAACATTATGTCTATACGACAAAGGCCTCTATTCTCTTGGTTAACAAGACATTTGAACCGAAAGAGAGTGTGCCGGCGACAATGATAAAAGTGGAAAATGCTTACGAGGCGGTGGCATCCTTGTTAGAGTATTTCAATTCGCTTCGCAAACAACGTGGTATCTCTTTTATAAAGAGAATTTTCACTCCTCATTCAATCGCCCCTTCAGCTAAGATAGGCAAGGGGACTACCGTGGACGCTTATGTGACAATTTCCAAGAAGGCTTCCATAGGTAATAATTGTCATATTTATCCAAATGTATTCATAGGTGAAAACGTCATGATAGGTGACAATGTGACACTATATTCTGGAGTTAGAATCTATTACGATTGCGTCATAGGGGATAACTGTACTCTTCATGCAAACTGTGTGATAGGCGCTGACGGTTTCGGTTTTGCTCCACGTGAAGATGGATCCTATAAAAAGATTCCTCAAATAGGAAATGTCGTAATTGAAAATGATGTTGAAATAGGGGCGAATACGACTGTCGATAGAGCTACTATGGGATCTACATTAATTCATCAAGGAGTAAAGATTGATAATTTGTGCCAGATTGCCCATAACGTGGAGATTGGTGAACACACTGTAATGGCTGCTATGAGTGGAATAGCCGGCAGTGCTAAAGTAGGGAAATATTGTATGATAGGCGGACAGGCAGCAATAGTCGGCCATGTTACAATCGCTGACCATACATCTATCGCAGGTAAGAGTGGAGTGATAGGTAACGTTAAAAAAGAGGGTGAAGTATTGATGGGGTATCCTGCAATTGACCATAAACAATTTTTGAAGGCGTACGCCATATTTAAAGCTAACGGAAAGTAATGAATCAACATACACTTAATAACTCATATCAATTTGATGGCGTAGGGCTACATACTGGAGCAAATGTATCAATGACGATATTGCCGGCTCCTGAAGATTTTGGAATTCAATTCCAACGAGTAGATTTGGGGGATGTATTTATCGAGGCCAATGCGTTCAATGTCGGCCGAACTGAGAGAAGTACTGCCCTCGAAAAGAATGGGGCCCAAGTAGGAACTACAGAACATCTTCTGGCTGCGTTCATGGCCCTGGGAGTAGATAATGCCTTGGTGAAGATAGATGCACCTGAGTTGCCAATACTTGATGGTAGTGCTAAAGTATATACTGATGCCATATTGGCCGATGGACTTCAACAACAAGAGAAAGATCGTAAATATTTCTCTGTCAAAGAACCTTTCTCATGGAGAGATGAGAAAAGCGGTTCCGAAATCTCCATTACCCCGGCAGATGATTTTCAATTGACTGTAGATATAGATTTTAACTCTAAGGTAATGGGTACACAGAGCGCTTCTTTCTCCCGTTCGACTAATTTTGCAAAGGAGATTGCTCCATGCCGTACTTTTTGCTTTTACCATGAGATAGAACCTCTTCTCAAAGCTGGCCTAATCCAAGGAGGTTCATTGGAAAATGCTTTGGTCATAGTTGAAAGACAATCTGAATATCAAGGGAAGATTATTGAGCCAGGTTATATGTCCAGCCGGCCACTCCTTTTCCCGAATGAATGTGCAAGACACAAATTGCTCGATGTACTGGGCGATTTCGCATTGGCTGGAAGAGCGATGAAGGCGCATATCTATGCCAAAAAACCTGGCCATACAATCAATACTCAAATAATCAGACATTTACTTGAAATTAATAGATAATGAACAACACAATTCATCCAAATGCACAGTTAGGGCCAAATGTTGAAGTGGGCCCCTATACATATATCGCGGAACATGTTGAGATAGGAGAGGGAACCTGGATAGGTCCAAACGTTACAATTTTTGATTATGTAAAGATTGGGAAAAATTGTAGAATCTTTCCGGGAGCTGTAATTGGTGCCATACCTCAAGATTTGAAATACGATGGAGAGGTGACTTATGTTGAAATAGGTGACAATACTACAATCCGTGAATGTGCAACCATCAACCGTGGCACCGCTGCGAGTGGTAAATATAAAACTGTGGTGGGTAACGATTGTTTGATAATGTCATATGTCCATATAGCTCATGACTGTAGGGTCGGCAATCACTGCATCTTCTCAAGTTATGCTGGAATAGCAGGTGAGACAGACGTTGAGGATTGGGCTATCATCGGTGGCGCAACAGTTGCCCATCAATTCTCACATATAGGTCAGCACGCTATGGTCGGTGGAGCATCAGCCGTAGGTAAGGATATCCCTCCATATACACTTTCCGGTAGGAATCCTATAGTTTTTGAGGGAGTCAATATCGTAGGACTCCGCAGACGTGGCTTCTCGAATGATGCAATCCTTGAGATTCAGAAAATATATGAAACCCTATATAATTGCGGTTTGAATGTTACTGATGCTTGCAAAAAGATTGAAAGTGAATTCAAACAGACACCGGAACGTGATGCAATTTTGAAATTCATCTCAGAATCAAAACGTGGAATCATCAAAAAAGCCAATGTGTGAGTCAATAAAGCTCACCACAGCATATCTTCCTCCAATAGAGTATTTCAGAGCCATTGCATCAGCCAAGAGTATTATTCTGGAGCAGTGTGAATTCTATAATAAGCAATCATATAGAAATCGCGCTTATATCTATACTCCACGCGGTGCCGAGGCTTTGACTATCCCTGTAGTCAAGAGCCACAATTCCAAGATGCCTATCAGAGATGTTCGTATAGATTACGACTATCCATGGATTCAACAGCATGAACGTGCTATACTTTCTGCTTACAACTCTTCGGCATTCTTTGAATATTATATGGATGATCTCTTCGCTGTAATCAATAAGAGAGAGACCTTTTTATTCGATTTGAACTTTAAATTACTCGAAACACTTCTTGAGATGGTTGGAGTTAGGGCTGAAATCTCTATGAGTGACAGTTTTGAACCAATGACAGAGTTGGATTACAGAGAGATACTCCAACCTAAATATAAAGGTGATTCATTGACTCAGTTGATACAGAAAGAGAAGACCTATTATCAAGTCTTCTCTTCCAAACACGGATTCATTCCGAATCTATCTGTCATAGACCTTCTTTTTTCAGAGGGCCCTAACGCTATCAGTTTTATTCTTTAGAACTTGCAAGTAAGCGAGAACAACGCCTTGTTCAATTTGTTGGTTGCAACGTATTTAGGAACGTTACCTCCGTCATAATCGCTGTACATTTGGAAATCACTGTCCATGCTGCATCTTTGGAATGCGAAGTCAAATGTGAGCGAATCTGATAATTTCCATCCAAATCCAAATGATTTTGTACGCTTCTTACTTGCCCATTGAGCAGATGAACTGTAAATGTTACTACCTGCACGTATTGCAAAGTCGCCTAACCACCATTCAGCGCCATATCTGATGATGTATGAGTTGTTGCACTGATTGGAGATCTTGCTATTCAAATCTTCGAATGAGAATGAATTGCCGTCAGTCTCAGTGAAGTAGATATCGCGATAGTTGACTTGTTCATAATCAATAGAGAACAATGCTGTGCTACCCATGGTGTAAGCTGCTCCGATATTGAATCTAGCTGGAGCGTACATTACATAATCATAATAACCTGCAGGAGAGTCCAACTCATATGAGTGTCCGTTGTTGAATTCAGATTGAGCGAAATATCTCCAATAATCTGTCAATGTGTAAACTGTTTTGGTTGTATATGAAGCACCCAGTCTTAACCCATCCATCTCTTTTGGAAGATAGATAAGTCCGAATTGCCCATTGATGCCTGCTCCTGAAGTCTCTTGTGAATATTGTTGAGCATATCTGCAGAATCCATCCTGGAATTGATTTGAGTTCATGGCACTCTCTGCATAAGATTCTGTTACATTCAATTCAACGGAAGCGACATTCATATTAACGCCAAAGAAGAACTCATCATTGATGTTTCCACCGAAATTGATTGTCATATCTGTTACGCCGCCATCTCTCTTGCGATAATAATCCTGTGCGAGTGGCCCTCCAATCTCGATTGACATACCGTTCAGATTCTCAGTAGATGCCAAAAAATCTGTTTCAGAATCCGGAGTAGTGGATAGAACGTAAGTGTTCCAAGCCAAAACTTCTGGCCATGTTACATTGTTGTTGTAGAATGGATTATATGATCCAGAATTTTCATTATCCAAATCTGCGTAATTGACACCGGCAAGGTTTGCTGCCATGCTGCTCAAATAACTGGATTGGTCAGTATCAACTCCCAAAGAGTATACCTCATTGAAAGAGGATCTTCTATTGAAAACAATACCGAAATTAAAATTGAAGAGGCCTCTCTTGTTATTGGTATCAAAAGCACCGATATATCCGAAGTTAGGGACAGTTACATTTGAAAAACTCTCCTTTACACCGGCAATTTTACTCTTTGCTTTGACTTTCCCTAAGGTGAAAGACATTTGAGATGATCTCATAATTGCTGATGATGCAGGGTTGATACCGATGGCTCCCATATCACCTCCGACTGCAGTAACGGCGTTACCCATTCCCATTGTACGTGCTGTACCTTCGTAATTGTTTGACGAAATCAGCAAGGCGTCATCAACACTTTGTGCGAATGCTGCAAAAGTAATGGTCAATGACATCAAAATAGTATATATTCTCTTCATAATTCTTGTTTTTTTAAAGTTGATAACAATTGTAGCGGTCAGGTTTAGTTTTACTATCCATTATCTTCTTCCACCTCCAGAGTGTGATCCACCACCACCTGAATAACCTCCAGAGTGTGATCCACCGCCACTGAATCCACCACCTACGCTGGAACCGCCACCCATGCTGGAACCGCCACCACTGTAAACGCCTCTAGATGTGCCTGAGCTCATTGACCCGTTGGATCTGGTTTGTGGAGTGCTGTTATATGTGCTTCTTGTGTTGGTGTTGGTTGACGTTCTGCTGTAAGATGTGTTGGATTCTCCTCTTGCAGTTGTTTTCCTTTGACCAGTATATACTCCATTGTTGCTATATGAGCTGGAATTTGAAGTTGATATTCCACGCATGGCTTCCTGTCTGCTAGGTGACATTAGGCTGCCGTTTCTTCCTGTTCTCTGGCCATAGTATGAGTTTCTGCTTGAGACGCCGCCAATCTCTCCGTCAGGTCTCGGTCCAGGTCCAGGTCCGTAACCTGGTCTGTAGTGGTTGTAAGGAGAGTAATATCCATATCCATAACCCCAATACCATGGGTCATACATACCTCCATATCCCCATCCATAATACCAAGGGTCATACCAACCGTAGAAATAGAAGTTGTCCCAATAGAATGGATTGTAGTATGAGAAACTGTATGGAGAATACCATGAATACCAGCTTCCGAAGTAGAAAGGTGTGTGCCAACGGCCAATGCCCCACCACGGATTGTACCAAGGTGATCCCCAAACGCCGAAATCATAATAGAAATCATAAGAAGGTGAGTCAAAACGTCTGAGAAGCTGCTCGTATGACATGTCTGTCTCCAGTGTGTAACTGTGACCACTATCATCACTGATGGTGTACTGTCTCATTATCTGTTTACGTAGCTCGTTGTTTTGAGAGATGACTTCTGCTCTATCTTCTTTTGTTGGTCTGTAATAGATATCATCTCTAATTACAGAAGAGGTGAAATATCCTGTTCCACAGGAACTTAATGCTGTAACTGCAATAAGCGCAAGCATAAAGAATTTAGTGTTTTTCATCATTTTTCCCTCCTATATCTATAATATTTTGTTAATTTTGCACTAATAAGACGATTTTAAAAAGCAAATATAACAAATTCTATTCCAAAATACGTAATAATATGGCAAAAGAGGTAACAAACAGAGAGGATAATTATTCACAATGGTATAATAACCTCGTAGTGAAGGCTGACTTGGCAGAGCAATCTGCAGTAAGGGGTTGTATGGTTATTAAACCTTACGGATATGCAATATGGGAGAAGATGCATGAGCAACTTGACAAAATGTTCAAGGAGACAGGGCACGTAAATGCCTATTTCCCGCTTTTCATTCCGAAATCATTCCTTAGCAAAGAGGCAGAGCACGTTGAGGGTTTTGCAAAGGAGTGCGCTGTTGTTACTCACCACCGTCTTAAAGTCAATCCTGAAGGCAATGGTGTAATTGTGGATCCAGATGCTAAACTTGAAGAGGAGTTGATTGTCAGACCTACTTCAGAGACAATTATCTGGAATACATATAAGAATTGGATTAAATCTTGGAGAGATCTTCCAATCCTTTGCAATCAGTGGGCAAACGTTGTACGCTGGGAGATGCGTACAAGGTTGTTCCTTCGTACAGCGGAATTTTTGTGGCAAGAGGGTCACACAGCACATGCTACTAAGGAAGAGGCTATTGCTGAGGCTGAGAAGATGGTTGAAGTATATGCAAAATTTGCCCGTGAATATATGGCAATGCCTGTTGTAGTCGGTCACAAATCTGCTGCTGAACGCTTCGCCGGTGCACTTGATACCTACTGTATCGAAGCTATGATGCAGGATGGTAAAGCTCTTCAAGCAGGTACATCTCACTTCCTTGGACAGAATTTCGCAAAAGCATTCGAAGTGCAGTTTGCAAATAAAGAGGGTAAACTGGAATATGTTTGGGCTACATCATGGGGCGTTTCTACACGTCTGATGGGTGCGTTGATTATGTCACACAGTGATAATAACGGTCTGGTTCTTCCTCCAAAGCTTGCACCTATCCAGGTTGTAATGGTGCCTATCTTCAAGACTGAAGAGGAACACAATGCAATACTTGACCGTTTTGATACTATCAAGAAAGAGCTTGAGTCTAAAGGTATTTCAGTTAAGGTTGATGATCGTGATAATCTTCGTCCTGGTTTCAAATTCGCTGAATGGGAACTTAAGGGCGTTCCAGTACGTCTTGCAATGGGTGGCCGTGACCTTGAGAACGGTACAATCGAACTTGCTCGAAGAGATACTATGACAAAAGATAATTTACCTCAAGAGGGTGTTGCTCAGAAGATTGTAGCCTTAATGGATGAAATTCAGGATAATATCTATAAGAAGGCTGTCGACTTTAGAAGTGCAATGACTTACAAAGTTGATACTTGGGAAGAGTTCAAGCAGAAGATTGAAGAGGGTGGATTCCTTCTTTGCCATTGGGATGGTACAACTGAGACTGAAGAGAAGATTAAAGAGGAGACAAAGGCTACAATCCGTTGTATCCCTATCGATTCCTTCGTATGCGAAGAGGAGGGTAAATGTATCTATTCAGGTAAACCTTCACATCGCAGAGTTATTTTTGCAAGAGCTTATTAATAATGAAGAGGATAATACTTTCTACTTTCATAGCCTTGATGAGTGTTGCTCTGTTCGCTCAAGAACAGACAACTGCAACTGATACAACATCAATCAAGCCTAATTATTGGACAAAGGGAATGACAACCCAGGTCACTTTCTCTCAGTTGTCTCTCACCAATTGGGCTGCAGGTGGTTATGGTTCGGTATCATTGAATACATATATCAATGCTTATCGTGATTATCAAAAGGATAATATCAAGTGGGAGAACCAACTTCAGATGGGTTATGGTTTCATCTACTCTTTCGATGAGGTCTACAAGAAGAGCGATGATAGGTTGATTTTTGATAGTAAATTTGGATATAAGGCAGTGGATAAGCTCTTTATGTCTGCGGTTTTCAACGTTACCTCTCAATTTGCCAACGGTTATAAGGACGATAAGGTAGTATCAAGTTTCGCCGCTCCGGCCTACGTTTCATTAGGTCTCGGTATTGACTATAACCCTACCAAGAGCGTTTCCATAAACTTCGCTCCATTGACAGGTAAAATGGTGATTGTAAAAGATCCGACATTAAGATCAATATACGGTAATGCCGAGGATCAATATACCAGATTCGAACTTGGTGCTCAGTTGAAACTCAATAACAGAATCAATGTCGAAAATTTCTCTGTAGAATCGGCTTTGACTCTATTCTCTGACTATCTGAATCATCCTCTCAATATTAAAGTCAATTGGGATTTGAATGTCAATGCACAGATTGCCAAATATTTCTCTGTAACTCTTCGTACAAACTTGATATACGACGACAATATCAAACATATCCAAGCAACCGATAAGAAGGGTAACGTGAAACTTGATGAGAATGGTAACCCTATTATGGTTCCAGGGGTACAGTTCAGAGAGGTCTTTGGAATAGGCTTTTCATATACTTTCGGAAGTGTAAGAAAGAAATGATTACAAGATTCAAGGAAAATTTACTCTCTCTGATTCCAGAGACGGCCAAAAGAAAAGTATCCATCCTTGTAGGCGTAAGCTCAGGGGTGGATTCAATGTGTATGGCCAATCTTTTCCTTAAAATGAATCTCGATTTAGATATTGCAGTTGCCCATGTGAATTTTTCATTGAGGGGAGCAGCAAGTGACGGTGATCAGGCTTTCGTTGAGAAGTGGTGTGCTGACAATGGCGTGAAGTGCTATGTGAAACGGTTTGATACTCGTGCAGAGGCTTCGTCAAAAGGTGTTTCAATAGAAATGGCAGCACGTGAATTGCGGTATGAGTGGTTCAATGAATTGATGGATAGGGAGCATTTCGAGTATGTCGCAGTCGCTCACAATATGAATGATAATGTTGAGACACTCTTCTTGAATATCGTCCGAGGTACTGGCCTCTCTGGTATAAAGGGGATGAAACCTCTTTTCGGCAGAATTCTCCGTCCGATGTTGATCTTTTCCAGAGCAGACATTGAGTCTTTTTGCAAATTGAATAATATAGCATTTCGTGAAGATGCTACGAATGCGGATGTCGCATATCACAGAAACAGAGTAAGAAACAATATCTTCCCAGAGTTGAAAGCTATTAATCCTTCGTTCCTGGAGACCATCAGTCGTGATATCTCTTATTTTGGTGCAGCAGATGCCATTATTGAGGATATGACTCCATCAAAAATAGCTCAATTGACTCTATTTGAGGATGAAGTTTTGAATATTTCTATTCCATTGCTTAAAAAAGAGAAATACGCTGCATATTGGCTTTTTAAAATCCTTCAACAATATGGATTCAATTCCAGCCAAGTTGAACAGATATCATTGGCGCTAGATTCTCAAAGCGGAAAGCAATTTCTCTCTGATACGCATAAATTGATAAGGGATAGGTCAATGTTGAAGGTCTATCCATTATTGACAACTGGTGTCAAAAAGTGTAATATTACCATTGTTGACAAACCAAAAGGATTTAACCCGACCTTGAGTGAGACCGGGGTGATTTATGTTGATGCTGACAAGGTTCTTGCCGTTTCTGGCGCATCTACATTAAATGATCTGTTAGATAATATCAAGTGCCGTAACTGGCAACTGTCAGATAAATTTAAACCCCTCGGAATGAAGGGGTTTAAACTCATTAGCGATTTCTTTAACGATTTGAAAATCGATATTGAACAGAAATCAAAAGAGGTGATTGTAACCGTTCTATCAAATCAATTCGATGAGACCATAATCGCCGTGGCAGGTCGTCGTATCGATGATAGATTCAAGGTGAGCGATTCTACTGCTTCTCTGCTCCGGATTTCTCTTGAGTAGATATCTCCTCTGCTGTGTAACCAAGTTTTTCAATAGCTTTTCTCAAACTCTCCTTATCTGTTTTAGCAGTATCGAATTTGATATATACTGTCTTGTTTTCCAAATTGGTTTTCAGCTCTTTAACACCCTTCTCGAATGCGATGTTGGCGTTAATCTTCTTTACGCATTTCTCGCAATCCATGCTTGTTACGAACGTTACATCTTGAAGCTCTACTGCTTTCTTGTTCTGGGCAAAAGCGGGAGTTGTTATTATTGCTGTCAAAGCAATAATGATAATTGATTTTAATAGTGATTTCATATTATTGAAAAATAATTATTATTTCCATAGTGTATAACGTAATCCGGCGTAGAACTTAATGCCGGTAAGAGGGCCCCAAACGTTAGAGGCGTTGAATGCTGTGCTGAAAGGATTATCGGCACTGAGGATGGCCTCTTTCTGTCGGTAGTTGGTCAGGTTCTCACCACCTACATATATGTCAATTCCTTTGAAACGCCTTGTGATTTGGGCGTATAACATAGGATAGGCAGGAGATTCTTTCAAGTTCATTATTGAAGGTAATCTCATAGGTCCGTTCAATGAAGCAGTGGCGTCAAATGTCCACTTGTTCAAGTTTGTCGAGTATTGAAGGTTTAAAACAGCTTTATATCTGCTGGTCATCGGCCTCTCTACAAGTCCCTGATTCCTTAAATCAACCATTGCATTTGAGTATCTGAATGTGGTTGTAATATTGAAACGCTCAAAAGGATCATAAGAGAAATCTGCTTGATATGTATCTGTATATGATTGGCCTTCAAGATTATATATTGAGATGTAGCCAGGACGGTACTCTTGGTCAACAATCACTTGATTTCCAAAAATTGTTTTAAAGTAATCGAAGCTTATGAAATTATTTCCACCCTCAATCCCGATAGGAAGATAGAGTGTTAAATTGCCGCCGAAGGTCCATGCATCTTCCATACGATTGAGAGGGCTGTCACTTATCTCTAAACCGGAATCAATTACTTTTGGGGCATCATAATCGCCCAATATGATAGGCCCACCTGTTGAAAAGATGCCAATATTGTCAGCGAAGATATTAGTGGCACGAAAACCGCGTCCACCTGAAGCTCGGAATACTATTTCGTCGCAGAATGCATACTTGACAGAAGCCCTTGGGGCGAAGAGAAGACCATAATTGTTATGAAGGTCAGCTCTTATACCTCCCATGATTGTCAATTTGTCGTCCTGTGTGTATGTGTACTCTGCTGATGCGCCCATCAATCTGTCATCTCTTTTCGAATATGTTAGCGCGGTAAAGTCTGACATTAGATAGTGTTGGGTATAATATTCACCTATATCGTCGATTTGACTGGTCAGACCTATCTCAAAACGATGGTTATCATTGATATGGTTGTCATAAAGGATGTTGACGAACACGGAGTTTTGTTCCCCGGAATAATCTTTCAAACCAAAGAATCCATCTATGTCGTGATAAGTGTAATCGACAATCATTGCTATACTTGATTTCTGCTCTTCATCCATAGGTAAGCCAATTTTGAAATAACCGTTGAAATCCTTGTTCTTAAGATTTGAATTCCATAGTTCGAGGCTACGTTCCTTAGGTGAATTGATTTGACCTCCCATCCTATCGTCGATGACTCCCTTTACACCAAATCGTATTTGTAGCCCGCTTGGGTCGTAATATAACCACCTGTTGCCGATATTGTACTGGTTGGAAAGTGGCTCATCTCTGAATCCATCGCCGTTGTGATCCATCTCCATACTCATACCTGAAGCATGTGTAAACAGCACTGTGCTCCAACGTTCATTCAATTGGAGTGCTGAGATTACATTGGCTTCATACATGGAGTCAGAACTGCCGTATAGGTTTATGAATAGGGGCGTCTCGTCGGTTGGCTTGCGATGTTCAAGGTTTATTTGACCTGTGATTGCCTCAAGTCCGTTAATAACTGAGGATGGTCCTTTGGCTATTTGGATACTCTCAAGCCATTGACCTGGTATATAAGACATTCCAAAAGGTGCTGATAAACCTCTTAGAATAGGCCTGTTCTCATCAAGCATCTGTGTATATATGCCTGAGAGGCCCAATAATTTTATCTGTTTTGCACCAGTAATTGCATCTGAGTAACCTACTGTAACACTAGCTGAGTTCTCAAAACTCTCTGCAAGGTTACAGCATGCCATCTTGCAAAGTCCTGCTGCTGTTATTACCTCTGTCTTGACAGCTTTCATTTTTGGGAGAGTGGATTGCTTACCAGAAACGACAGTGGCTTCAATCTCGTCCTCCTCTTCTATGATATTTGATAACTCTGTTTGAGGTGTTTGTGCATAGATGTACAGTGAAAACGAACATAACAATGCACAAATAATAAATTTATTCATAATGTATTGATTTATAATAGTTTAGTGATTAATAACTTTTACCGAAAGGGCGTAGTTATCCTATTACAATCTCAATACAGCGAGTCGCTTGACACTTTCGAAAATAAGAGGGAAGAAGTAATACATATCCTGATTGTGGATGATCTCAAAAGCTTTGAAATCAAAGATATTATTGATCAGGATAGAAGATAAATCTGGAATATAGTTGTGAAGTGCATCGTTGCCGCCACCATTGTCAGCTTCGGAGATGGAGTAGATGGTGGTATGGCAACATCCTCCCTCATGATGACAAGCCCCGTCATGGTGACAATTCTCATCGTGATGCTCGTGGTGAGGATGAGCACATTCATGGCCAAGAAGTGAAACGAACTCTTTTGTCCCTTCTGCGCTACATTCATGAACGCCTAAGCCGATATATGAAACCATATAAACGGTTAGAAGCAAGATAGTTGGGATAATATGTCTCTTTTCTTTTCTTGACATGGATTAACAGTGGCAAAAATAAAAAAAATAATGTATATTTGTATGATATAGATTAAAATAGAGATAATAATGGTAAAATTTTGGAAAATCTTTTTTGCATCACTGTTGGGGTGTATTGTGGCATTCGTTGTATTATCAATTCTTGGTATCAGTATTCTTGGTTCAATTGCCTCTTTGTCAACACAATCCGAACCAACAATTCCATCAAGTACTATTTTGAAGATTGATTTCAATTCTCCTATAGGTGAACAATCAAAAGAGTCATTTGACATTGACATTACTTCTGGCTCTTTCAATACAAATACATCTCTGTCAGTTCTCTCTTTTGCAAAAGCTATCGATGCCGCTGCGAACGATCCTGCCATCAAATTCATCTACATGACTCCGGAGTCATTGAATATGGGTATTGCTCAGGCTGAAGAGGTACGCCAAGCATTAAGCCGTTTCCGCCAGAGTGGCAAAGCAATTGTCTCTTACTCGAAGCAGTTGGGCAATGGCAATTATTATGTTGCTTCAGTTGCAGACAAGGTTATCTTGAATGCCTCTGCTGATGTAATGATCTTTGGTCTAAGTACACAGATATATTTTGTAAAGGATTTGCTGGACAAGGTCGGTGTTGATATGCAACTTATCAGGCATGGCAAATATAAATCAGCTGCTGAACAATATATCCAAAACGATATCAGCGAAGCAAATAGGGAACAGAATAAGGTTATGCTCTCTACAATATGGGACAGTTGGTGTGATGAGATTGCTGCTTCCAGGGATTTCTCTGCAGAGGAGTTCAATCAGTGGGTTGACGATTTGGAGCTTGTAGGTGCTGAATCTGCCTTGGAAAAGGGCCTGGTTGATGAATTGTGGTATCAGGACCAGGTTGATGAGTATCTATGTGATCTCTTTGATGTTGATAAGGTTAAGGATCTTAAATTTACATCAATCCAGGATTATGCAAAAGCTAAAGTGAAAATCAATCATCGCGCAAAGGATAAGATTGCTATTCTTTATGCAGACGGCGAAATAGTTATGGGCAAGAGTGATGAGGGGATAGCAGCTGACACATACGTAAATATGATTCGTGATATCCGTCAGGATTCAACCATCAAGGCTGTATTGATGCGTGTCAATTCTCCAGGTGGAAGCGCCCAGGCTGCTGAAATGATCAGACGTGAGCTCACTCTTTTGAATAAAGAGAAACCTGTAATTGTAAGTTATGGAGGATATGCAGCATCCGGTGGCTATTGGATCAGTGCAGGATGTGACAAGATCTTCTCAGACAAGACTACTTTGACTGGTTCGATTGGTGTATTCGGTCTGGTTCCTAATGTAGGTAAATTGGCTAAGAAATTGGGTGTTAATCCTGTATCTATTTCTACCAATAAACATGGCGATTTCGGTAACGGGATGCGAGCTTTCGATGATGCTGAGACTGAATTCATGCAAAAACAGATTGAACAAGTTTATACTGATTTCGTTTTCATTGTCTCTGAAGGCCGTAACTTGGAACCTTCATATGTTGACGAGATTGGACAGGGCAGAGTTTGGGCTGGTAATGATGCACTTGCCAATGGACTTGTCGATGAGATAGGCTCTCTTGTGGATGCTTTGAACTACACAGAGGCAATGAGTGGTTTGTCATCATACAAACTGGTTGAGTACCCTGCTGTAAAGAGCA
The DNA here is from genome assembly GCA_002314725.1 of Bacteroidales bacterium UBA1769. GTDB lineage: Bacteria > Bacteroidota > Bacteroidia > Bacteroidales > UBA932 > Cacconaster. Next base: position 19,018 of record DCGV01000047.1, read on the forward strand.
ATTTGGATAAGATTTTGAGTACATTGGAAAGTGCCAAAGTTTCACTTGAAGCAGCTTCTGATCCACTCTCCGTAGTTGAAGCCGCATACTCGGAGTTCAAAAATACAACATCAATACAGGTGATGTCACGCTTACCTTACGTGCTTGATATAAGATAACGGCTGTTTATTATTAAAATTCTAATACGGCATAGTGTTAGAGGGTATTCCGTGTTTTTTAATTTTAAAGAAATGAAGAGATTTTTATTTTTAATGGCTTTTGCCTCTTTTGTACTTGCATCTTGTAATGAACTTGGTCCAGAACCTTATGGTGCTGTGTATTATAATAAAAGTGATGTTCCATGGGATGGACAATATCAAGTTGAAGTCTATATTGAGGCTAATTGCAACTGGCAGTTAACTGTTCCGGATGATGTTGATTTGGTAATAGAACCATTGTCTGGTGTTGGAGACGGATCAGTGGCTGTGACAGTCCCTGCAAACACAACTAATGAAGAACTTGCTCTGCCGTTTGGTATTAAGATGTACAATGATGATGGTCAATATGTGGAGTTTACAGCACAAATGTATATTCCGAAGCCATCGCTTACAATAGGAGAATTGGAGTACGGAGTAGTTTATCTTGAAGATGGTCATTTTTGGATGTCTGAACCACTGGCTTATATCCCATTGGGATACTCCGCTTCTTCAGATCCGACAACCGGCTCAATATTGTACCCATATAGTGTAAAGGGTGGTACATTCTCCTTGATAAAAGATGTAGAAGAGATAAAAGCAAATGGTTATCTATATAAGCCTGAGGCTTTTCTCAATATGTATGTTACCGCAGAAAATTGTCTTAAATTGGAAAAATATCAAGGTATTTGCCCTGATGGTTGGCATATTCCTTCATGGTCTGATTGGTATGGTTTGATGGGCTCCTCTTGTAATCTGGCCGATGGATCAAAGGTCGTAGATAACAATAAAGCCATTTTCTGGAATTCAGATCTTGGATACGCTTCTGTTTTGAAAGCAAATGAAAAGGGTTTCAACAGTGTTCTTTCTGGTAGCGTTTTGGGTAATGAATATCAGAAAGATGCGGTGAACGCATCGACATCAGATGAATTGGATTTCATTGGAAAACCAGCAACTACATATTTCGCTTGTTCTACCGGTATTCTTTCAGAAGATGGGGAACCTCAATTGTTTATGCCGATGGCAACCTTCTCTGATAATTATTTAAAAGGTCGTCTTTCCATCGGAAAAGCGAATTGTGACGGATCTGCAGTACAAGTACGTTGCGTAAAGAATGAATAATATGTCAAGAATACCTGAATCGGAGTTTATTATCAACACGGATGGAACAGCGTTCCATCTTCACATGAAGCCGGAGAATCTGGCGGATATCGTGGTACTTGTCGGTGACCAAGGACGCGTTGATTTCTTTAAGGATTATCTTCAGGATATTGAATCTGAGGGTACAAGTAGAGAATTTCACCATCTTACAGGTTACTATAACGGCAAGCGTGTTACAGCTCTTTCTACAGGTATTGGAACAGACAATATTGATATAGCTATTACTGAAGTGGACGCTTTGGCCAATCTCGATTTTAAAACAAGAGAGGTTAAAACCAACCATAGAAAATTAACTTTATTGAGAATTGGCACATGTGGCGCTATTCGCCCAGAAATTCCTCTTGGTGGATATGTTTTCTCAGAGATGTCACTCGGTTTTGACGGTTTGGCAAATTGGTATAGTGGATGTGAGTCTATTTTGGACAGTGAGATAGAAAAAGCTTTTGTGAAATATATGAATTGGAATGAACGCTTGGCAACTCCATATTTCATTAAATCTTCACAGAGTTTGATTGATAAATTCAAGGGTGATGCTTTCTGTGGTATAACCATGTCGGCCCCCGGTTTTTATGGACCTCAAGGGAGAGCGGTTCGTTTGAATCCAATCTATCCCGATTTAATTGACAGGTTGGAAGGCTTTTGTTTTGAGGGACACCATATCACCAATATTGAGATGGAGAGCTCTGCTCTTGCCTGCCTTGGCCAGATGCTTGGTCATGAGGCTGCGACTATATGCCTTGTTGCCGCAAATAGACATCGGAAAGAGAGCATGCCGGATTACAAGCCTCTTATGCATGGTTTGATAGAGATGGCCCTGAATAAACTGACAACAGATAATTAATTGGACACTGAACTTAAATATCTTGTAAATCTCTTTGAAGATAGGGATGAGGTTGTCACAGAGGCTGTTAATAAACGGATTCTGGACAAGGGTCCTGATGTGCTAGGTTCTATAAAATATCTTGCTAGACAGTCAGAAGATATCTCGAAGCGAAATGTTATATACAGCCGTTTGGAGTTTTTCCGTGCTGTTTTCAGATTGTCCGATATAGAGCTTTTTTCACATGATGAACAGGATCGCTGCACAAATCTGTTTGAAGGTTTTGCTTTGATTGCTGCCCTTTTGGACTCCAATTTCAGCTCTCGAAAATTTGAATATACTTTCAATCAAATGTTGAGTACATTCTATTTTGACTTTGACAGTCAGAGTAGAATGAAGAAAAAGACCGCGATTGAGAATATTGAGATATTCAACTATCTATTTTTTGATATCAATAAGATGTCTATTTGCGACGCTCTGATGAGTGACGAAAAGAGTGGGTTGCTGAATTATGTTATTTCAGATTCCAGACGCAGAGGGAATCCTATTGCAGTTGCCACTGTCTATCTTATACTTGCCAATGAATTGGGACTGAATTTTAAGTTAATGTGTTTCCCTGGTGGATTTGTCCCTGCATACATTGAAGATGGCAATATTCTATTCTATGTAAATATCTTTAATGACGGCACAATCTTCTTTGAAAGTCAACTGCTCAATATTCTTGAACAACAAGGAGTGGAGATAAGGGATAGAAGCGATTTCAAACTTTGTGAATTGGATGCACTCTATACAATTTACCTTGAATCAATGTTATATATATACTCTAACATGAATGTATCATCGAAATCATTGATGATAGAGAGAGCTTTGAACTGTTTTGGAAGTGAGAGGTATTTGACAATTGATATGGATGAAGATGAATAACCACTAATTTAAATATTTTAACCTAATCAATCACTTTCAATTATGAAAAGAACTCTACTATTGATGGCAGGATTATTGGCAATTGTTTGCTCTTGTAATAATGATCCTATGGTTGTTAAGACAACAACCGGCCGTGTTCAGGGTGTTGAAGAAGATGGTACTATCGCCTTCAAGGGAATCCCTTATGCTAAAGTTGAGCGTTTTATGCCTCCACAACCTGTTGAACCATGGGATACTACTATGGTTTGTGATACTTATGGCCCTTATGCAATGCAGGCCAATATGGGTACCTTCGTGACAGAAAAAGATATGTCTGAAGAGAATACATGTTCTATCAATGTTTGGACAAAAGACACAAAGACCAAAGATAAAAAGCCAGTTATGTTCTGGGTTCATGGTGGTGGTTATGCTACAGGTTCTTCATCTTGGAATCCAGGAATGGGCCTTGCTCAGAAGGACGTTGTATTTGTAAGTATCAATCACCGTTTGAATATTCTTGGTTATCTTGATCTTTCTTCATTTGGAGAGAAATATAAATATTCAGGAAACGTTGGTGAGATGGATATCGTAGCTGCTCTTAAGTGGGTTAAGGCCAACATCTCAAAATTCGGCGGCGATCCTAACAATGTAACAATTATGGGTCACTCTGGTGGTGGCGGAAAAGTTGGTTCTGTTATGTGTATGCCATCTGCAAAAGGTTTGTTCCACAAAGCTATTATATTCAGCGGTGTTATCGTCGGTCAAAATACAACTGAGAATACAAGCAAACTTGGTGAAGCTGTTGTTGCTCAACTTGGTATCGCTCCTGAGGATATTGATAAGATTCAAACTGTTCCATATGCTGATCTTGTTGCAGCAGGTAACGTAGCTACCAGAGAACTTCGTGGTATTGCTCGTGGATTCGCTCCAACTATGGATGGCGACGTTATGGTTGATCAACCTTTCAACCCTACATTCTCAGATTTCTCAATGAATATCCCTATGATTATCGGTTCAACTCTAAATGAGATGGGTGCAAACTACTACGGAAAAGGCACTACAATGGAAGAGGCTATCGAAATCTTGAAACCTACATACGGTGATGATACAGAGGCATTCATTGCAGCATTCCAAGAGGCATGGCCTGAACTTACAGTTGAAGATATGTTGTCAATAGACAAAACATTCAGATACAATAGTGTAAAGGTTTGCAAAGCATTTGCAGCAGAAACTACAGCTCCTATCTATAACTATATCTTCACTTGGAAATCTCCAACCAACAACTACTCTGCTCACGGTGATGAACTTCCATTCTTCTTTAATACTATTGAAATGGAGAAGAGAAAAGTTCCTGAGGCAACTCCAGAGTGCAAGGCATTGGAAGATGCTATGAGTGATGCTTGGGTAGCATTTGCATATACAGGCAATCCTAATTGCGACAAGATCCCAACATGGCACTCATTCCAAGAGGCTAACGAACCTACAATGTTGTTCAACTATACAATTGAAGAGCGTGAAGCATTCGATGCTAAACTACAAGCTTTGATTGAGAAGTATATTGTTGCAAGATAATCGCAATTGATATTAGACAAAATGGGCTGACATGCGTCAGCCCATTTTTTTATTCTATATTGAATTATTATTTGAGAAGTTCTTGCCGTTCCTCTATGAAGTAATTCTTGTGTTCCTGATAGAAAGCCTTAGTAGATTCTATTGTTTCAAAGCATTGTTTATATGATTCATATTCGTCAGTATAGATTGCATAAAGGTCTGCAATTTGGCTGTCATATTCTGAAAGGATAGACAATGCTTCATAAAGAGACTTCCATTCTGTACGCCATGCATAGAATTTCTCCTCATCAATTTCTCTAAAGAATAATTCTGTATTATTTGCAAGTAAATAGTCAAATTCACAAAGTATCGCATCTTGGAATAGCCAGAAGTCGTTTAGTTTGCCATTCTCTCTGCAATAATCATACTCTCGCTTAATTTTATCAATTAGTGGTTCATCTCCATTAAAAGTATCCTCGTTTACATTATAATCTATATCAACAGCAAGTTTTAAGATAACCTCCTTAACTTCATCAGTTGGCATATCGTAAATTTCTCTTACAGCCTTCTCCAAGACATATATTGCCAAAGCTTTGATTTTTTGAGACTTCGTAACAAAAGTATCTGCGAGAGATGGATCTAATAGGTAGTCAATTTTGACCTTCTTCTCTACTTCTGAAGGTTGTAATTCTGGGATAATAATAAAGTTTTGAGAAGCCTGCTGGAAGGTCTCTGCCTTAGCGTCCAGTTGGAGCAAGATAGAATCTGCTAACGCAATAACTTGATCCTGAATCTCTTCTGGAACTTGAACAAATGATTTAGTGTTTTTGCATGAACTGATTAAGAATATGCATGCTACAGACAAGATAATGGTTATATGTCGTTTCATAGTGATTGAATATTTGCCGCAAAGATAATTAATTATTATTTCGTTACACTACTGCCGGAGTATGCTTTTTTATCATATTGAAAAAACAATTAACTTTATCAGTTTGAATTAACAATAATATGAAAATAACTGTTCTAATAGACAATATCGGGAAAGGTGAATTGAAAGGGGAGTGGGGGCTCTCTCTTTTAATAGAATTTAATGATAAAAGATTTCTTCTGGATGTTGGCGCATCGGATACTTTTATCACCAATGCACAACACCTGGGATTAGATATTTCATCTATAGATTTCGCAGTTTTATCGCATGCGCATTATGATCATACAGGAGGACTGGCAACTTTTCTTGAAATCAATAAAACCGCTTTAGTTTATTTGAGTGCAAATGCAAGGGAGAACTGCTATGCTGGATTAAGTTTCTTAAGTAAGTATATAGGTATGCCACAAGGTGTTATTAATCAATACCGAACTAGAGTTGTTAGAGTTGATGGAGTAGTTGAGATAACTGATAATGTATTTCTTGTCTCTCATTCTACAGAATCTCTTTCGAAGATAGGAAGAAGGAACCATCTATATGTCAGAAAGGGTTTACGTTATATTCCTGATGATTTCTCCCACGAACATACATTAGTGTTCAAAACACAAGATGGCCTCGTGCTAATGAATAGTTGTTCACATTCAGGACCGGATGTTGTTGTAAATGAGGTATTGAAAGTATTTCCAGGAGAACGAATCAAGGCGTATGTTGGGGGACTGCATCTTTTCAGATTGAATGATAAAGAGGTGAGGAGTGTTTCTGAACGTCTATCTGCATGCAATGTCGAAATGATTTACACTGGTCACTGTACGGGACAGAACGCTTTTGATATCCTGAAAGAAGACTTCAAGGAGAAGATTCATCAATTCAACTGTGGTATGCAAATCACAATGTAATTTGGGTAAAAATTACATTGTGATGGCTTTTATTCAAATGTAAATACTATTGAGGAATACCAGTATAGATTCTTCAAAGCCGGATTCCATCCTGCATTTAATGTAAATGGGATGGTCCATCTGTCTCCCAAAGTTACTGTATAACTCCCGACTGCTCCCAATTGACATAGTGCGAAAGAGTCATAGCCGCAGAAAGGGGAGTCCCATGGTACCACTCCAATATCAGGTCCCAATCTAAAATGTTTTCCCAATGAGAATGGATATGATAAATCTACAAATGTTGAATAGGCACGGTTGCCTTTAGAATTGAGATCTGTTGGACTTCCTATCAAAGTGTACCATATTGCAGACAAGGGATATTTCTCGCTTAATACCCATTCTGAATAGATTCCTAAGAAGTGTGATGACTTGTTGCCGATTCTGAATTTGTCCACTATATCGTCTAAATAGACAGACAGGCCCTTCCAATGGAATCCAATATCATATTCCAGACATGAAAAGTTCTCTTGGATGGATCCTGGAAGGAAAAGTTTATTGTTGAAGTCGGTAATTGCTGCGACAGCTCCGCATACTGCAAAATTATCCGTCAATAAGTAACCGGCTTCAACGTACGGATAGAAAGATAGCCCACCATACATGATACCTGCAAAAGGATAGCAGGAATAGATGCCGGCAGCTCCAGCGAAATACCAATTCGACTTGTTCTCCTGTGCGCTGAGGCAGCTTGACAGAAGAATAAATAAAGCTACAAGTATGGTTTTGAGACGGCTTTTATTCATAGTTGATTACTGAAGAAGAGCGCTGCGAACCTCAATGAAACGATATTTGTTTGATTTGTATGTCTCTTTTGCTATACTGAATGATGCAAAATCATTTACGATATTTGCTTTCTCCTCGTCTGAATATGTAGTTAAGAAGTTGTTTCTCATCTGCTGTATCTCTTCATCATATGGAAGAAGGGCATTGATAGCAGAAGAGAGGCAATTGAATTCTTTATTGAATGAGTCAAATTGCTCTTCAGATATTTTACTGAAGAATAATTCAGGATCTTTTGATAACAAGTAATTGGTTTCTATCAAAAGTGCATTGACGCATTGCCAAAAGAAGCTTTCTTCTCCACGTTCTTTCAGAATACGATAATTTTCTTTAACAACCTGTGATGTTTTGATATCATCTGAATATGCTCCTGTTCCTTGAGGGAAATTAACATCAACAACTAACTTTCCAATCACTGCCTGTGCCTCTTCGGTCGGCATATCATACATTGCTCTGACATAATACTCAAGAAAATAGATGCAAAGGGCAGCAATTTTCTGATCTCTTGTCACGAAAGTATCAGCTAGGCCAAGGTCAAGAAGATAGTCTGGTTTTACAGCCTTTTCCTTATCATTAAGTTCAATAGTATACAAAAAATCTCCTTGGTCGGAGAGTTCAGCGTACTGCTCAACGTATGCGTCAATTTGTGCAAGCACTGAATCAGCCAATGCTACTTTCTGAGCTTGAATATCCTCAGGAGTTGGTTCATTTGATTTAGCGCTCTTACAAGATACCATCATTGCGCAACAGATTGCCATAATGGCAATAATAGATAATGTGTGTTTCATATTTGAAATAATTTATTCGTAATAGAATGTTTCCTGGTTTTTGTATAGAGTGGCATCACCACTATTTTTCGTTATGTCAGTACATACTGTAATTCGCCCCTGCTCATCAAACTCATAGAAATAGTCAGTATGGCTCAGCATCTCTCCATCTACGTAATAGCTGTACTCCTTACACGCATTGTAGTTGAAGGCCCATTCAGGATAGTTCCATCCCCAAAAACCGAACCAATTGTTGTAATGATTGCTGAAACCCTTCTCTTCACTATATGTGAAGCCATAATCTGTAAATGTACAAACGTTTTTTACACAATTGTTTCCATCCCAGGTCAAATATTCAACTACATTAAAGGAATATCCACCGCGTTCACTAAGGGACATATTGTAAACTTTCCCATCTTTATAGGAGACATTATAGGTCTTTGAATAGGTCTCTTCTGTCGGATTACCTTCGGCGTCCAGAGATTCGGTATCGTATCTGGAGACTATCAAACGATCTTTATAAAAATTGTCAATTCTGTCCAAACCTACTACATTGATACCTGTTGAATCATAATATACATATTCGATCCTTTTTACTCTGTTCAGTTCATCATAAGAAATGACATTTTCCGAATAGAGATGATTGTCACTATAGCTTTTGACATTTGTCAAAAGATTACCTTTCCATACATACTCATGTTTAGTCTCTTTGATGAGCACATTGTCTTCGAATTCTTTACATATGGACATAGTCTGTTTATATTTAGGAATATAAACGCCCATCAATGGAGCTTCACCTGCTTTAAGATGCTTGTATGTTTCAACTGAATTGTCTGCAAGATCGATGATAGTCATAGATTCGTCATCGATATATAATATTTTGGAATCAATAACAAATGAATTGCCCTCTTGGGTTATCCAATTTATTGTCAAAACATCCTCTTCAAGTGTA